>JBMOHS010000013.1:0-39385 GCA_049317725.1 Blastocatellia bacterium
ACCCGCATCGCGAGGAGGGGAAGGTAGCGATAGCTCTTGATCGACTGTGCGGCGACATTCGGGAGTTGTGTCAGCAACTGCTGCCCAACCTCGGCAATCGCCAGTTGCTGCAGCCTCGCCCCCTCTCCTCCACCACCCAACTGGGCCATATCGAATGGGGTGCGCAGCCGCACCAGCACCGACACCCGGCCGACGTTGGCGGCTTTGGCCCCCAACTCGTCGAAGCGCGACTCGGTGGAAGCGGGTCGAACGAAGCGTGACCTCGACGGCACAGGCTCCTGGGAAGCGGCGGAAATCTCGGTGAGCCGCACGATCACCAGCAGTGTGCCCAACATCGTGGTCAAAATGATCAAGAGAACAGCGAGGCGAGTGGCCTTTCTGAGGCGAAGATATAGTCTTCGACCAGCTCCAGACCGGAGGTCGGCGCTCATCAGCGTAGGATTCATATTCCATTTCCATCCCAAGGCGGGAGGCCCGCAGGCTTGGGCTTGTGTGTCCATTGACATTGGGGGGGATGAACTCCCCCTCCTGAACCGATCGAGGCAACGACTCTCGGCTTCTTGTGTCTTTTTCGCGAACTAGCTAACTGGGGTTGTAGCACAGCCACGGCTCACGAGCAAATCCCCTTTTTTGAGGTTTTTTCACGCGGCCGACCTGCCCCGGCAATCGTTCCCACCCGAGCCCTGCTCAGTGTCAGCCGCCCCCACCGAAAACAGGAACGCCCAAGCAGCAGAAAAGATCCAAACTTCCTGATTGGCCGATCCAACGACGAAGAAACGACCGCGGGATTTTGCTCCAGGGGCGAGGGGCGATATAGTACAGATTATGAAAAATGAGAACATCTTATACGGTTTGATTGCGCTCTTGGTGGGCTTGATTATTGGGTATATCGGGTCCAACTACCTCAACGAACAGTATCGTCCCGCTTCCAGTTCCCCAGGGCAGCGCGGAGCCGCGGCAGAGGGGGCACCGAGTGCGGCCGCCGATGGCGCGAATGCCGGTGCTGGGCCCCAATCCGATGTCGCGGATATGATCCAGAAGGCACGGAATGAGCCGACCAATTTTGAGGCGCAGATGGGAGCCGGAGGGATGTTCCGGGAGATCCAACGATTTGAGCAGGCCCTCGAATTCTATCAGCGCGCCACGGCGGCCCGGCCGACCGATGTCGAGGCGTTGACCCGGCTTGGAGATACCCTCTTCGACCTGCAACGATATGCCGAGGCAGAGGTCCCCTACCGTCGCGCGCTCGAGCAATCGCCCCGGAACGTCATCGTGCGGATGGATCTCGGGCTGACCTACTTCCTGCGCCAGCCGCGGAATCTGGAGGCCGCCATCCGGGAGTTCCAGGAAGCCTTGCGCATCGACCCTCGCCACGAAAAGACGCTGCAGAACTTGACAGCCGCGCAAATCGAGAAGGGCGACCTCGCCGCTGCCAAAGAGTCCCTGCGTCAACTGACCTCCGTCAACCCCAACAATCCCGGGGTGACCACGTTTCAGCAGAAACTCGGGCAGACTCCCTGATCAGCCAGGGTGAGCCACCGCGGAGTCCCGTGCTGTGGCCGAGGGGGACCGGTTTTAAGGTCTGCGCCCACGCGTTGGCGGCGGGCGGCGCGTCGTGGGCGTCGGTTCGGGAACAGCGAGTGACTCTGGTGCGACCTCCTCCAATCGCCGGCGCGCCAATGCCGCCTCAGGACTGTTCGGATGGGCCTGCAACAGCGCGAGCCACTGCGCGACCGCGTCGTCCTTCATCTCCAGATCGAAAAGAATCCCCCCCCGCTTGAACATCGCGAGCGGAGCCTTGTCACCGGTCGGACTGATCGTGGAGACCTTCTCGTAGTCTGCCGCCGCCTCTGGCCATTTCTTCTGTACGGCCCGAATCTCCGCGATCCAGTACTGGGCGTTATCGGCGAGTTCCGAGGTCGGGAACGTCTCGACATACTGGCTGAACTCGGAGAGGGCGAGGTCATAATTGCCACGCGAGAAGTCGCTGTAGGCTGCGGCGAAGAGCTGCTCGGCGTTGCCTGGTGTGATCTGTGCGAAGGTGGGCATCTTGGGAATATCTTCGATCACCTTGCGCAACTGGGCGAACTGCTCGGAGAGGCGCTCCATCCGCTGGTTGGTGGCGGTCATCCGTTCACCCATCGCGACCACCTGGGTCCCCGTCTCATTGGTGTTGGTCGAGATCGCCGACTGGGCGCGGCGGGTCGCCGAGAGGTTGTCGCTCATCTGGACGACCAGGGTATTCAATTCCCCACTCGTTTTGTTGAAGGTCTCGAGCATGGTCTGGACCTGTCGTTGAAGCAGGATCATCTCGGTCTTCAACTCCTCGAGTTGAATCCCCATGCGGTCGATCTTGTCTCGCGTCTCTCTGTTCTGGGCCAGCACCGCCGGCGAACTGAGGGAGAGACACAGCAGGCAGAAGGTCAGCCCGTTGACAACACGGAACCAGTGATTGCGCATAGATCCTCGAAGGTGAGCCCCGATGGCGGGGGAAGTAAACAAGGCAGGAGCACCCCGCGAGCGGCCTCCGAAAAGAGTCGGAGAACGACCGGCAGGGTGCTCCTGGGTCAGACACGTGGCTGATGATCAGGCGGGAGCGCCGTTACGGGCGCTCGCCACCACGCACGTAGACAAAGTCTGCGCGGCGATCGTGGGCCCAGGAGGGAGGAGCGCTGGCGAGCCCCTCGTCGGTTCCCGACGCCTTCTCCAGGCCGTAGCTGGAAATCTCAATGCGGGAGGCATCGACTCCCAGGCTGACCAGGAACTCCTTGGTCGTCTCGGCACGCCGGTTCCCCAGACCAAGGTTGTACTCTGCGGTTCCCCTGGGATCACAGTTGCCCTCGATACGGAAGACGATCCCGCGGTTGGCCGGCAGATTGAGCCACTCCGCCGCGCGACGCAACTGGTCCTGCTCGGCGGGCAGCAGGTCGGATTGATCGTACTCGAAGAAGATCGACCGCATCGTGCCACGGAACTGTTCGGCAATCGGTGGCTCAACCGGCGCCGTCACCCGGGGACGCTCGACCGGCGGAGGGGGATCGCTGACCGTGACCCGGGCGCTCGCCGTGGCATTGCCACCGGCTCCAATCGCGGTCGCCGTGTAGGTCGTCGAGACCCGCGGGCTCACCTCGCGCTGTCCAGTGGCGGCAACCTCTCCAAGCCCGGAGATGGTCACGGTCGTCGCATTGGACGTCTCCCAGCGCAGCACCGTGTTCTTGCCAAGGTCGATCGCGTTGGGCTCGGCCCGCAGGCTGACAGTCGGCATGGGAGGCTTGACCACAACGACATTGATGCTGGCCTTGTCCCGCGCTTCCTTCTTGCCGCGGCGGGCGACCACTTCAAATGTCGTCGAGGCGGAGGGGGTGACGGTCTTGGCGCCAATCTTCTCGACCTTCTCGCCGTTGACCTCGACCACCTTCGCCTTGTTGGTCTCCCAACTGACCGTCACCGGATCCCCAGCGTTGACCTCCTGCCGCGACACCTTGATCTTGGCGGTGGGGGGCGCGCAGCCGGCAATCAACAGAGCCAGCAACAACATGGATGATCCGACTGTCATCCGTCTGATCTTCTTCGACATTGGGCGTTCTCCTTGCGTTATGGTATGACCATCAAAAGCCTGGGCACATCGATCGAGCGCCCTGGTAACAACATCCAAATCCATCCAGACTCAATCCATCCAGACTCACATTGGGCCTCTTCGAGTCCCGGCAGGCCAGTTGCGTCGCGGGAAGATTGCATCAGGGACCCCACGTGGGGGCGCGTCCTCCGGTCCGGGTCAATTGACGCGGGTCGCTCCCGTCAATGTGCATGGCCCAGATCTCCCACCGGCCGGTCCGATTCGACTGGAAAACAAGATGGCGGCTGTCTGGAGACCAAGCAGGGTTCTCATTGCGGCCTTCGCGGGTGAGCCGCAAGACCTGCCCCGTGGCAATCTCCGCGAGGTAGATGTGAAACGGCCCCCCTCCACCATCCCACGTAAAGGCCAGGAATCGACCATCGGGAGACCAGGATGGCGAGTCCATCTTGCCACCGAGGCTGAGCAGAGGGCGCTCATTGGTCCCATCGGACCCGATCAGGTAGACCTGTGGACTTCCCCCCCGATCCGAAATAAAGGCGATCTCGAGACCCGTGCGCGGGTTCCAGCGCGGGGAGATGTTAATCGATTTTCGCGTATTGGTTAAGCGTTGCGCGTTCGATCCGTCGGAATTGGCCACATAAAGATCCATTCCGGAGCCATCTTTGCTGGAGGAGAAGACGAGGCGACCATCCGGGCCGATCGATGGCGAGGTCGTCGTCGCACGGAATTGGGTCGATCCGAGGAGGAGACCGTCCTCGCCGCGAATCACCACATTCGGGTAGCCCGATCGGTAGGAGACATAGGCCAACCGCTTCCCATCTGGTGAGAAGGCCGGAAAGAGGGTGATCGCCCCCTCGCGGGAGAACGGGCGACTGCTGTATCCATCGTAGTCCATGAGATGGACTTCGCGATTGGCGATGTAGGCGATCTTGGATTGGGCAATTCCGGGTTGACCGGTCAGCAGCTGGACGATCTGGTCGGCCAACTGGTGGGCCATCTCGCGCGGGGTTCCGCTCAGTTGCGCAGTGAGCAGCCCCTGGCGTGTCTTGATATCGTAAAGGAATCCTTGGGCGGTCGTCGCGTCGATGAGGCTGCCGAAGGCGAGGTAGTCGGCCTTGACCGGATCCGCTTCCCACTCCTCATAGCGCAGCGAGGCCGGATCGGCCAGCAACGTCTTCGGATAGAGGCTCTTCCCGATCAGGTTGGTCACGCCGGCAAATTGGAGGTCATCCCAGAGAACGGTATTGAAGGTCTCGAGCGGTTCGGCAATCCCGGTGGAACGGGCCTGAAAATCGGCGATGGCCAGCGTCGGGCCAGCGCCAGGCGTCACCAGAATGGTCCCGATCTGCCGCTTGAGGTCGTCTTGGGTTCCTTGGTCGATCAGCTTGCCCAGCACGACGGGGGCCCCTCCCTCACTGAAGAGGGCGAGCAACAACAGCAGGCCCAGCACGAGAACCGTCAAGTGGGACGAACCACGGCGCGGGCATATCTTGGACAGTGCCGAAACAATCTTGGGCGGTAGCGCTTGGTATTTCTTCATGGCTCCAGGAGACATCATTCCTTGGTCGCACTCCTCTCCAGAGGCAACAGGGTACCCGATTATTTGGGATAACGAAACCAAATTTCCGCCGTCGCCTCCTGCGACCCCAACAAAAATCCATTCGGGAAAGGGGGAAGTGGATTGGAGGCGATGACGGCCCGTTCGGCGGCATAGTTGACGAGATCGAGGGGGCTGCGCCGTTTGAGCGATCGTGGGTCGAGACGACCGCCAGTCAGGGAGAGGATGCGACCATCCCGGGCGATGCGCAATTCGACGATAACGTACTCGGTCCCAGGCGTCGAGACGGCCGGCGGATTGTAGTTGCGGCTGAGGATGAGCTGAATCCGACGACCGTATTCAGAGCCGCCTGGAAGGCCACCCTCGCCGCGCCCGGCACCGCTCCCGACCCCAATCCCCCCGGTCATCGAGGGGACGGGAGAGCCGGAAGAGCGCCCGACCTCGACATTGGTATTTGGGGAGAGTCCGCGTTGCGGAGTCTGAGTCACCAGCTGTTCGGTCTGCCGTGGGGTAGGCCGGTCCACTTGTCGGACAGTGGGATCGGTCGGTCTCCGTTCGCGCGGCTGATCCGTCGGGAGCACCTCCGCCTCGTCGGAGGGGTCAGGACGCTGCGTCTCGACCAGCTCGTTGTTGGGAAGGTCCCGTTCCTCACCGGGGAGGGAGACAGCCCGGCGGGCACTCAACCCAAGTTGGCCGGCGTCGACGACCCCGACCTCGATCATGCCTCCCCCCTCACCGCTCCCCTCCCCTGCGGCGACAATCTCGGTCGATGCTGGTTGGCGCAGAAAGAGCCCCCCGAGAACGAGCAGCGCGACGTGCAACAGGACAGAGAGAATCGCTCCCCATCGCTGATCCAGATTGACACTCCGCTTCTGGTCCAATGCCGACGCACTCCCGTCCTACTTCGCTGCCTTCTCTGTCGGTTCCGTTACCAGGCTGACATTGGCATTGGCCTGTTTCGCCTGATCGAGCACGTACGCAATGATCCGGTAGGGGGTCTCCCCGTCGCCCCGCAGGTAGACACGCCGGTCCTCAACTTTGGCCAACCGCTCGGCGAGCAGCTTGGGCAGATCATTGATGTTGACCGGCTGGCGCTCGCCCGGACCACTGAGGTAGATCTGCCCTTCCCGATCGACCGAGAGAATCAAGGCTCGTTGGGTGACCTCGCGGGGGCGTGCTTGACGTGTCTTCGGAAGGTTGACCTGGATCCCCGTCTGGAGAATCGGTGCCGTGACCATGAAAATGATCAAGAGGACGAGCATGACGTCAACCAGTGGCGTGACGTTGATCTCGGCAAGTGCCGTCTGCGTTCTTCCCCGGGGTGTTGAAAATGCCATTGTCTTCTCTGCTCTGGCCCGCTTCGGGCGGGGCTCTCGTACCGTTTGGAGCAGCGCCCGGCCTCGGCAGGGCTCAGCGTGCCCGCTCTGCTTCCCGTTCGATCAGATTGAGGAGGCGCAGGGCAAAACTGTCCATGTCGGCGGAGATCACCTTGATGAGATTGACGAAGTGGTTGTAGGCAAGGACGGCCGGGACTGCTGCGCCGATTCCCGCCGCGGTGGCGACAAGGGCCTCGGCAATGCCGGGCGCAACGGCTTGGATCGAAGCTGTCGTCGTCTGGGTCAAGCCCTGAAAGGCGATGATGATCCCGACGACCGTGCCAAACAGCCCGATGAAGGGTGATGCGCTCGCCGTCGAGGCCAGCCAGCCGAGACTCCGCTCCAGCTTGGTCGCCTCGTCGATCGCCGCGCTCTGCATGACCCGCTGGACGGCCTCGGAATTGAGCCGTGCCTGCTTCTGCAGCTCTCCGTGTGCCGCCAGAAAGATCGCCTTGAGGGGATTGTCCGGGATCGACGAGGTCGCGGCGTGAAGTTCCGCCCATCGCTGGCTGCGCTCGAACGCTTCGAGGAATTGGGCCGAGAGGAGCTGCGATCGCTTCGTCGCCTTTCCCTTCGAGAAGATGATCGCCCACGAGGCGACCGAGAGGCCCAGCAGCAAGAGCAAGACCAGCTTGGCGACCGGACTCGCCCGCCAAATCAGGTCGACCAGACTCATGCCCGCTTCCGCTGGTGGCTCCTGCCAAGCCAGCCAAATCAACAGGTGCATCGCGATCATCGTACTCATCCCCACCGATCTCCCATTCGCATTGGGCGTGGCGAGATCTCCCCACACCAGCGGCTGATCAGACGCCTAATCCTCTCCCTGGAATCTCTTTCCTGGGAGCAGATGAAGAAAGAGACAGGACGTTCCCGTTTCCGCCCCTCCTCAGGCGCGCCAACGGAGATCCTGTCTCTGTCACCGCTCGACCTGTCCGGGGGCGGCTTCTCTAGCCCTTGCTGGCGAGTTGGATGCGGATCATCGCTCGCTGCAACTTCAGCTCGGCACGACGAAAGTCGACATCCTCACCAAGGGTTGCCAGCCGCCGCTCGGCCCGCTCCCGGGCACGTTGGGCGCGCTCCAGGTCGATCTCCTCCGGGCGCTCGGCGACATCGCTCAAGACCGAGACGTGCCCCGGAAGCACCTCGACAAATCCTCCACTGACGTGAAGAAGCTGCCGCTCTGTCCCTGCCCGAAAGGTGAGGACACCCGTCTGCAGGCGGGAGATGAGGGGAGTGTGATCCGGCAGGATGCCCAGCTCCCCGTCCATTCCGGGAACGACCACCTCGTCGACCGCCTGACTGAGGACCTTGCGCTCCGGGGTGATGACTTCAAGTGTCAGTTTCTCGGCCATGGGGTCACATCTTTCTCGCCGCTTCGACTACCTCATCGATGGTGCCCTTGAGGTAGAAAGCCTGCTCTGGTAGGTCGTCGTGCTTCCCATCGACGATCTCACGGAAGCCGCGGATCGTCTCCTCGATCGGGACCAGCTTCCCAGGGATGCCGGTGAACTGCTCGGCGACGTGGAAGGGCTGCGAGAGAAACCGCTGAATCTTGCGTGCCCGGGAGACCGTCAATTTGTCATCCTCGGAGAGTTCGTCGATCCCCAGAATGGCGATGATGTCCTGAAGGTCCTTGTAGCGCTGGAGGATGCGCTTGACATCCTGGGCAGTTGCGTAGTGCTCCTCGCCGACGATTCGCGGATCGAGAATCCGGGAACTCGACTCGAGGGGGCTGACCGCGGGGTAGATGCCCAGCTCGGCAATCTGCCGGGAGAGCACCGTCGTGGCGTCGAGGTGGGCGAAGGTCGTCGCCGGGGCCGGATCGGTCAGGTCGTCGGCTGGCACGTAGATCGCTTGGACAGAGGTGATCGAGCCCTTGCGGGTCGAGGTGATGCGCTCCTGAAGCTCGCCCATCTCCGTCGCAAGGTTGGGCTGGTACCCGACGGCGCTGGGCATCCGTCCAAGCAGCGCCGAGACCTCGGAACCGGCCTGGGTGAAGCGGAAGATGTTGTCGACGAAGAGGAGCACATCCTGCCCCTGGTCACGAAAGTACTCGGCGACGGTCAGCCCGGAGAGGGCGACGCGGAGGCGGGCTCCGGGGGGCTCGGTCATCTGTCCGTAGACGAGTGCCACCTTCGACTGGCTCATGTCTTCGTCGTTGATGACCTTCGCTTCGCGCATCTCCAACCAGAGGTCGTTTCCTTCACGGGTCCGCTCGCCGACTCCGGCGAAGACCGAGAAACCGCCGTGGGCTTTGGCGACGTTGTTGATCAGCTCCATGATCGTCACCGTCTTGCCGACGCCGGCCCCCCCGAAGAGGCCGATCTTTCCGCCCTTGAGAAAGGGCTGGATCAGATCGATGACCTTGATGCCCGTGACGAGCATCTCCTGGCTCGTCGACTGCTCCTCGAAGCCCGGGGCATGGGAATGGATCGGGTAGAAGTCCGTGGCATCGATCGGGCCACGCTCGTCGACGGGCTCCCCAATGACGTTGATGATCCGGCCGAGCGTCCCATTTCCAACGGGCACCTTGATCTGCCCACCGGTGTCGATCACCTTCATCCCGCGGACCATCCCGTCCGTGGGGAGCATCGAGACGGTGCGGACCCGGCCTTCTCCCAGGTGCTGCTGAACTTCGCAGACGACATTGATCGGCTGGGGAACGTCGAAGCCCTCGCTCGTTACCCGGAGTGCCTGGTAGATCGCTGGAAGATAGCCTTCGGAAAACTCGACGTCGACAACCGGGCCGATAATCTGGACGACCTTCCCGACAGCCGTACCAGTCGACCCATTTCCGTTCCCACCATTCGCTGATGTCATATCGCTTCTCTTCTCTCCTTGAAGGGGTTCCCGCGGAGGTCGCCAACGCTTGGTGGCGATCGTCGTCTCTTTACTTCCAACCGTCCGCCGCGGTTTTTGTCACCGTCTCAGTCAACTCGCTCGATCCATCAGGGTCGTGACCAGCACAAACCCAGGCTACTGGGGGAAAGACCCGGTTGCTCGATCCCCAATGCACCAATCTTCACAAAAGAGGTAATCATAGCACGACCCCGCGAAATCTTGCAAAGAATGACTCCGGGGGGAGATCAATTCGATGACGGGGATGCCCCCGGTTCTGGCCGGGAAAGGACGACCTTTCCAAACTGGCCCGCGGTGGCGAGGTAGTGGTGGGCGGCGGCGGCCTCGGCCAAAGGGAAGACGCGGTCGACCGGGGGAACGAGGCCCGAAGTGGCGTAAAGGGCCACCAGAGCGGCAAATTCTCGCGGACTGCCCATGGTGCTTCCCTTGAGGGTCAACTGCTTGAAGAAGGACCGGTAGAGGTCAAGGTTGGGAGCCAGCCCAGTGGTGGCCCCATAGAAAACGATGCGACCCGCCATCCGGGCGATGCGGACCGCAGTCTCGAGCGAGGTCCCGCCGGCGCTATCGATGACCAGGTCGGGACCACCGCCGCTCATCTCGACCAGCCGCTTGCCCCAGTTGGGGTCGTGATAGTTGACGCCGCCAAGGGCACCGAGAGCGATCGCCCGCTCGATCTTGGCGTCACTCCCAGAGGTGACAAAGACCCGGGCGCCGAGATGGACGGCGATTTGCAGGGCAAGCACGGCCACGCCACCGCCGATGCCAGTCACCAGGACGGTCTCACCCGGACGAACCTCGCCACGGGTGACCAGGGCACGATAGGCGGTCAGCCCAGCCAGCGGCAGCGCGGCCGCCGCCTCGAAGGTGAGGTGGGCAGGTTTGGGCTGGAGATTGGCGACCGGAATGCGGATCCGCTCGGCGAAGGTTCCCTGATCCGGCATTCCGAGAATCCGGTAGGCGGGCGATTGCTTGGCCTCCTCTGGGCCCCAGTCGAGCCCGGGTTCCAAGAGTACTTCCTGGGCGAGCCAGGCCGAATCGACCCCCTCTCCAACGGCCGAGACGACCCCTGCGCCATCACTTCCAAGAATGGCCGGGAGCTGGATTCCCGGGTAGAGCCGTTGCAGGATGAAGAGGTCCCGATGGTTGAGCGCCGCCGCTCTGAGATCGACGACGACCTCCCCGGGTCCGGGCTCAGGGTCCGGGACGACCTCCATCCGAAGGTGATCGGGGCTCCCCAGCTCACGAAGGACAATGGCATTCATCTCATTTCTCCTTTGCCGTCGATCGAGCCCCCGTGACGAGGGGCTCGGCTGATCGCAGTCACCGGGCCAGCTCCTCGACGACGTCATAGTGAAAGCGGACCCCTCGCAGAAAGGCTTGCAGGCCGATCCGCTCATCATTGCCGTGGTAGCCCTGTCCCAACTGCGACAAGGGAGCGAGAAAAGGGGAAAAGCCGTAACTCTCGATCCCGAGTTCGCGAAAGTAGTGGCTGTCAGTGAATCCGGCAACGACGGGAAAGGTCAGCCTGGCTCCTGGGAAGCGGCGCTCAACGAGAGTCCGCAAGGTCTGAACCAGGCGGGAGTCGATCGAAGAGGAATTGCCTTCGAAGGCGAGCAGCGGTTCGAGCGTGATGCCCGGATCGGCAATGACCCCCTTCAACTCGGCCATCCATCGCTCAAGACGCTCACCCGGGACGAGCCGCGTATCGATCGAGGCACTCGCCTGCGCCGGGATGACGTTGACCTTGTTGCCGGCCTCGAGCATCGTGATCGAGATGGTGTTGCGCAGCAGGACCTGGGCCTGGGTGTCGGAAGCGAGCAGGCGCGCGAAGTCCGGGTCCTTCAACGACTCCTCAAGGGTAAGGTAGCGGGCGCCCACCGATCTCTCCATCAGTGGGGCAAACGAGCGAAAAGACTGCGCGACGACTGGGGCGACTTGATAGGCCGGCTGATAGTCCTGCAATCGACCCAAGGCGCGCAGCAGACGGTTGACCGACGACTGTGGCCGGGGAACGGACCCGTGACCAGGCTCTCCAACGGCGGTCAGCCGAAACCAAGCCGGCGTCTTCTCCGCCGGTGAGATGCCAACCGACAAGACACGCCCGGTCGAGTCGACGAAGTTGCTCCCCCCCTCGTTGAGCAGGAACTCCGCATCGCGGAGCAGCTCTGGATGGTTCCGCGCAAACCAGCCAGCGCCGAGCTTCCCGCCGGACTCCTCGTCGGCAGTCCCAAGAAAGATGACGTCGCGGCGCAGTGCGACCCCGGCTCGACGCAGCGTCAGCAGCGTGAAGAACTGGGCCATGCCGAGGGACTTCATATCAAGAGCGCCGCGTCCATAGATGAATCCCCCTTCGACACGTCCCGCGAAAGCGGGATAGGTCCAGAACTCTGGGCTGTGGGGGACGACATCGAGGTGGTTGAGAAGAACCAGTGGTCGCTGTTCTCCGTTCCCGCGGAGACGGGCCCAGATCGTTCCCCTCCCTGGTTCCGGTTCGAAGATCCGGTACTCGATGCCCTCGCGTCGACAAATCTCCCCGAAGAAACGGGCGGCGGCAATCTCCTTTCCAGGAGGATTGGTCGTATCGATTCGCAGGTAGGCGAGGAAGAGGTCGAGCGCCTCCGCTTCTGCCTTGGCCCAATCGATCGGACGTGACTCTCCGCTGCCCACCTGGGCCCGCTCTTGACTGTTCCCCACGACTGGAACAAGCAGGAAGAGGCAGAGGGCGAGGAGTGCTCCTCGCCGGCGACGAGGGAATGAGCGTAAGGGAGAGAGAAGAGAGTGCATCGAGGTGACCTCAATCGACGATCGGCTGGATGTCAGGCCGAAGATCCGCGGCAAAGAAGGCAGTGACATCCTCAATCCGGCGGGTGATTCGACAGGGAGGCAGGCTCTGCAGGAACGTCTGGCCATAGGACTTGGTGACGAGGCGTGGATCGAGAATCGAGAGGACTCCCCGATCGGTCGCGCTGCGGATGAGGCGTCCAACCCCCTGCTTGAGCGAGATGACCGCCGAGGGGACAGAGTACTCGGCAAAGCTGCTGCGGCCCTGCTGGTCGAGGTGGCGCTGCCGGGCGGCAACCACCGGATCGGACGGAACCGCGAAGGGAAGCTTATCGATGATGACGCAAGAGAGCGTCTCTCCCCGCACATCGATTCCTTGCCAGAAGCTCGCCGTACCGAACAGTACTGCGTTGGGGGTCGTGCGAAATCGTTCGAGAAGCCCTGCGTTCGAGCCATCCCCCTGCATCAGGATCGGAAAGAAGATCTGCTCTTCGACCCGGCGGCGCAGGTTGACCATCTGTGCGTGGCTGGTGCAAAGCACGAAAGCGCGCCCGCTCGAGGCCTCAAGGAGCGAGACAATCTGGGCAACCGCCGCCTCGACAAACGAGGGCTCACGCGGATCCGGCATCCGCGACGGGAGGTAGAGCAGCGCCTGCTCCTGATAGTCATAGCCCGACGGGGCAGTCATCTCGACGGCGTGCTCGATCCCGAGCCGGGAGCGGATGAATTCGAAAGAGCCGGCCGTCGTCAAGGTAGCCGAGGTCAGGATGACCGTCTCCGTCTCGCGAAAGAGCCGCTCGGCAAGGATCCCGGAGCCGTCGATCGGCATCGCTTGGAGCAGAATCGTCCGCCCTCGGCGCTCGCACCAGCGCACGAAGGTGTCCGCTTCCGCCTCTCCCAGAAGAATGAAGTCGAGGTCGAATCGCAACTGTTCCGCTCGCCGGATCAGGGCTTCAAGCTCGGTCGGGGGATTGCGGACAACTTGGAGCGCGGCGATCAGCCGGTCGAGTGCCTTGCGAAAGGCGACGACCCGCTCCCCGGCGGCGGTCGGCTGCACCGGCTGCCCAGGCTTTCCCTGAAAGAACATCTGGCGATGCAGCACGATCTTTGCTTCCGCCTCTCCCCAGCGCCCCCCGCCAGCGAACTGGAGCCAAAACTGGTCGGCCAGCGCCATCGTCCGGGTCGCCGCCCGGCCCACCTCGCGGGCGGCATCATAATCCGAGAGAGGGAGTCGGTTGATATCTCCAATCAGGTCACTCACCTGATAGGTCGAGACCGTCGCCCCAAAGTACTGCATGGCGACATCCTCGATCTGGTGGGCCTCGTCGAAGATGACCGCGTCATAGTCTGGCAGTACCTGCCCCCACTCCTTGCCACGCAGCGCCAAGTCGGCAAAGAAGAGGTGGTGGTTGACGATGATGATCTCCGACTCGAGCGCACGCTGCCGGGCGCGTGTGATGAAGCAGGACTCGTAATGGTCGCATTTCGAGCCGGTGCAGATCTCGGAACGGGCGTCGATGTGGCGCCACCACGGGAGATTGGTCGGCAGATCGGTCAACTCGGCCCGATCGCCCGTCGTCGTCTCCCCGGCCCAACGGCTGATCGCCGTGTAATGATCGATCTGGTCGAGCCCCTCGAGAAGTGGTGACTCCTCGGACTTGCGAAACCGGTCGAGACAGAGATAGTTCGATCGCCCTTTGAGGTAGGTGGCCCGGAACGGGCGGGGGAGGACAGACTCCAGAAAAGGCAGGTCTTTGTAGTAGAGCTGCTCCTGCAGGCTCTTGGTTCCTGTGGAGACGATGACGCGTCGTCCGGTGGCAATCGCGGGAATGAGGTAGGCGAGGGTCTTGCCGGTTCCCGTACCGGCCTCGACCAGCAGATGGTGGCGGTGCTCCAGTGCCGAAGCGACGGCTTCGGCCATCGCCAGTTGCCCTTCCCGAAATTCGTATTCCGGATGGTGGCGGGCAAGGAGCCCGTCGGGGCCGAAGATCTCCTCCACGCCCCTCTCGATCACTCCCCTTTTTGGGTGCCCTTGGTGTGGGCTCAGTTCACGCATCTCTCGCCTTTCTGGCCCTTCTCGACCAGAACTTTAATCAAAATTTCGACCAGCCCGGACCAGATTTGACCAGCTTTGATTGAATCGTGCGCAGTGTACCATGGAGCACACCCGCCAGCGAAAGCCAGCGAAAGCCAGCGAAAGCCAGCGAAAGCCAGCAAAAGATGGAAAGCGTGCGCAAGAGGATCGTCGCCAGGGCCAGCGAGAAGAAGAGCGCGGGCTTGCCGGCAGACGGGCGGGATGTCACACTCTCTCTTCCCGGATTGGTTGGTGGAGAAGCCAAAGAGAGGTGCCACCCGATGCCCTGGCTCAAGCGAGAAGGCCGATGAAGATTACCGAAATATTCTATTCCATTCAGGGGGAATCGTCCTTTGCCGGACGTCCGTGCCTCTTCGTCCGGCTGACGTGGTGCAACCTCCGATGCACCTGGTGCGACAGTGAGTACACCTTCCAGGGGGGGACGGACAAGTCGATCGACGAGGTCATGGCCGAGTTGGCCCAGTATCCTTGCCGGCTGGTCGAGATTACGGGCGGGGAGCCCCTCGTCCAGAAGGAGGCCTGCGTCGAGCTGGTCCGTCGACTCTGCGATGCCGGGTACGAGGTCCTCATCGAGACGAGCGGCAGCCTCGACATCCGTCCACTCGACGAGCGGGCGATCCGGATCGTCGACGTCAAATGCCCTGGCAGCGGCGAGTCCGATCGAAACCGTTGGGAGAACCTGACGATTCTCGGACTTCGCGACGAGGTCAAGTTCGTCATCCGGGACCGGGCCGATTTCGACTATGCCTGCGAGGTCATCGAGACCTACCAGCTTCACCAGCGACTTCCAGCGGTCCTCTTCTCCCCTGTTTGGGGGGAGGTCGACCTCCAGGCCCTTGCCGCCTGGGTCCTGGAAGCGGAGGCCCGGGGGATCAAGGGCCGCCTTCAACTGCAGTTACACAAATACATTTGGGGACCTGATGCCAAAGGAGTCTGACCCGGCATTTTCGATCGTGCTGACGAGTGGGGGTATGGACAGTTGCGTGACGACGGCGATCGCCGTCCGCGACTCCCGGCGTGTCGCCCTCGTCCACGTCTCCTATGGGCAACGGACCGCCGCGCGGGAGCGAAGCGCCTTCGAAGCGATCGCCGACCACTACGGGATCGAGCAGCGTCTGGCGACCGATATCGCCTATCTGACGGAGATCGGTGGGTCCTCCCTGACCGATGCCACTCTCGAGATCGCCGAGGCCAACCTCGAGGCCACCGAGATCCCCACGACCTACGTTCCCTTCCGCAACGCCCACCTCCTCGCGATCGCCAGCAGTTGGGCCGAGGTGATCGGGGCGGGTCGCATCTACATCGGTGCCGTCGCGGAGGACAGCTCCGGCTACCCCGACTGCCGCCCAGTCTTCTACGAGGCATTCAGCCGGCTGATCGAAGTCGGGACTCGTCCCGAAACACGTGTCGAGATCGTCACTCCCGTCATCGCCCTGCGGAAAGCGGAGATCGTCCAGCTCGGGTTTGCCCTCCAAGCCCCACTCCACCTCACCTGGTCCTGTTATCGCGCCGAGACACTCGCTTGTGGTCGCTGCGACAGCTGCGCGCTCCGTCTCCGGGGCTTTCGGGAAGCGGGAATTGACGATCCACTCCCCTACGCAATTGAATTCTCCGGCAACGAAGCATAAGATAGCCAATCTTATCGATCCCTTCCCGTGCCTTCCTCCGGGCTGGAAGCCCGCGATCTGAAGGGTGTCCCCCTTCTCGCTGTCCAGCGCAATCGGGCCAGCCGGGCAAGGAAGTCCCCGTCCCCCCGTTCATTCGACTGGAAGGGAACGCTGGGTGGGAACGCATTGATGAGAGGTCTGTCCGCACTCCCCAGAAGAGGGCAAAGCGGAAAAACAGGACGAGTTGTTTTCACTACACTGGAGCAGCAAAGTGGCGGCTGGAGAGATCCTCATCCGAGGACCCCACGTCCATACGGTCGACGCATCACACGGAGGAGCGCCATGAAGAGAAGCGCAGTCGAGTCAAGGATTCAATGGTGGAGAACATTTTGTGGGTCAGTGTTGACGGTGAGCCTGCTGATCTCACTTACCACCCTCACGGTCTCGGCGCAGGTCGGACGAATCGAGGGGGATGTCGTCAAGGCAGGATCGGGGGAAGTGGTTCCCGGCGCAGAGATTCAGATTGTTCGCCAGGACATTCGGGGTAACTACAACGTCAAGAGCGACAAGAAGGGACACTTTCTTCACGCTGGAGTCCCCTATGTCGGGACCTACACCCTGATCATTTCGGCGGAGGGGCACGCTCCCTACTTCATGACGAACATTCGTCCCACCGGAGATCTGCTCAAGGTCGAACTCCAGGCGGGAGATGGCCGCAAACTGACGATGGAGGAGGTCAAGCGGATCCAATCCTCTGACGCCGCCAGCGGCAACCAACGCCAATTGTCGGCCGAAGAGATCAAGAAGCAGCAGGAAGAGTACGACAAGAAACGCCAGGAGATCGAAAAGCAGAAGGTTGACTTCGAGAACATGAAGAAGACCTTCGATCAAGGGCAGCAGCTCGCCGCCAACAAGGACTATGCTGGAGCGATCACTGCTTACCGCACCGCCTCGCAGCTTGACCCAGAGCAGGAGGCGGTCTGGGCCAACCTTGCCCTCGCGCACTACAATCGCGGCGTAACCCAGCTCAACGAGAGCCTGCGCGACGCCTCGCTGCGTGAGCCGGCCAAGCAGGACTTCTCCGACGCCTCTGGAGCCGCCATCAAAGCGATCGCGCTCGCCGAGGCCAAGCTCGCCGATCCGTCCAAGGCAGCCGCCGCCAAGAAGAGCAAAGGTCAGTATCTCAAGATCAAGGCCGACTCGGAATCGCTCCTCGCGCGCCGCCTCGGCGTCATGGAGATGGCCGACTCCGCGGTCAAGAGCTACCGGGATGCTGCCACGACCACCGAAGTGCCCGCTGAGAAGATCAACTTCGAGCTGAAGGCTGCCGAGACCTACTACGAAGCCGGCAAGATCGAAGAGTCTGTGACAATGTACAAGGCGATCTTGGAGACCGACCCGAACAACACCGAGGGCCTCTACAAGCTGGGCCTCGCCTATGCGGCGCTGGCCAATTTCCAGGAATCGGCCAACACGCTCCAGCTCTTCGTCGATCGTGCACCGGCAGACGATCCGCGGGTTGCCGAAGTCAAGATGGTCATCAAGGACCTGATTGTCGGCAACAACCTCGAGCCACCCAAGTCGCTTCCGGCACAGAAGGGTCGACCGGCTCCCCGGAAGAAGCCCTAGCCGCCTCCCAAGACGGAGCACTCCCCCACCAGGGGAGCCTAATCAGCTAGCCTACCGCGGGGTAGTTCCCACCTTGACCTCCTCTCCGTATCAAAGAGAAGGAAGATCGAGGGAGGGATTCTACCCCGTCTCCTTTTTTGGTATAGTTCGTCAGTCATCCACAAGTAAGGCAGTCGAATTCCCACAGTTGAATCCAGACCAGCGCGGGGAGGCGGTCAGGGGAGAATCCTTTGCAGAGGGGGGCGGATCACATGCCAACGATACCGGAAAAGTGGAGAGCGAGGGCAGGAATGCCCGTCTGGGGTGGAGGAGCGATCCTCCTGCTGCTCGTCGGTCTGCTCTGGGGATTGATGGGAGGCAATAGCCAAGCCGATCGAACTCGTGCGGCCGCGGAACTCTCCGCCACCTTTGTCGAGGTGGCACGGCAAGTCGAGCCCAGCGTTGTCAACATCAGCACCGTCTCCCGCCCGGTCGCCGCACGGCGAGGGACAGGAGAGAGACGGCAGGGCGTCCCGTCGATCGAGGGAATGCAAGTTCCAGAGAAACAACCTGCCCGAAGGGGCAATGGGTCGGGAATCATTCTCGATCCGGCCGGCTATATCTTGACCAACTACCACGTGATCCACGGGGCAGACCGGATCCGCGTCACGCTCGCTGGAGGCACGGTGGTACGAGCGCGCCAAGTGGGAGAGGATCGGGAGACTGACCTCGCTGTCATCCAGATCGATCCGCCCTTCCCCCTCCCGACTGCCCGGATCGGGGATTCGGCGCGCATGCGGGTCGGAGACTGGGTCCTCGCCATCGGCTCCCCTTTCGGACTGAACCAGACCGTCACCGCCGGCATCATCAGTTCCCGGGAGCGGGACTCCGCCGAACTCTATCAGAGGGTTGGCTTTCAGTACTTTCTGCAGACCGATGCCGCCATCAACCGCGGAAATTCCGGGGGGCCGCTGATCAACCTCGACGGCGAGGTGATCGGGATCAATACGGCCATCGCCAGCAATACTGGGGACTACAACGGCGTCTGTTTTGCTCTGCCTTCTTCGGAGGCCCTGCTGGTCTATCATCAATTGATCCAGCACCGCCAAGTGGTCCGGGGATTTCTTGGTGCCTTGACCGAGCGCGTCACCCCGCAGATCGCCCGCGTCTTCGGTCTCCCGAGCGCACAGGGGGCCATCATCAGCAACCTTGGGGAGACGATGGAGGTGGATGGCCGCGCAGTCGCCAGCCCCGCGGCCAAAGCTGGGCTGCGAACAAACGATGTCATCGTCGAGTTCCAGGGGGAGAGAATTCGCCATGACGGCGACTTGGTCCGCAAGGTCGCCTCGACCCCGGTCGGCACCCCGGCGACAGTTCGATTCTATCGCGACGGGGTGGCCCAGATGGTGACCGTCGTGGTTGGGCAGCGCCCCGGGACACGGTCACTCCCGCCTCCAGCCGAGATTCCTGCCCGCGAGCGGCTGGGCTTCCGCATCGAAACGATCACGTCCTGTCTCGCCCGCGAAAAACAGCTCGCCGTTGGCCGCGGGTGCCTCGTCCTGCAGGTCGAGCCGGGCAGCGTCGCGGAGGACGCAGAGCTGCGCGAGAACGACATCATCGAATCGATCAATCGCGTTCCTGTCACCAGCACCGACGAATTCAAGGAGAAGCTCGAGCGACTCTCCCCCGGTGCCCCGATCGTCCTCCAAGTCTACCGTGAGAGCCTTACGCCCATCCCCCGGATCTTCCTTTCGTTCGATAGACCGTAGGAGAGAGGCTGCTGCTGCGTACCTGCTCACGGCATCCATGCACTTCCAGGGGGCCTATCCCCTCTGTGCCTCTTTGGTGTGGCAGGGAAATCACCACCGAGGCACTGAGAACACAGAGAAAGCCACCCCATCATTCTCCCCTCGGTGACCTCTGTGCCTCTGTGGTTCAATCATCTCTTCCCCAACGCGAGTAGTTCCTCTGCTCTGTGGTGCAATCATCTCTTCCTCACCGTGAGTAGTTCCCCAGCTATTTCTGGAGGCGGTCGATCTGTTCCAGGAGACGTGTCGCGTGGTTGCGTGCGATCAAAGGGATGCCTTCGTCAAGTCGCATCTCGCGGAGGAGGGGAGCAAAGCGCCGCGGATCGGCGATGGTCCGCGACTTGAGTTCTCCCTCGAGAAGCCGCAGTTGCGCGGGAGTAGAGATGGGGTCATTGGCGCGGACGGTCTCAATCTCGAAGAGGCGGGACTCCTGCGTCGCCAACCCGCGAAAGAGCCGGACCAGTTGATTGATCTGTTGCCGATCGGAGTAGTTGAATCGAACCTCGCGCTCTGCCCCGTCTCGACGCATGGCGAGCGTGATGGTCCCAAGATGGGAGAAATCCCGTCGGTGTTGGTAGTTCTCGCTCGAATGGAGAAAATCGAGCTGGGCGAACAACCCCCGGATCTCCTCCATCACCGCCGGAGAGGCGACGAAGGTGAGGACCATCTCGTCCATCTCCTTCCGTTGATAGCGATACTGCCCCTTCCCTTCTGCCGTCAGGAGCACCTCCTGCAGAGAGACGACGAACCGCTCATTCTCGAAGAGAAAGCGGTAGGCAGGATCGGCCGCTGGGACCGCCCCTCCCTCCTGCGGTGATGGTGTCGGAAGAGTGACCACGCTCTCCGCCCTTGCCATCCCCCCCCAGAGGAGAAATCCCCACACGGCCAGCGAGAGAGATCCCAGGAAATGGTGCCGACTGCCCCGGCGAAAGGGATGACGGGAGAAGACGTGACGATCGGCGGGGAGACACGGATTGAATGGCATACGGGGTATCACTGTCCATCAGAGTCTGGCAGAGTCTGGCTTCTCTTCCGACGCCGGAGGAGTCGGCTTTCGACCATAGGGCTGGGCCAGGTAGCCCTGCGCGGCTGCCTGGGACTTATCGTAGTCGGTCCCATTGGTGACGGCCTTATTGTATTCAGCAACGGCGCGCTCGCGCTGGCCGATCATATCCCAACAGTTGCCGCGGTAGATGTAGGACCAGACCTCGATCCAGTCGGGCCGTAAGACCCCATTGAGCCCTTGGTCGAAGGCGTCGAGGGCGCGGTTCCAGTTGCGCTGCGTCATGTAGAGCAGGCCGAGGTTGTACCAAGCCCACGAATTGGACCGGCTGAGCTTGATCGCGGCTTGGAACTGTTGCTCGGCCTCGACATACTCCTCCTGCCGGAGGTGCTCGATCCCACGACGAACGATGACCGCCTGTCGCAACTCCTCGGAGCTGCGAACGATCTTGACATCCGGATCGACGATCACTTCGAGCGGCATCGTCTTCGACTGGAGATCGAAATCGACCGAGGTCCCCTGCATCATCAGGGTCTGGCGCTCACTGCCCGCCTCCGTCCGCAGCAGAATCTCGACGGGCATCTCGAAGGTGTCAAGGTCCTGCCGGATCGTGCCCGGTACCCGAAACCCTTCTCGTGTGCGAAGCACGCGGTAGTCCGTGCGAAACTCGGGCACCCCGGTCGAATCGATCCACTGGCCGAAGAAGAAGCGGAGGTCGCGTCCCGCTGCGGTCGAGGCCATTGACTCGAACTCTTCCAGGGTTATGTTCCGCCCCGCGTACTGCGTGTAGTAGTTTCGCAACATCTGGTCGAAGGGCTCGGTGCCCATCAATTGGCGCAACATATTGAAGACCAGCGCTCCCTTGTGAAAAACGACCGAACGGAACGCCGAGGATTGATCGTCGAGCTGGGAGGGGGCATTGCGGATCGAAGAGGACTGTTCAAAGGCAAGAGCCTTCTCCAGTTGCGCCTGCAAGGCCTGCTGATACTGCGTCACCGTGCCATTGACCGCAATGTAGAGGAGTGCGCTGAACTCGGCCATCCCCTGCGAGAGCAGCGTATCGTCGAAGGAACGGAGTCCGACGGTCTGCCCCCACCATTGGTAGGCGACCTCTCGTGCCAACTTCTCTTCGAGAGACGCCGTCAACGCCCGCGGTGAGACGAACGTGATCCCCGCGCCCGAGTAGGTCTCCAGCGTCTCCTCGTCAGTCTCCACCACCAACAGGCGGCGGCCGAAGGAGTAGGGGCCGAACTGCGAGGAGTAGAACTCGAGGTGACTGCCAATCAGGGGGCCAACCCGGTCAGCCCAGGCCTCATCTCCCGCCTTGACATAGAAGTCGACGACAAAGCCCCCGCTGGTCGAAGAACGAATCAGGTACTTGCCAGCGGCGAGGCTCCCGGGCAGTACGGGCTTCTCGCTGGCAAAGGTGAAGAGCGAGAGCGGCTCCTTCGTCAGCGGATCGGCCTCCTCCTCAATCGTCACCGGACGCTCACTGTAGCAGGCGACGGTCTCGCCTTTGGGAACCCGGATCCGGATCTGATAGGTCGCCCGGTCAGCAGCATAGTCGTGAAAGGGAAACCAACGGGCCGCGTAGAAGAGGTAGCTGCCCTGCGGAGAGACCGCCGCCAGACGGGCATTGGGGAGCGGGCCTCCCTGGGGGGATTCGAGGGCTCCCCCGTACTCAAACGCGAGCGTCACCTCCTGCCCCGCCGGCACGACACTGCCCAAGTCGATCCGAACATTCATGTTCTCGCGATTGTCCTGAATGAAGGAGAGACCCGCAGGTTGTGTGGTGGGTCCCGCAACCGTCGGCTCTCCTGCTGCCGGAGTGGGGACACTCGACTCCCGCTTCTTCTCCTTCGCCCCCTTAGGAGGGGTGGCAGGGGTGGCAGGGGTGGCAGGGGTGGGAGGGGTGGGAGGGGCAGTCCGCGTCGCCGCTCCCCCACGCGTCAAGCGTGGCTTTCCGGAAGGCTCGGGAGCGGACACTTCGGTAGCAGGGGCGGTCTCCACCGTCAGGGCAGGTCCTCCCGCATCGACGCGGGTGATCTGCCGCAGCGTCAGGGATCCATTGAGTTCAAAGATCGCCGACCGGGTCTCCGCTGCAGGAACGAAGGTGACCTCCGTTCGGGCTCGCAGCTCCTGCTGGGCCGGATTGAGCCACGCGTCGATCTGATAATGGCGCACGTCATACTCGCTGCTATTCAACTGACCGGCCGCTTCGACGGGCGCCATCAACCGCCCGTGCCACCAAGGAAACGTGCCGTGGGCCAGCAGACTCCCACCGAGTAGAATGGTCACCAGGGCCACGGCAAGGCGACGATTGGTTCTCTTCATCAGATGACCTCGCAATGGCCAAGTCACTTGGCCCACTTGGGCCACTTGGGAGCCAGCTCTCCCTGCCCTTTTCGGCAGCGTTCGATTGATCATCATCCGGCTCCTCCCTCCACGTCTCGTCCCATTCCCCCCAGCGTCGATCCCACGTGGATTGCCAAGGCCAGATGGCCAGGGACACACGCGATCTCCAAGCTGAACAAAGATTGGATTATACATCTCCCCCTCTGCACCTCTCAAGAACGCTTGAGTTGGCAGGCCTTGCGGAGCACAATTCAGACGAGTTGAAGGGGAAGTCAGCGTAGAGACAAATCGAGGAGGGAGATGGCGGGTACGGCCAATTGGAAAGCAAGGATCTCCTTGACGACGAG
The DNA here is from genome assembly GCA_049317725.1 of Blastocatellia bacterium. Lineage (GTDB taxonomy): Bacteria > Acidobacteriota > Blastocatellia > RBC074 > RBC074 > CAIOZW01. The sequence goes on from JBMOHS010000013.1 coordinate 22,975, forward strand.
CAAGGAGCGCTGGGAAGAGCTGCATCGAACGGTGCAGGCCGCCTGGTGGGTTTGGCAGGTCATGCGCGGCTCTGGGCTCAGCCCTGGAGTTCGCCGCGCCATCGAGGCCGCCGAAAAGGCCTCTCTTGCCCCCCAAGGCGGCTGGCGGGGAGCTGATCCGCGACAAGTGCAACGGTGGGCGGCGCGCCTTGTCCGGTTCCCTCGCCGTTGGGGAAGATGCGTCCAGGAGAGCCTCATCGTCTATCGAACCCTCACCGGGTATGGCATCCCCGCGACCTTCTGCCTCGGCCTCTCGCCCGATCGTCCGAACGAGGTCGGACACGCCTGGGTGGAGGTCATCTCCCCGGGCGAGGAACTTCGTCTTCTGCTCCCTCGGGACCCGTTCCTGGTCGTCTACCGATCCCCGCGCTCCGCGGCCCCTTCACTCCCATCCCAACCAGAGGAGGTCCTCCTTGAGCAGCACGGTTGAACACCCAGATCTCTCCCGGTTTCACACCCCAGTCTCCCATTTTCTGACCCATTCAAATGAATCGGCTGGGTGGAGTGAAGACGGGGCACTCTCCGCCTCACAAGTGGATTTCTTTGAAGAGAACGGCTACCTCTCGGGGATTCCTCTCCTCAGCCGGTCCCAGGTCGAGCAACTGCGCGAAGAGCTGGCGCGACTGATGGATCCAACCTCGCCCGGCCACCACCTCTTTCACGAGTATCACAGCAACGAGTCGACAGACCCCGGGATGATCCTCTTTCACGCCCTCGGCGCTTGGCGGATTGAGCCCGGATTTCACGACCTCCTCTGGCATCCTCGCCTGGTCAGCGCCGCACGCGAGCTGCTCGGCGGCCCAATTCGGTTCTGGCATGATCAGCTCTTCTGCAAACCGGCCCACCACGGCGGAGTCGTCGCGTGGCACCAGGACTACTCCTACTGGACGCGGACCGCACCCCTCGCCCACCTCACCTGTTGGATCGCTCTTGATGACGCGACCCGCGAAAACGGCTGTCTTCACTATGTTCCGGGGAGCCATCGTTGGCCGGATCTCCCGATCACCGGCCTCGCCGGGGAGATGGAGTCGATCCGCACAGTGCTTCCTCCCGAACTGGAAGCACAATTCCACCCGGTCCCGATCGAACTGCGCCAGGGGGAGTGCACCTTTCACCACGCACGCACCATCCACGGCTCCTTCGCCAACCGGACGGAGCGTCCACGCCGGGCCGTCGTCCTCAACCTCTGTCGCGACGGCGTCTATTCCCAGACCGACGAGCCTCTCCTGGCAGGAATCCCGGTAATTCCCCCCGGAGAACCATTGTCTGGTCAGTTCTTTCCTTTGCTCGAACCGACCTCGTGACGCCTCGGCGAGCCTGACAGAACTGGACGATTGATCTGACCCTTCGGGTAAAAAAGCACGCGGCAGGGGCACTGTTAAAGCCACCCCTGCCGCAATTGTCCAGCGATCCCATCAACCTTGCGAGCCGATCCAGCCCTGCTTACGGTTTCCGAAACTTATCGATCAGCGCCTGCAGACCATCCGTCTTTCCTTCGTGACGGAAAGAGTAGTAGGCCTCAAGATTCTCGCGAAATGACTGGTTGGCCTGCTTCATCTCGTCCTTGCCAGCGGTGGCAGCGACCGCCCGGGCGAGCCACTCGATCACCTCGTCCATCCGTTCAAGAGCCTTGGTCAGGATCTCTTCCTTCTTCTGGGTTTGGTACTGTTGGGCAAGGGTTTGATACTCTTCGTTGGTGATATTGACGAGCATCATCAGCGTCGAGGGATCATAGGGCTCGAGACCGGCCGACTTCTCGAGATTCTCCTTCGCCTGCGCCTTGTCATTGGCGGAGTAGAGCATGAGGCCCCGTGCCTGGTAGAGACGGTAGAGCCAGGAATCGCGATAGGCCGCCCAGCCCTCGGGGGTGAACCGGGCGGGCCGCTGATCGGCCTCCATCATCTCTACCGCTTTGGCGGAGGAGAGGTTGGCTGCCTCGACCAGCTTCGGAGAAGCCGACTGCTTCTGGATCTGGTTCGCACCGGCCCAGGCCACCGAGATGTGAACCGTCACATCGTCGGGGTTGCGCGAGAGATACTGACTGGCCTCGCTGAGCGCTTGATCGAACTTCCCGGCCTCGAGCAGGTCCTCAATCAACTGCGGACGAACCTGGTCCCCCTCCTCCGGCAGGTTGAACATCGACAAATAGTTTTGGACCAGCGAAGCCCGCTGCTGCTTGTTCGTGACGCGCGTAATCTCCTCGGCCACGTAGGTGGCGACGCGCGGCCGCAGGCTGCTCTTCGCGTGCTTCTTCAAGAAATCGCCGGCCGCCTTCATCTTCGCTTCCGGATTGGCCCCGCTATTGATCTTCTCGATGGCCTTGCGCTCGGCATCCGACACTTGGGGAGCGGCCGCGGGAGGTTTCTGCTCCTGACCATACGCCGCCATCCAGCCAAGTCCGACAAGCATTCCACTGACCAGCGCCCTTCTCAGGACGGCACGCCACTCCATCTTCATCCCTTCCTCCACTTTCTCTTTGGTCATGATTCGTAATCCCCAATCTTTCGTCATCCCCGATCTTTTCCTCGTTAAGGTCTTTTTACCGTTCTTTCTCCAGTTCTTTGATCTGCCGCGAAAACGAGCCACCAAGCCGGGCTCTCTCTTCCACCCCAACCGTGGTCGACCTCGGCCAGAAAAGATCGAAATTATAGGGCCCGCTCACGGCGAAACGCAAAGGCCAAGATCAAAGCGTGATCTCAAACGTCTGGGCAGCTTGCTGGCGAACAATCGTTACTTGAAAGGTGAGGGACCCTCCTCCCGCTGCCAAAATCTGATCGAGCAGTTTGGATAGCTGGAGAGGATTGGGCACACGGGTCTCCCCGATCCTGGTGAGGCAATCTCCCGCACGAATGCCCGCCTGCTCCGCGGCTCCCCCGGGACGGACCTCACTAACGAGGACGCACCCTTCGGTGCAGTGAAAGAAACGGGCGAGTTGGTCGGTCACAGGGATGACGGTCAAGCCGAGCTGGTAGCGCCGGGTTCCCTGAAGGGTCTGTTGGGGAACCCTCTTCTCGGAAGATGCAAGGGTGGGATCACGGGTCCCCTGTAGATCCTTCTCAACAGCGGCGCGCCACTGGGCCGACATCTCGCGAAAAGAGGTGGCCAGCTCACGCGCCTTCTCCGCCCCGGGGAGATCGCCTTTGGCTGCCAGATCATTGGCCTCGCGCAGATAGTCATCCGCCGAGACGAGCATGGCATCGGCCTCATTGAAGAGAGCACGAATGGGGTCATCTCCCAGTGGTCGTCGCCCACCCAGCTCGACCTCCACCTGTTGGCGGGCCCCGGCTCTCAGGAGTTCGATCCGCACCCGGGTGCCGGGCGGGACATTCATGACGCGCTGAAAGAAGGCGAGCCGGTTCGAAATGGGCTCCCCATCGAGTGCCAAGAGGCAGTCGTCCTCCCGAAGACCTGCCTTTTCCGCAGGACTGCCAGGTTCGACCTTGCCGACGATCGCACCGACGGTGGACCCAAGACCAAGCCCTTTGGCCCGGTCAGAAGTCAAGTCCCCCAGATAGACTCCCACATACCCCCATTGACTGGCCATTCGACGTGGCGAATCGGGGCCCGGATCGGCGGCAACCGCCGCTCCGCAGAAGCCGAACAGCAACCACAGGACCACTCGACCTGCCGTCATCGTCAAATTGCCAGTCCTGCCTCGGGGGCTCCCCATCCCTTCTCCTCCACCTTGTTGTCTATGTCCCTGCACTCCTTCTCTTCCTCCCCATCTTTTTTGAGCCCCTTGGAACTCTTCATGCCCTATGCCCTTCTTCCCCTGCTGCCCCGACCGATTGAGCAAAGGGGCAGCGGAGCGCCCTTCATTCAACCTCCAAACGTGGGTAGAGGGTCTCGATGATCGCCTGATGTTTCTCCTCGACAAATTTGCGCCGCACCTTGAGGGTCGGAGTCAATTCGCCCCCATCGATCGAAAAGTCCGATTCGAGCAGTGCAATCCTTTTGATCTTTTCGTGGGGAGCAAGCTCTTTGGTGACCGCATCGACCTTCTTTTTGAAGTACTCGACGATCCGAGGATGACGGACGAGCGCATGGCGATCCGTCGTCTCGATCTGGAGTGATCGGGCGTATGAGATCAAGGCGTCGAAGGCCGGCACGATCAGGGCGACCGGAAACTTGCGGGCATTTCCAATGACGATGACCTGCTCAACCATCGGAATCCCCCGGATCAGATTTTCGATCGGTTGGGGAGCGATGTACTTGCCGAGGCTCGTTTTGATGAGGTCCTTTTTACGGTCAGTAATACGGATATAGCCATCGGCATCGATCGTTCCGATATCCCCGGTGTGAAACCAGAGACCATCCGACTCGGTGCGGAGGACTTCAGCGGACTCCTCAGGTTTGCCATAGTAGCCGCGCATGACATTCTCGCCCTGCACGAGCAGCTCCCCATCTTCCGCGACCCGGACCTGCACCCCCGGAATGGCCCGCCCAATCGTTCCGATGCGATTTTCGCCCGGACGGTTGAAAGAGACCACCGGGGAGGTCTCCGTCAACCCATAGCCCTGAAGGATCGGAATCCCGGCTCCAAGGAAGATGTAGGCCAGCTCGGAAGGCAGCGCGGCACCGCCAGAGACAAAAAAGCGGATCCTCCCGCCCACCGCTTGTCGCCATTTCGTAAAGACCAAGCGATCGAGAAGGCGGTGCTGGAGGGCGAGGGGCAGGGGGATTGAACGCCCCTCATCCATCCGGCGGGCCACCTCGCGTCCGACACGGATCGCACGATGAAAGATGCGCTGCTGGAGCGGCGTTGCCTCCGAGACCCGTTTGTTGATCGTGCCATAGATCTTTTCGAAGAGGCGCGGGACGGCCGTGACAATCGTTGGGCAGATATCCCGGATATCCTCCGCGACAGTCTCGACTCCGCGGGCGAAGCAGATCGTTACGCCCCGCCAGAGATAGATGTAGATCACCGTCCGCTCGAAGACGTGCGACAAGGGAAGGAAACTGAGCGCAAGATCGGTCGGCTCCAACTGGAAGACTTCGCCCGAAGCGATGACGTTCGTGACGATGTTGGTGTGGGTCAGCATGACCCCTTTCGGAACTCCTGTCGTACCCGAAGTGTAGATGATCGTCGCCAGATCGTCAGGCCCGACCTGCGCGGCCAGCTCTTCAACGAGCGTTGGGCGCTCCGCCCGCAGAGCTTCCCCCGCCCTGACCAAATCCTCGAGTGTCGTCCCGACGCCATTCCCATCCCCCTCGAAGAAGATCAGGCGTGGACGCTCCGCATCGTTCAGTCGCGCGATGGCCGACTGAACCCGCTGGTACTGACGTGCCGTCGAGAGAAAGAGGACCTTCGCGCCGCTGTCGCGCAGGATATAGGTCACTTGATCGATCGCTTGGGTCGGATAGATCGGGACGTTGACCGCTCCCGCTCCCAGAATCCCCAGGTCGACCATGCTCCACTCCGGTCGGCTCTCGGAGAGCAGGGCCACCCGATCTCCCGCGCGCACCCCCACCTGATGAAGCCCCAGTGCAATCGCCTCGACACGGGCCTTGACCTCCGCGCCTCGATACGAGACCCACTGCTTGTTCTGCCGTGACCGAAAGATCTCATCGGTCAACCGGCGCTCGATCGATTCCCTGAACAACTCATTCAAAGTAGCCGGCATTCTCTTCTACCTCGTGCTCATTTGTGACGGGCGAACTCGCGGGTATGTGTGGTCTGACCGTGTCCCTGTTCTCTCGTGGGGAGATGCCCCGGGCGTTTTTCAAGTCTTGATCGCCAATGATGATCGAGAGCCGACATCAGCAAGCGGAATGATCGACCTATTTTCCCAGTTTGTCAATTTTCCCGGCTGTTTCGTCAGTTCTTGTCCCGCCTGATTGCCAGAGAGGACTGGGCCGCTTGACAGAAGACGTTTCCTTTCCTATTCTTTGCGTTCGTGTTTTTTCTGATCCAGATGGAGAATAATGATTATGTCGACTTACTTTCCCAGCGGCAAGGGACTTGAGTAGCATCGGCAATGGCACTTGATCGATGCCGATGGCATGACAGTTGGGCGCCTCGCCAGCGAGGTCGCGCGACTGCTGATGGGCAAACATAAGCCCACCTACACCCCCTTCATCGACACCGGCGACCACGTCATCGTGATCAACGCCTCCCGTGTCGTCTTCAAGGGGAACAAGATCAACGACAAGATGTATCGCCATCACACCGGCTGGCCCGGCGGGCTCAAGGAGATCTCCGCGCGAGACCTGCTCGCCAAGCGCCCAGTCCGGCTTATCGAGCTGACCATCAAGGGAATGCTCCCCAAGACGCGCCTCGGGCGCGCCATGGTCAGCAAACTCAAAGTCTATGCCGGCGCCGAACACCCGCACGGAGCGCAAAAGCCCTCCCCGCGCAGCATCGACGCCAAGTGAATAGGGGAACAGGAGAATAGGACCTATCAGTCCTGTTGGGCCTATTGTGGGCCTATCCGTCCTAGATCTCCTATCCTTCCTACCCGAGAGGAGTGATCCTACCAGTGGCTGCCTTACAGTATTACGGAACCGGTCGTCGCAAAAGTGCTACCGCTCGCGTCTATCTTCGCGAGGGTAGCGGTCAGTTTAAAGTCAACCGTGCCCCAATCGACGACTACTTCAAGAATGAGACTCTGCGGATGATCATCCGCCAGCCGCTCCAATTGACCGACACGCTCGCCAAGTTCGACGTCCTGGTCAATGTGGCGGGAGGTGGAAGTGCTGGCCAAGCGGGTGCTGTCCGTCACGGCATCGCCCGGGCTCTCTGCGAGTTTAATGGCGAACTCCGCAAGAAGCTCAAAAAGGCTGGACTCTTGACCCGCGATCCGCGCGCTAAGGAGCGCAAGAAGTACGGTCAGAAGGGTGCCCGTAAGCGCTTCCAGTTCTCCAAGCGCTAGAAACATTTGGATCAGACAGGAGAGAGGGGGGCCATCCCCCTCTCTCCTCTTCTGGTCTTAATCCATTGCCCTCTCTCCCCCTGGTGCTGCTTGGTGGGCCTTGTCCATCTAATTTGATCGCAGCCGATTGAGAGTGGGTGAGTACACCAACCAGGCGCGAAGAATTGCGGCGTTCACTCGCAGTGAACACGAGTATGGCTGCTTCTTCGCCGAATTACCGGAGGTCTCTCTTGGCAACTGTTACCATGAAAGAGCTGTTGGAGGCTGGCGTCCACTTCGGCCATCAGGTCCGACGTTGGAACCCGAAGATGAAGGAGTTCATCTTCGGCGAGCGCAATGGAATCTATATCATCGATCTCCAGAAGACACAGCGAATGTTCAAGGAGGCGATGAAGTTCCTGACGACGATCACGTCTGAAGGGACGAATCGCACCGTCCTCTTTGTCGGCACCAAGCGACAGGCGATGGATGCTATTCGCGATGAGGCACTTCGCTGCAACCAGTTCTACATCAATCAGCGTTGGCTCGGCGGCCTGCTCACCAATTTCCAGACGATTCAAAAATCGATCAAGCGATTCAAAGAGATCGAGGCGATGCAGGCAGATGGCCGGATCGAGCAATACGCCAAGAAGGAGCGATTGCAGATTGAGCGTGAGCGACAGGCCTTGGAAAAGAATCTCTCCGGTATTAAGGAGATGAAGCGTCTGCCGGATGCCATCTTCGTCATCGACACCAACAAGGAAGAGATTGCCGTCAAAGAGGCCAACCGCTTGGGGATCCCCGTCGTCGCGGTCGTCGACACCAACTGCACCCCGGAAGGTGTGCGGTTCGTCATTCCGGGAAATGACGATGCCCTCCGCGCGGTGCGGCTCTTCACCTCCCGAATTGCCGACGCGATCCTGGAAGGGCAGCAGATGGCGCAGCAGAAGGAGGGCGAGGAGGCCACCGCTGCCGCCGAGCAGGCAAAGATTTCAGGGGCAACTGGTGACGCCAATCGCGGGGCCAGGGATCGGGATCGTGGTGGCCGTGACCGGGGTGGTCGGGACCGGGATCGTGACCGGAACCGCCCTGGGGATCGACGTGCTCCCCGCTTCGAGCGTCGCACGCCTGCGCCCAGTTCTGCCGGCAGCTCCCCTGCCCCGTCGGCGGATCTGGCCAGTGCCGCCCCGGCAACTCCCCAGGAGTCTGCCACCGAAACAGAGTAGCCGGGTCCGCCCGAATCGTGGGGAAGAAAGTTCCCTCTTTTCGAGCTGTGGGATACGGCCACCTTGCGATAACGGCGCAGCCACGCTCCCCAACCGCGGCTGCGCCGTTTCCTGCAAAATAGGTGGCCTTTCCGGACCGATCTCTGGACTTGACGCGCTAGGCACCTCGTTCAAGACATCTCGTTCTTGGTTGTTGTCGGTAGAGTTGCGGCAACTCCCCAACAGTATGGATCATCGCTCTCAGGTGAAGGAGGAGAGGAGAAGGGTATGGCTATCACATCAGAAATGGTTCGCAATCTGCGCGAGAAGACGGGCGCAGGAATGATGGAGTGCAAGAAGGCACTGACGGACGCCAACGGCAACGAGGAGGCGGCGATCGAGCTGCTGCGGAAGTCCGGGCTGGCGAGTGCCAAGAAGCGGGAGGGACGAATCGCTGCCGAGGGAGTGGTCGGGTCCTACATCCACATGGGCGGGAAAGTCGGTGTCTTGATTGAGGTCAACTGTGAGACGGACTTTGTTGCCCGCTCCGAAGACTTCCAGAAGTTCGTGCGGGACCTCGCCATGCACATCTGCGCCTCCGAACCCCAGTATGTCACGCGCGAAGAGGTTCCTGAAGAGGTGATCGAAAAGGAAAAGGCCATTGCGCTCGGTCAGGCACAGGCCGATCCCAAGAACGCCAACAAGCCGGCTAACATCATCGAAAAGATGGTGCAGGGACGCCTCGAGAAGTTCTTCACCGATACGGTGCTGTTGCAGCAGCCCTTTGTCAAGGATCAGAGCCTGACGGTCGCCGACGTGGTCTCGCAGATCACCGCCAAGACTGGAGAAAAGGTCAGCGTCCGCCGGTTTACCCGTTACAAGATGGGGGAAGGACTGGAGAAACGCTCCGAAGATTTCGCCTCTGAAGTGGCTGCGGCCATTCAGTAACCCACATCCAATCTCTCGTAACCGGGAGGGTGTTGGTGGCCCAGCCCCTCCCGGTCGAGACGCTCTGAGTAACCCCCAGTGACCGAAACATCGAGAGAATTGCCACGTCAGTACCGTCGAATCCTGCTCAAGCTGAGTGGGGAGGCGTTAATGGGTGAGGTCGGCTACGGGATCGATCCCCAAGTCGTCCAGCGGATCGCGACGGAGATCCAAGAGGTCCACAATCTCGGGGTCGAGATTGCCCTCGTGGTGGGCGGAGGCAACATTTTCCGCGGAATCAAGGCGAGCGCCAAGGGAATGGACCGGGCTTCCGCCGACTACATGGGCATGCTGGCGACGGTGATGAACGCGCTAGCCCTCCAGGATGCCCTCGAAAAACGTGGCGCCTACACCCGCGTCGTCTCCGCGATCGAGATGCGGGAGGTGGCGGAGCCCTTCATCCGGCGTCGTGCCATTCGCCACCTCGAGAAGGGGCGCATCGTCATCTTCGCCGCTGGAATTGGACAACCCTTCTTTACGACTGATACTGCCGCCGCGATGCGCGCGCTGGAGATCCAGGCCGATGTCATCATGAAGGCGACTCGGGTGGGAGGGATCTACACCGCGGACCCACGAAAAGATGCCACGGCCGTCAAGATTGATCAACTCGGTTATATGCGTGTCTTGCAGGAGGAACTCGGGGTGATGGATGCCTCGGCGATTTCGCTCTGCAAGGACAACCGTCTTCCCATCCTTGTCTTCGACATGACGGTTCACGGGAACATCCAGCGGGCCGTCCTGGGGGAGCCGGTCGGATCGATTGTCAAACCGGAGGATCAACTCCGATGAGGGAGGACCGATGACCCAAGAGATTGCCAAGGAGACCCGCTCACGAATGGAGAAGGTGGTCGAGGACTTCAAGCACAAGCTGGCGGCAGTGCGCACGGGGCGCGCTTCGACCAGCCTCCTCGACAACCTTCACGTTGAGTATTACGGTGCGGCAATGCCGCTCAACCAAGTGGCGACGGTGCACGCGCCCGACGCCTCGATGCTGACCGTGCAACCCTTCGACCCTTCGATGATCAACGAGATCGAGAAGGCGATCCGTGCCTCTGACCTCGGCTTCAATCCCTCCAACGATGGCAAGTTGGTGCGGATCCCCATTCCTCCCCTGACGGAAGAGCGCCGTCGTCAATTCGTCAAGGTAGTCCACGAGATGGCCGAAGAGCACAAGACCGCTATCCGCAACTCTCGCCGCGACAGCAACGAGAAGCTCAAGAAGCTCCTCAAGGAGAAGCAGATCTCAGAGGATATGGAGAAGGGCGGACTTGAGGAGGTCCAGAAGTTGACCGATCAGTTTGTCGCCCGGCTGACGGAACTCTCGAAGCACAAGGAAGAGGAGATCATGAAGGTCTGAGCGGTTCCCTGCCCCGGAAAGCCACTGAGTTGGCGGGTGAGGGGAGAACAGAGCAGGACTAGAGAGAAAGGGGAGCCGTTTGGCTCCCCTTTCTCTCTGGTCAAGAGAATCAGAACCCAAAGCGGATATTGAAATCCATTTGGCGAGCGGGACCGGCACTGCTCGATCGGCCAAAGAAGGAGGACCCGAGCACGCCGCCAATCTGTCCGAAGTTGACCCGGTTGAAGAGATTGGTCACGCCGACGGTGAAGGTGATGGTGTAGCGAGCGCCCTCAACACCACCGCCCATCATTCCCGGACCGCCCCCAAATCCGCCACGACCACCACCACGACCTCCCATTCCACCTCCCTGGGGGCCGCCGCCACCACTGGCAGCGGCGGCGGACTTCCCAATGCCAAAGGACTTGCTGAGGTAGCTATTGACGGTGAAGAGGCCCGGCCCGTAAGCCGGTGTTCCATTCGGGTAGGCCTGTGCCAAGTAGTCCCGCAACTGAACCAGGGAGCCAGTTCCTCCGAGACAGGAGAGGCCGGGGGGGCAGATCAGCCGGTCGGGGAGCTGACTGTATTGAGCAGGCGTCAGCGGGGTGTTGCGCGAGATCCCAAGGGGGCGGTCGTTGATCGTGAAGTCGCCGTTGTCATCCCGGCCAGTGGTCAGGTTGACCGGGGTCCCGGAGGAGGCATTGATGAAGGTATTGAAGCGGAAGGCCCGCGGAAGATTGTAGAAGCCCCCGACGAAGAAGTTGTGTCGACGATCGGTGAACGCCGGGCCCCACTCCGGTCGCAGGTTGAAGTTGTCCGCCGGGACGCCGGTCGCGCCATCCGCGTCATTCCGCGTCCAGGAGAGGGTGTAGTTCCCAAAGAAGCTGAAGGTCTGGCTGAATCGGCGATTGAGCCCGAACTGGAAGCCATTGTACTCCGACCGTGCGGTCGACTCGAGCGAGAAGACGTTCCCGGTCAGCGGATCTGGGCGCGTCGTCGTTCCCGGAAGCGGAGCATTGATGTTACGGGAGCGAAACTGGTTGATCCCACGGGTCGAGATGTAGGTGACGGTTCCAATGATCCCCCCGAAGAGCTGCTGTTCGACACCGAGGCTGGTATTGACGGTAGACGGGGCCCGGAGGGTGGGGTCGAGAACGCGCAGCACCGTGTTTCCAATCTCGAGGTTGGGGCTCCCGATGAAGGGATCCGCCGGGTTATAGACCGGATTACGGATGATGATGCTCTCCTGTCGACGGCCATCGAAGCGGAGGGTATTCTCGTAGAGCCCGCCGTTCAAGCGGCTGAAGAAGATCCCCCCACCGAGCCGAATGGTCGTCTTGTTGCTCTTGAAGGGAGACCAGGCGATGCCCACCCGCGGAGCGAAGTTGACCCGATCCTGCAGGACGTTCTGGAACTCATGACGCACGCCAAAGGAGAGCGTGAAGTTTCTCGCCATGCGGAAGTCGTCCTGGGCAAACCAGCCCGCCCGGTAGACATTGTAGGCGACGAGCGGGTTCCCGCGATTGACGGTGTACTGGGTGGCACGCGCCTGCGAGTTTCCCGGATTGTTGACCGCGAAGCGGTACTGTTCGAGACTCGAGAAGGTGTAGGTTCCGTTGAAGTTGCTCCCGCTGAGGTTGCGGATCCGATCGTACTCAATCTGGAAGCCCCCCTTGACCGTGTGCTTCTTGCCGTCGGTATAGGTCAGGTAGTCCTGCCATTCGAGCGAGTGGGTCCGAGTGTCGTTCGGACAGCAGGTGGAGCCACCGCCGTTGAAAGAGTCGAGGACGTTGATGGCCAAGCTGTCGGTTCGGGCCGAGAGCTCGCTGGTATCCCGTTGAAACTGGAGTCGAGTCTCGTGGATCAGCTTGGAGTTGATGATCCAAGTCTCCCCAATGCGGAGATTATGGGAGCGCCCGTACGAGTCAGACCCGCGCTCAGGCAGGAGTTGACTCCCTCCCCCGCCGAGGCCACCTCCGCCGCCGCCACCGAAACCGCCGCCGCCGAACCCAAAACCAAAGCCCCCACCAAAGCGCACGGCGAACTCACGATTGAGCGCGTTGGTCCGTCGGTAGTCGTAGTTGACGTTGAGCGTGTTGTTGCTGTTGAGGAGGAGATCGAAGCGGGCGCCGAGCGACGTCGTCTCGTTGACTCCCGGCACGTTGATCGAGAGGGGGCCGGTCAGGGTCGTCGCGACCGTCGGGTTGCTGCCATCGGTCTGGTTGTAGTCGGCATTAACCTGGAAAGAGATCTTCTTCGGGACGAGGGGCCCACCAAAGTTGAACCCGTACTGCTGCTGGGTCGCCTCGGGACGCACGAGCGCGAAGGCGTTCCGGGCATCAGTGCCCGAGTTGCGGTAGCCAAAACGGCCAGAGCCGCGCCAGCGGTCATTGCCAGGCTTGGTGATGATCTCGACACGGGAGAAGCCGGGGTTCGAGAACTCGGCCGAGAAGGGGTTCTGATTGATGCGGATCTGTTGGATCGATTCCTTGGGTGGAAGCCTGCCACCGCTGAAGCCATCGACGAGGATCTGGGCGCCCCCCATGCTGCCAGCCGCCGAGCCGCCCAACGCGTTGAGGAAGTCCCGCAGGTCATCCTCGTTATCGGGCAGATTCTGAATGAACTCCTCACCAAGGACGGTTGCGGACATGTTCTGATCCGGTTCAGTGGAGATGGTCGAGGTGTTAGCAGCAACCTCCTGGACGATATTGACTGCCGCAACGGTCATGACGATCGTCAGGAGCGGGTCCTGAATCGGAATCTGGAGCTGAGTGTTGAGATATGGGGCAAAGCCCTCAAAGGTACTGGCGATCGTGTACGTCCCCGCAGGAATTCCCGAGAGGGAGAACTCACCGTTGTAGTTGCTCTTGGTCTTTCGTTCCCGTCCGTCCTTGTCCGTGACGCGGACCTCGGCGTTGGGAATGACCGCCCCAAACTCGTCGACGACCTGCCCACGCAGCACCACGGTCTGAGCCAAGCCAGCCTGTGTCGAAAACAGCAACAAAGACAGGGCAGTGAGAAGGATTGCCCCCCTCCGCTGCGCTTCATTCCGGAGACAAGCCCACGTCCCAATTGGGTGGCCCTGCTGAAAATCCAAACTCGCCATAATCCTTCCGCTCCCTCTCTTTGATCTCTTGGATCATCGTTGTTCTGTGTCGCCTGTCTGGCGTTCTGTTCGGCTCTCTGGACGCGAGACGGGTCTGGGCAGACCAGGACAGGTCTGTCACACCGTTTCGTCGGATCAAAGAGGCCGTCGTCAAGTACGAGTTGGGCTTCGGTGGAGTTACATCTTTTCCTGGGGGAGAATTGTAAATATCTGGTAAATCCTGGTAAGTCCTGGTAAGTCCTGGGGGGCTTGGATGAGCACCATCAGGGAGCAGAACGAGCCCAGACCTAAGATTGACAGGGTCTCCACTTTCACGTAGCGTGTCGATATTACCCAGAGAGGGGAGATAATGCTCTTCTTTGTCATTGTGAGTGTCGATTGAAGGAATCCCCCGGCTCGACGTCGAAGCATCATTGGTCATCGTGCGAAGAGCAGCCCTTGAGAAGTGGGCGAGAGCAGAGTGGGGAGAGGGGATGAGTGGGGACCATGCCGAGTAGAAATCGAAGAATCGTCCTTTCCGCGCTGGTTATCCTCGGTGGGCTGACCTTTGCCGGGCTGGAGGGGAGTGCAATGGAGGAGAAAGCGCCGGGGAGAGAGAAGCCGCAGGCTCCGTTCGAGGAGCGAGTGCAGCACCGTTACGCGGAGAACAAGGGAGTCAAGATTCACTACGCCGCGCTGGGTGAGCCGAGCGCGCCACTGGTCGTCATGATCCACGGCTTCCCGGACTTTTGGTATACCTGGCGTCACCAGATGGAGGCCCTCTCGAAGGAGTACTACACCGTCGCCCTGGATCAGCGGGGGTACAACCTGAGCGATCGGCCGAAAGGCGGCGAAGAGTACCAGATGAGCAAGCTGGTCGAGGACGTACGGGCAGTGATCCGCGCCTGCGGGCGCGAGCGCGCGATCGTCGTCGGCCACGATTGGGGAGGAGCCGTCGCCTGGTCCCTGGCGATGATCTCTCCGGAGTCTGTCGAACGCCTGATCATTCTGAACCTGCCCCACCCGCGTGGGCTGGCCCGAGAGCTGGTGCGGAATCCGCAACAGCAGAAGAACAGCCAGTACGCGCGGAACTTCCAGCGCCCGGAGGCCCACCTGAGCCTCAAGGCCGAGCAGTTGGCGGCCTGGGTTACCGATCCAGCAGCGAAGGCCCGCTACATCGAAGCCTTCCAGCGGTCCGATTTCGAAGCGATGCTCCATTATTACAAACAGAACTACCCGCGAGAGCCCTACACCGAACCGACGGGTCCCGTCATCAAGGTCAAGGCTCCGGTCCTCATGATCCACGGATTGCAGGACTGGGCCCTGCTTCCGGGAGGGCTCAATGATACGTGGGAATGGCTCGAGCAGGATTTGACCCTGGTGACCGTCCCTGGGGCTGGCCACTTTGTGCAGCAGGATGCGGCGGAGACGGTCAGCCGCACGATCCGCATGTGGCTCAACCGCTAGCCGGGGAGGCTTGTCAGCCCGAGAGGCTGGATGAGAAGAAGGTAGAAGAAGCTTGCTTAGGGAGGAGATGGAACGATGAAGTTGGCGTTGCGAGGTGGAACACCGGTACGAACGAGCCCCTTTCCCGCTTGGCCAATCTACGATGGCCGGGAGGCGGCCGGGCTGCAGTCGGTACTTGAGAGCCGGAACTGGGGAGGATACCCCTGTCCGAACGACTTGGCGCGCGAGCTGGGGAAGCGATTCGCGGTGGCGCACACGGCCAAGTACGGCGTGGCGGTGACGAACGGGACGGTCTCGCTCGAACTGGCGCTCCAGGCAGCCGGAATTGGGTATGGCGATGAGGTGCTGGTGCCGGCCTATACTTGGGAAGGCACGGCGGCGGCGGTCCTCTTCTCAGGAGCGACCCCGGTCTTCCTCGACGTCGATCCCGAGACCTACTGTCTTGATGCAAACCTGATCGAAGGCGCACTGACGCCGCGAACCCGGGCGATCATCCCGGTCCATCTCGGATTCCGTTTCGCGGATATGGACGCGATCATGGCGATCGCCGAGCGTCATCAGCTCTTTGTCCTGGAAGATTGTGCCCACGCGCACGGGGGGCGCTGGAGAGACCAGGGTGCGGGCTCGATCGGCCACGCTGGCAGCTTCTCGTTTCAGACGAGCAAGTTGATGACCGCCGGAGAGGGTGGGATGGTCACGACCAACGACATTGAGCTTGCTGACCAGGTGATCCGCTTGGCCAACTGTGGCCGTCCCCCGCGGCGGGAGACGAAAGGCAAACCGGGGCTGGGCCACAACTACCGGATGACAGAGTTTCAGGCAGCGATCCTGCTGGTACAACTGGAGCGGTTGGAGGAGCAGACGCTCCTGCGCGAGCGGCTGACGGCTCGACTCGAAGCCGGGCTGGCCGGGCTCCCGGGCATCTCCTGCCTGCCGCGGGACGAGCGCATCACCCGACAAGCGAGCTACCATTACGTCTTCCGCTTCCACCCGGAGGCCTTCCCAGGGGTCCATCGCGACGCCTTCGTCGTCGCCCTCAAAGCCGAAGGAATTCCGTGTGATGGGCGTTTTTATGAAGCGGTCTACCGATCGTCGCTCTTCGAGTTTGCCGCGGAGAAGTACCCAGGCTGGGCAGAGGGAAGAAAGGATTTCTCCTGTCCAGTTGCCGAACGGGCGGGCTACGACGAGTCCGTCTGGCTGCCCCACCAGATCTTCCTTGGCGGAGAGCGGGAGGTCGACGACTTGGTGGCCGCCATCCGAAAGGTGGTCGAGCACATCGGCGAGTTGGCCCACTTCGAGGACGAGCGGATCCGGATCCAAGGCATGTCACGGGCCCAGCGGGCGCTCCTCGAAGTCAAGCCTCCTTACTAGGGGCGAGGGGTGAGGGACGAGGGATGAGGGATGAGGGATGAGGGATGAGGAGTGAGGGGTGAGGGATGAG
>JBMOHS010000014.1:0-38805 GCA_049317725.1 Blastocatellia bacterium
AGAAGGGCATCTTTTGTCGCCGGAACCTGCCGGAAGGCATTGGCAAAGGTCGAGGAGAGCAGATGCTCCTCCCCGCTGGGGGCGCGGTAGCGGAGCGTTCCCCGATGGTAGTGAACAGTGTAGTCGGGGTCTTTGAGGACGTGTCCCGTCAGAATAGCGACGATATCTTCCTCTGGATCGATCTTGCCAGACGTGACCAGTTGCTGGATTCCAGCAAGGGTCACCGCAGAAGCGGGCTCACAGCCGATCCCGTCACGGCCGATCATCGCCTTGGCATCGGCAATCGCCTGTTCCGAGACGCTGGTGACCGTCCCGTCACTGCAGGTCAACCCCCGCACCGCCTTGGGCCACGAGACAGGATTGCCGATCTTGATGGCGGTGGCCAGAGTCGAGGCGGGAGAGACAGCGGTCAGTGATTTCTCCCCTGCTTGCCACATCCGATCAAGCGGGTTTGCTCCCTCGGCTTGGACGATTGTCAGCACCGGAAGGCGCGAAATCAGGCCTCTGACGAGGAGTTCGTGAAATCCCTTGGCGATGGCGGAAGAGTTGCCAAGGTTCCCACCGGGAACCACGATCCGATCCGGAACGGCCCACCCACGTTGCTGGAGCAGCTCGAAGGCAATCGTCTTCTGCCCCTCCAGTCGAAAGGGGTTGATCGAGTTGAGCAGGTAGATCGGGGTCTCGGCGGCGAGTTCACGGACGAGCCGCATGGCGTCATCGAAGTCGCCTTCGATCTGAATGACGGTCGATCCATAATCGAGGGCCTGGGAGAGCTTGCCGAGCGAGATCTGTCCAGATGGGATGAAGACGACCGAGGTCATCCCGGCACGCGCGGCATAGGCCGCCATCGAGGCTGACGTGTTGCCGGTGCTGGCGCAGGCAACCATGCGGGCGCCCAGACGCTGTGCCTGGGTGATCCCAGTCGTCATCCCGAGGTCTTTGAAAGATCCGGTCGGGTTCATGCCGAGGTGCTTGAAGGTCAACCCTCTCATCCCAGCATAGGCCGCACAACGGGGCGCCTCCCAGAGGGGAGTATTGCCCTCGAGAAAGGTGACGATGTTCGCCTCGTCTGGCTCTGGCAAAAGTTCCCGGTAGCGCCAGACCCCGCTCTGATCGACCGGACGCCGGGAGCCCAGACGCTCTTCCCATCGAAGCTGCAGACCTGGCCCATCAAGCGTGTCCTCGACCGGAGGGTAGACTACATCGAGCAGTCCGTCACAAGCGGGACAGGTGTAGAGCTTCTCCGTGAGGGGCGCTACCTGATGGCAGGCAAGACATTGAAGATGTGGCATGGGACTCCTTCGACGATCAGAGTTGCGCGGGCTGATCGAGTTGGAAGGCCCGATGGATCGAGCGAACGGCTTCGGCCGCCTCCTTCTCGGTAACGATCAAGGAGATATTGAGTTCAGACGATCCCTGCGAGATCGCAATGACATTGACCCCACTCTCCCCGAGTGCGCCAAAGACCTTTCCCGCGACACCCGGAGTTCCCTTCATCCGATCCCCGACGACGGCAACGACCGCGACCGACTCATCCTGCTCAATCGATTCGATATGTCCCTGCAGCAGGTCGAGTTCCAGGGCAGATCGCAGCGCCTTGAGCACGCGCTGCGCCTCGGGTGAACCGACGACGAAACAGAGGTTATTCTCTGACGAGGCCTGGGAGATCATCAGAATGCTGGCCCGTTCGGAGGCGACGGCAGCGAAGGCCTTGGCCGCAATTCCTGGAATCCCCTGCATCCCTCGGCCACTGATCGTCAGCATTGTCACGTTGCGAAAGGAGGTGACCGCCTTGACCCCTCGGGAGGAGGGGCGCCCCATCACCGTCACCCGGGTACCCGGATCCTCCGGCTGAAAGCTGTTGAGAATCCGGACAGGGATATCCAGCTTGTAAGCGGGGAGGATCGTCTTGTAGTGCAGGACTTTCGCGCCGTAATAGGCCAACTCGGCGGCTTCACTGTAGGAGATTTCACGGAGAGTGCGGGCCTCCGGGACTTCCGTCGGATTGGCCGACATGACGCCATTGACGTCGGTCCAGATCCAGATCTCATCGGCATCGAGAGCGGCACCAAGAATGGAAGCCGAGTAGTCGGATCCGCCACGCCCGAGGGTAGTAAGGAGCCCTTCTTCAGTCGCAGCGATGAAGCCCGTGACGACCGGCACGATCCTCTCGTCAAGCCAAGGGCGGAGACGCGCCTGAGTCCGCAGTCGCGTCGGTTCAAGAAGTGGCTCAGCCGCCCCAAAATGGTCGTTGGTGACGATCAGTTCCGTGGCCTCGATCGGGTGGGAGAGCAGCCCCTTGGCCGCGATCGCCCCTGCCAGAAGCGGGGCGCAGAGACACTCTCCGACGCCGGAGATGGCGTCGAGCAGGCGCGGCGTCAGCTCATGGACCATCGACAGGCCAAAGCAGAGCTTCTCCAAGCCGTCCAGTCGGCGGGCGATCAAGCTGAGGGCCTGTTGGCGAGCCTCCGGATCGAGGATGACCTGTTCAGCAACCATCGTATGCCGCCGCAGAAGTTCGTCCCGGACCGAAGGGTCCCACTCCCCCCGGGCGGCCCGCTCTGCCGTCGCGACAAGCAGGTTGGTGATCCCACTCATCGCCGAGGTGACGACGACGACCCGATGTCCTTCCGACACCGCACGAGCAACCAGGGTAGCTGCCTCGGCGATGCGCTCGGCGCTTCCTACTGAGGTCCCCCCAAACTTCATGACAATCAACATGCGCGGCCCTTCCCTCCCCGTTCCCTCACTCTTGTTTCGCGGCCCGTCTCGTCTGGGCGAGAGCCTAGTCGAGAAGCCCCTGCGCCAGCAGGAGTTCCGCATTGAGCAGCGCTGCCCCAGCCGCCCCCCGAATGGTGTTGTGGCTGATCAAGGTCAACTTGTAGTCGAAGATCGTATCACGGGCAATCCGCCCGACGACCGTCGCCATGCCCTTCTCCGCCTCTCGGTCGAGGCGGGGTTGGGGACGGTCGGCCTCCTCGCGCACCAGGATCGGATGGGCTGGGGCAGTCGGCAGATTGAGTTCCTGCGGCAGCCCACGAAAGCCACGCAGCACCGCCTTGACCTCTTCGAGAGGGGCCGTTTGCCGCAGTTTGACGCGAACTGACTCGAGGTGCCCATCCTGCACGGGAACCCGATTGCACTGGGCGCTGACGAGGAATGGGGCGGGGTGAATGGTCCCACCGGCAAGGCTCCCGAGAATCTTCTGCGGCTCCTCCTCGACCTTCTCCTCCTCGCCGCTGATGTAGGGCAGGACGTTGTCAATGATGTCCATTGAGGCGACGCCGGGATAGCCCGCTCCCGAAATTGCTTGGAGCGACGTCATCATCACCGCCTCTAAGCCGAAGGCGCGATCGAGCGGTGCCAGGGCGAGGACCAAGCCGATCGTCGTACAGTTCGGATTGGTCACCAGAAACCCTTTCTGGTATCCGCGGTTTCGCTGCTGAACCGGAATGAGCTGCAGGTGGTCCGGGTTGATCTCTGGCACCAGGAGAGGGACGTCCGCGGCCATCCGAAAGGCCGACGAGTTGCTGATCACCGGATACCCTGCCGCAGCAAAGGCCGCTTCCGCCACCCGGGCAGTATCCGACGGGAGGCTGGCAATGACCAGATCACAATCGAGAGGGGGAGCACACGGCTGCAACCGCATCTCGCGCACCTCTGCCGGCATCTCCCACGGCAACTTCCAGGGACAGGCCTCCACAAATCGCTTGCCTTCCGAGCGATCGGAAGCCGCCAAGGCCCCCACTTCGAAATATGGGTGATCCCGCAACATATGGATCAGGCGCTGCCCGACTGTTCCCGTCGCGCCGAGAATCCCTACCCGCCGTTTGCGTCGCTCTTTCATGCCGTCCTTTCCCTTCCCTTTCAATCGCTGCTCAACGAAAACGAAGGCGAATGGTAGGGCGAGCGTTCCCCCTTGTCAAGAATTGGCTTGACCAGCCAGGGCGCACCCGGCCTGATCGCACGAAAAAGCAAAGCCCGGGCCTCCAGCCCCGTGCGGGCGAATCCCGTGAAGGTCGGTGCTGAAGCCGGACCCACGGCGGAGGGTCTCACCTCCCACTCTCCCCGAGAACGATCAGCGCGTGGCTCTCCAGTTCGGTTACCCGCCCAATGACGGCGACCTCCGGATAGGCTGGACGAAGCCGATCGAGCATCGGGCCGACCTTGGACTCGGGCAACGCCATCAACATTCCTCCGGCGGTCTGTGGATCAAAGAGGACGCTGCACATCTCTTTCGACAACTCGGCGGAGAGAGAGACGTCCTCCCCAACATACTCGCGGTTGGTACGATCGCCCTGCGTCAGCATCCGTTGGGCAGCCATCTCGAGAGCTCCCGGTAAGATCGGGAGACGATTGGCCTCCAGTTCCAGCGTCACCCGACTGGCACGGGCCATCTCCCAGGCATGACCGAGGAGCCCAAACCCAGTGATGTCGGTCGCCGCTCTTACCCCAAAGGCACGGATCGCCTCACCGGCCTCGCGGCCTGAAGTCAACATCGTCGCGGTGACGTTCTGCTCCATCTCCGGAGTCGCTTTGCCAAACTTGATCCCCGTCGCAAGAAGACCGGTTCCAAGCGGCTTGGTGAGGATCAAACAGTCCCCAGGACGCGCCCCCCGATTGCGGGCAATCTCCCTGGGGTCGATCAGCCCCGTCACTGCATACCCAAACATGATCTGGTCGTTCTGGACGCTGTGGCCGCCGACGAGGGTGACGGCGTTCTCCGTCAGAGTCGAGAGGCCACCCCGCATGATCTCCCCAAGAATCGCGAGATCGACCCCTTGACGCGGAAAGGCCGTGATCGCCAGTGCAGTAACGGGTCGTCCTCCCATCGCCCAGACATCGTTCAAGGCGTTGAGAGCCGCGATCCGACCGAAATCGAAGGCGTCATCGACCACCGGTGTGAAGAAGTCGACCGTTTGGACGAGCGCCAGCTCATCGGTCAGGCGGTAGACCGCTGCATCGTCGGCGTCCTCAAAGCCCACCAAGAGGTTGGGATCGGCTGGTTGAATGGGTAGACTGCCCAGCACCTGGGCAAGCGCGCTTGGCGCGAGCTTGGCCGCTCAACCGGCACAGTCGACCAATTGGGTCAATCGGGTCTCCATCACCGCTCCTTTCTAGGGGATTTTTCTTGTCTAAGGGATTTTTCTTGAGTGGGTCTTCGTCGACTGCCCTTCCCCCCTCACTCACCACCACGCAATTCCCGGGCGATGAGCGAGGGGAGGAGCAAGATTCAGGACTCCTCAGAAGCACGGGAGGCTGCGGTTCGCCGTCCCGGTGAAGCGGCGGCGCCGCTGGGAGCACTGGGAGCCACTGATGGAACAGCAGCGGCGGAAGTTCCGGATCCAGCGGAGGAGGACCGCCCGATCCCGAGAGCCTGCCGAAGCTCGGTCTCAATCTTGGCGCAGAGATCCTTGTTCTCACGCAGCAGGTTCTTGACATTCTCGCGGCCTTGCCCGAGCCGCTCGCCCTTGTACGAGAACCAGGATCCAGCCTTTTCGATCACCTTCTGCTCGACGCCCAGATCGATGATCTCACCCAAGCGCGAAATGCCCTCGCCGTAGATGATGTCGAACTCGGCGTCGCGAAAGGGGGGGGCGACCTTGTTCTTGACGATCTTGACCTTGGTCCGATTGCCCGTGATGGTCTCCCCATCCTTGATCTGGGTAACGCGACGAATATCGACCCGCAGGGAGGAGTAGAACTTGAGGGCACGACCGCCTGTCGTCGTCTCGGGCGAGCCAAACATCACGCCGATCTTCTCACGGATCTGGTTGATGAAGATCAGGCAGGTGTTGGAGCGCCCGACGACAGCCGTCAATTTGCGCAAGGCCTGGGACATCAAACGGGCCTGGAGGCCCGGCAGGGAGTCCCCCATGTCTCCTTCAAGCTCCGCGCGCGGCGTCAAAGCCGCCACCGAATCGATCACCAAGATGTCGATCGCGTTCGATCTGACGAGCGACTCGGCAATCTCAAGGGCCTGCTCCCCTGAATCGGGCTGCGAAACAAAGAGGTCATCAATATTGACCCCCAGCTTCTGGGCATACCCCGCATCGAGGGCATGCTCGGCGTCAACGTAAGCGGCAATCCCGCCCGCCTTTTGCGCCTCAGCGACGACGTGCAACGCCAGGGTCGTCTTTCCCGAACTCTCTGGTCCGAAGATCTCGATGATGCGTCCGCGAGGGAATCCGCCCACCCCTGTCGCGGCATCGACGCCAATGCTCGCCGTGGAGATGACGGGGATCTCATCGACCCGATGCTCGCCCAGCCGCATGATCGATCCCTTGCCAAACTGCTTCTCGATATTGAGGAGGGCCGCCTCTACCGCTTTTGTCTTTTCACTCTTCTCGATCGCCATGATGTGTTTCGTCCTCTCTGAATTCCTTCCAACATTTGGTGATCAGTCCCCTCTCGCGACACGGCGGTCTCTTCAGGCTCTTCCATCGAAGACCTGCCAACCATGGGGGAACGGGTCTGATTGCGCCGTCATTCCAACAAACGGCAAGCCTAGACTGCCGCTTGGTACGAATTGTGGGCGTCGGAGGGCCGGCTGCACCACCAGCGATGAGAGAGAGGACTCCGGCTTCCGACTGCCCGATGACCAACTCCCCGGAGAGACCCGAAGAGAGTTGATCGTTGCAGGCTCCTTCGACTCCGCGAACTCCCCTCGCGGGGACCGATTCGCCAAGCCACTCCGCTCCCTCGCCCCCAGCAGCGTTGCGTGCCCAGCGCAAAGCTCCCAGCCGGGGTGACAGAAGCCCACGCAGTATAGCCGAGATGAGATGCCCCTGCCAGCGTCTGGTACGCCAGCCGATCAAGACTTCTTGAGATCGCGACCTGCGGTCCGGCGACTTGGAAACGGGGTGAGGTCCGTCGGAAGGGCGTGCAACTGAAGGTCTTGCCAGAGCAGATCGTGAAAGCGGGTCTCCTCGACCTTGGGTTTGCGGCCGGGAAAGAGGCTTCCCCAACCGAGCACAGGGGGACCGGGCAGCGGATCTCCATTTTTGGTTTCGATGGCTTGGCGGTAGGAAGCCTTCTGCGGTTTCAGTTCGTAGGCGGCCTGCAGGTGCTTACGTGCCTCAACGATCCGGTTCGTCTGCCAGTAGAGAAAACCGAGGCTATACTGGGCGACATCGAAATGCGGGTCGAGCCGGACGGCTTTCAGCAGGTGCCGCAGGGCCTGCTCCAGTCGCCCGTTGTCAAGATAGGCTCGCCCGACCAGGTAGTGGGTCTCCGGAGTCGGGTTGAGCGCCAGCGCACGTTTGAGGTGGGGCAGCGCTTTGGCCATCTTGCCTTCCCTGGCCAGCAGCCGCCCGAGCCCGTAGTGGGCCGCGAAGGAGTTGGCATCGAGGGCAATCGCCTTCTCGAGGTGGAGTTGAGCCGCATCTTCTTCGCCGATGTCCCCGCTGAGCAATCCCAGCAGGAGACGCGCCCCGAAGTGGTCGGACTGTTGCTCGAGTGCAGTCCGCAGAAAGAGTGACGACTCAATCGATTTTCCGAGAAGAAAGTAGTACTCGCCGAGGATGAAGCGGAGTTCGGCGTTATGCTCGTCAAGGGCCAGTGCGCTTTCAAAGGCACGCAGCGCACGTCGAGTCCGCCCCTCGCCAAGCAGCATCGCCCCTTCCTCAATCCGCTCGACAAACTCCTCGCGGTGCGGTCCACGGTAGGTGGCGATGACACGCTCGCACCGCTCATCGAGCCGCTCGCGTTCCGCCGTCTCCTGGTAGTGGCGGGCCACTCGCATCCGCCAGCGATGCTCGAGCTCTTCCGCGTCGAGGGCTTGGCGCTCCGTCAGAAGCTCGGTCAGCGATTCGAGCATCATATGGTCGTAGAAGCTGCCCGTCGCCTGCTGTTGGGCAATCTCCAAGAGCTGCTCAAACCGCTCATTTGCCCGGGCGAGCGCCGACTCAAGGGTGCTGATCCGCTCGAGAAGGTGCTCTTCGAGGGTGTTGTCGATCCCCTCCCCCGGAATTGAGTCGGGAGTCCGGGAGATGACCAGCAGGTAGGCCCCACAGGCCTCGCAGTGATCTGCCCCGTGGGGATTGGCCTTCTTGCAACGCTGGCAATAGATCATTGGGTTGCCTCTCTCTCCACCGCCAGAGCGACGGCATTCCCCCCTCCAAGACAGAGGGCGGCGATTCCACGGGAGCGATTGCGTCGACGTAACTCGTAGAGGAGCGTCACCAGGACGCGGGTCCCGGAAGCCCCGATCGGGTGTCCCAGCGCAATTGCTCCCCCATTGACATTGACCCGTGCCGGATCGAGCCCCAGTTCGCGAATCAACGCGACCGACTGTGCCGCGAAGGCCTCGTTGATCTCAAAGAGATCGACCTCGCCCAAGTCCCATCCCGCCTTCCGCGCCACCCTCCCAATCGCTTCCAGGGGAGCCATCATCACGAGCGACGGCTCGATCCCCGAAACTGCTTGTGCGACCACGCGCGCGAGAGGATCCATTCCGAGATCTTCTGCCAACGCACGATGGGTCAGCAGCACCGCGGCAGCCCCATCATTGATCGTCGATGCGTTTCCCGCCGTCACCGTCCCCTCCGCCCGAAAAGCGGGCCGGAGCTCGGCCAGTGTGGCGGGGGTCGTGCCTGGCCGAGGCCCTTCGTCTGTCTCGACGATGACGGTCCCACCTTTTCGCTGATCGATCGAGACGGGGCAGATCTCGTCGCGGAACCGACCTGCCTCCATTGCTTCAATGGCACGGCGCTGCGATTCAGCGGCGTACTGGTCCTGCATCTCCCGCGTCACCCCATACCGTTCCGCCACCACCTCGGCCGTCTCTCCCATGTGCCAATGGTCCCGTGCACACCAGAGACCATCCCGTACCAGTGAGTCAATCAGGGCCCCATCGCCCAATCGATAGCCCTCTCTTGCCTGCGAAAGAAGGTAGGGAGCGTTGGACATCGACTCCATGCCACCCGCCAGCACCACCTCTTGATCTCCAAGCTGGATCGCTTGCGTCGCGAGCATGACACTCCTCAAGCCCGACCCGCAGACCATATTGACGGTCATCGCCGAGGCGGTTGGGGGCAGACCGGCTTCAAGTGCTGCCTGCCGTGCCGGGTTCTGTCCCAGCCCCGCCTGCAGGACACACCCCAGCAGGACTTCGCCAACCCGTTCGGGGGAGACTCTAGATCGCTCCAAGACCGCCCGCACCGCCAACGCCCCCAGTTGCGGCGCCGTCAGCGCCTTGAGCGCTCCCTGGAACTTCCCGATCGGCGTACGCGCCGCCGTAACAATGACCGCCTCTCTCCCTTTCATCGATTACTCCCCTTCTACTCCTCTTCCTTTCTTTTATGATCTGCAGATTATACTAAGCGAAGGGAACGCTTGGAAAGACAGAAACCCACGGTCGACGCCATTTCACGGGCCCATCCCCCGAGGCACCGTCCCCCATTTTCTCCTTGCCCGATCCGGAGCAGTGTGGTACTTTGAATATGTTTTTGGGGTCCCCCCGCGATATGCGCCAACCTCGCCGTCTATCGCCCCCTCACAAAGTCTTCGATTCGTGCCCCCCGAATGGTTCTTCCGACCAGTTGTCGTGACCGATGCCGTCTGCTGGCCATATTCCCTGACCGTTAGACCATTTTGTCCGATAATCGACTGCCAGCCAGCTTCGGATCGTTCCCCGATTGAACTTTTACCCTGAGAAGACAGCCACACACACCGGAATAAGCCCGAGCCTGATGGTCAGATGACCCTTGATGAAAGAAAAGAGCAGATGATCATATCCGATGGCCCCGCTGTTGAGCGATCCGGCAAGGGGGCTTGATATCATCGCGATCCGCTACCCTGGAGAGTTCTCTCGTTTGCCCCGAGAAGAGTCACGAATCAACAAGCCACCTGGTAACAGGAAGAGCCCCCCAAAAGACTCCCACCGATGACCGATGGAGGAAAAGGAACGTGAAGAGTTTCAACAAGAGATGGATGCCCGTTAAGCAGATTCGAAGCGCCTGGATCGGCCAACTTGCGCTCGCGGTGGCGATCCCCTTCGCCGGATGGACACTCATGCAGTCCTCCGGGAGCGCATTCGCTTTCCAAGAGATCGATCAGCCAGTCATTGGGGCTGGCATTCCTCAAGTGGGATCGGCTGCGCCGCGGAGTGGAATCAGCAATGTCAAAGCCGGCAGTCTTCTCTTCTTTCCGAAGTATACCAGCGAAGCCAATAGTCCCAGCCGGGTCAACACCCTGCTGACCTTGACCAACACCCATCCACGGGATGGAGTGACCCTGCGCCTTGCCTTTGTCCACGGTTGCCGGGTGGAGAACCGGTTCGTCAACCTCTCCGCGAACCAGACTCGTACCCTCCTCACCAGTCTTGAGAGCCCAGGAACAACGGGATATATCATCGCGATCGCGATCAATCGCTTTGGTCAGCCGATTCAGTTCAACTGGTTGATCGGCTCGGCCAGTGTCCGTGATGCCGAGGGACATCAGGCTACCTACAAGGCAATCGGAGTGGCCAAGCGATCTGGCGGAGCCATCTCTTCGCAAGCCTCCAGTGGTGGGAGTGACGAGGTCCCCATCCTCTTCGATGATCAACAGTACGATCGATTGCCGCAAGTGGTTGCGCTCGATCACCTCCAGAATCAGGATCCGGAACAGGAGTCTGGGCCCGGGAGTGTGGTTCGGACCGACATCACCCTGCTGAGCCCTCCCGCCTTCCTCAGCGACAACTTGGCGCAACCCCTCGACCTGACCGCGATCGCCTATGACCAGAGTGGACGCCCCTATCCGCAGACCAGAGCCATCAACTGCGGGTGGAGTGGCCAAGTCAGCGACCTTTGGACCAATCCGTCGTTGCGTGAGTTCATCACGCCAAGCCGGCCCGGATGGGCCAGCTTCGCGGCGACCAGCGGTGGTCGGGCCGTTCCCGTGCTGGGGCTCAGCTTGACGGATGAACCGATGACCAACCTTCACAATGCCCGGTCGATGCAGGTTCTACGGCGGGTTGACTCCTTCGCGATGCGCATTCCGATCCTGGTTCCCGAGGGAGCGGCGGCGGATGTGGTCACCGTCAACCAGCCCCCTGGAGTCGGGAATGCCCTCGGGGCCAGTGAGATGAAGGCGGGAAGCCTCCTCCTTTTTCCACGGTTCACCAGTGGGATCCATGGAAAGAGCCGGCTGGTGATCACCAATACCCACCCGACTCAACGCGCGCGAATCCGGTTGATCCTCAATGGGCTGAACGGTACAGCCGCGACGGGAGAACGGATCTTCTCGCTCTTCCCCAACCAGACAACCAGCCTCGACCCGGGAGAGATTCTGAGCGATCAGCGGGGCTGGGCCATTGCCATGGCCATCGACGCCCGTGCGCTCCCCCACAACTTCAACTTTCTGATCGGAAGCAGTCTCGTCTCGACCCCAGAGGGAGACTGGAACGGGTATGCACCACTGGCGATCGCCAAGAACTCCTCCGGGGCTGTTGGCCGAAACAGTGACGTGGCAACCTCTGACCTTCTCTTCAACGACGCGGAGTACGACCGGCTCCCCTCCTTGCTGGCTCTGAATGGGGTGGCGAGCCAAGTCGATCACCGGGGAACGGTCGGCATTGGGCGCATGTCGAGCGATCTGACTCTGCCTCCCAATTCGAGGGGCTTGATCCAAGTGTCGGTAATTGACACGCAGATGCGTGGTTTCGCGGGAGTGCTCTCCGATACGGAGACCCTCCTCTCCCGGATCCAGGTCACTGCCACGTCCCCCCCGATCTCCGCGATGCGGACAGTTCTGCCGGGCCAGCGAGGGTGGCTTCGCTTGTCTCCAAGCAGTCCTGTTCTGGCGTGGGGGGCCAGTCTGGCGGTCGAGCCCTTTCGGGCGCCTGCTGAGTTCGCGGACTATGTCGGAGGCTTTGGCGGGTGGACCACTCCGCACGTGTTGAGCACGTTCCCCAATTTCGTGACACGGACGATCGCGCTCAACCCAAACAATCAGGCACCGACTGCCGATTTCGAGTCGTTTGAACCAGTTGTCGAAGCGCGTAGCGCCCAGGGAACGATCGTGCGGCTCGACGGGCGGGTCTCGATCGACCCAGACCCTGACGACCCGCTCACGTTCCGGTGGTATGACAACGATCAGTTGATCTCGACTGCGCCAATCTGCGATTACCGTTTTTCCAGGGGAACGCACCTGATCAAGCTGATTGTCGCCGACGGCAACGAGGTGACGAGCGAACCCAAAACCCAAACGCTGGTGGTCCGAGACACGACCCCCCCACTCATCAGCGGAGTCCCCTCCGAGATCAACCGCTCGACGACGAGCCAAGTGGGAGCGGGGGTCAACTTTACCCTCCCCGTCGCCTATGACTCAGTCGACGGCTGGGTCTCCATCTCGTCTACGCCGACGCCGAACAGCCTCTTCCGGTTGGGTCGCAATACCGTCACTTTTCGAGCGAGGGACAACTCCGGCAACATTGCCACCGCGACGATGATCGTCAATGTTACGGCGGGAGGGAACTTTCCACAGCGGGGAGGGGTTGTCGGCAATAAGCTTCCCTATCTCAACAATCTCAATGACCAGTATCTGGTTCCCGGGACCGTCCGGACATACGTCCTGCAGGCAGCCGATCCGGACAACCAACCGCTCACCTTTCAACTGCTCAACGCGCCAGCCTATGCGCGAATCGATCGGATCGACCCCATTCTCAAACGGGCTCACCTGATCATGTCCCCCAGGGAAGGAGACCAAGCCATGGCCTCACAGGTGCAGGTCGTGGTCCGGGATGGAGGCGGAGGATCGTTTATGACCCTCCCTTTCCGGATGCAACTGAGCGACATCCAGAACGATGAGACAGGAAGCGGGGTCGGCCCCGGGGATGGGGGAGGAGGGGGAGACGATCCCGGCGATGATGATGATGATGATGAAGAGCCACCTCCGCCAAAGAACCGTGCGCCGATCGCCAAGGCCGTCGCCTTGCCAGCCGTGGTCAAGGCGACGACCAAACAGGGAGCGATCGTCAAACTCGATGGATCTCCTTCGAGTGACCCCGACAATGATCCGATGACCTATACCTGGAAAGATGGGGAGACCGTCATCGCGGAAGGGGCGATTGTCGAGGCCGTGCTGGGAGTCGGGTCGCATTCGATCACCCTCACCGTTTCAGATGGAAAGGGCGAGTCGAATACAACGGAGCGACAAGTGATCGAAGTCCTTCCCCGGGACCTGACGGTCACCTCGATCACTCCGGCCCGGATCGCCGGCGGCAACTTCACCTCGATGACGATCCTCGGTACCGGGTTCAATCCGCAGACGACGGTCCAGTTCGACTGCACCTCGCTCTGCACGGGCGGTTCCAGGGTTACCGTGACCATCTCCAAGATTGAAGAGGATCGGATCGATCTCCAGGTCAGAACGACCTCCTCGACGCCTCAGGGCAATCGGAATCTCATTGTCACCAATCCGGGAGCGGCCACTGTCCGGCTCATCCGCAGTAACTTTGTCAATTGATGAAGGATTGGTTCAACCGGATGTGCCCACCCCGGTGAGCACCGCCAACGGATGGGAGGAGGCTTGGGACTCCTCCCATCCGTTCTTTATTTCGATCAATGAAAAAAATGGAAAGACAATTCGGAATCTGTTCAGGGGAGACGTGTCGATTCGAGTAAGATGTGACCTTGTCTGATGTCAGAGATTTGGCGTTTGGACCGCCGCGCAGGGCGCAAGTCCAACCATCGGGAAAGAGAGGTCATCGGTTGGTGGGAGTCAACCAGAGGCCGCGAGCCGGGCCATGGGCAATCGCCAGCCTCCTTCACCATGCCTGGTTTGGAAGAGGGGGGCGATTACTCCGCTCTCCAATCTATCGCCTATGGTGGCGTTGGAGGCGCAATGAGTCAGCGATTCTTGTCGGCCCGCTGCGGGGTCATCGTTTTCCAGACCCAGAGATTACGGCCCGGCTCGGCATTGCGGACCTCCCGGTGCAGCAGTGGCTCTGCTGCCGGCTCCAACCGGGAGACACGGTCTACCTCTACGGGGATTCCCTGGGGTTGATTTCGCTACTCGCGGCGGCACGGGTGGGCCCACGCGGGAATGTCTACGGGATGGTCTCCCGACCGGGAGTGTTGGCCCGCCTTGCCGAATTGCGCGGGTACAATCAGGTAGAGAACCTGCATCTGCTCCCGTTGCTCCTGGGGGAGGAGACCACCACTTCCGGATTCGATGCCTCGACCTCCACCTGGATCCCTCCCCGAACCTCTCTCGATCTGGCCGGGACCCAGCACCAGCCGCCGGATCTTGTCTACTTGTCTTCTGAGCCGGAGACGGGCGAGATCGAATCGATCCTTCGCGGGGCTTCCCAGCTGCTTGCCAATGCCGTTCCGCATACCTGGATCGTCCAAGCGAGATCCGCTGGAGAGGCCCACTCGGTTAAGGATCGACTGCGCGAGGCCGGATATGATTGCGCGCTTCCCGCTACCACCTCCCCAACGCTCGTCATCGGCCTTCGCGCCCGCAGAAGCCTCAGACGGATTGACAGTCAATGGCACCTTATGTAATATTCACAATTTGTTCTACGGCGGCGTAGCCAAGTGGTAAGGCAGAGGTCTGCAAAACCTTTATCCGTCGGTTCGATTCCGACCGCCGCCTTCCTCCCCTCTTCTTCCTGTCCACTTCTTTGGGTCAGACAGTCCGGCGCCTTGATCTTTCCTGACCGAAACCTCGACCTCTCCGCGCGGAAACGTCCATCCTGAAGGTCCAACGGCCCAAACCGGAACGGGGGCTCCCGACTCGTTCTGTCGAAAGCCCCCGTCGAAGATCACAGAATGACGCAGCTCCCTCCACACGGAGGGGCAGATGTCCCTTCCGGATTACAGTTTGACCGACTGAAAGTGCGTCTGGAAGTCTTCAACTGTCATCCCAGCCGCTTTCGCCAGCGATTCCAGCCAGACTGGGTCAGCAAAGTCACGGGGCTCGAGGCGAACCATATAGTCCCGGGCGACTTGATAGGATTCGCAGTGCGTGTCGACGGTTCGGTGTTGGCCGCGGCCCGTCTCATCGGCAAGCTTTGAAAGGGGAATGGGCGTGAACTCGCCGTTCTGGATCGTGACAAGGGCACTGCTTCCACCGGCGTGAAGATGGTTGACTGCGGTGTAGCCGAGGTCACGGGCGTGGTCGGCGTCAACGGGAATCGGTGGGGCGCAACGGAGTTCATAGCCGATAGTCTTATCGACCACGGTTACCTTGAGCCCACGGGATTCGAGGCGAGATTGTACCTCGCTCTTGACCTTGCGCCCGAGGTCGATCTCGGCGACCCGGATCCGACCCTGGGCATCGCGATCGACATCCTGCAGTTCGGAGAGTTCCGCAGGGGCGAATCTTTCAACGAGTGCCTCGGAGAGCAGCACGACACCGTGGCCCTTCCCCATCGCTCTCCGCTTGAGGATCGACCCCTCGACGATGTCGCAGATCTGGCGGAGCGAAATTGTCCCCTCGGGGAACTCTTCAGGAATGATGGTGCAGGTGGCACTGGCCGCAGCACCGATGCCCAAGGTGAGGTGGCCAGTGGGGCGGCCCATGGTCACAGCCAAAAACCAGCGACCAGTGGTCCGCGCGTCCTCCATGAGGCTGGTAACAATCCCGACGCCGACGTGGCGAGCCGTCTCATAGCCGAGAGTGGTCTGCGGGTAAGGGAGGAGCATGTCGTTGTCGATGCTTTTCGGCACCTGAACCACCCGAATGGTTCCACCCGAGGCCTGCTCGACCGCCAGGGAACTGGCCAGTAGATCATCCCCTCCGATCGTCAGTAACCCGTCGATGTTGAGCTTGGCAAGAGCGGCGAGGGTGTTCTGCAACCCTTCCGGGTGTCGGGAGATATCGGTGCGGGAGACTCCCAGCAGACAGCCCCGATCGAGGTGAATATGGGCCACCTCATCGCGGGTCAGTTCGTGTTGTTCATCGGTATAGCGCTGCGCGAGCCACTCAAACCCGTCGTGAATGCCGATCGGGGTCACCCCGAGATCGATCGCCCGCAAGGCGGCCGCCGCAATCACATCATTCAAGCCGGGCGCTGGACCGCCGCCCACTAGAATTCCCAGTCTTTTGATCGTCATCGTACTCTCGTGCTCCCTCTCTCTTACGAACAGAATCGATCTTTGATCTCTTCGATGGTCAAGTTGCCGGCCTGTGCCAGTTGCGCCGTCCAACCAGCCTTCTCGAAATCGGTGTAGTCGAGCCGGAGCATATACTGGCGAGCCACCCGGTAGCTTTCACTGGCGACATCGACATTGCGGACTCGCGTCTTGCCGGTA
This sequence comes from Blastocatellia bacterium, assembly GCA_049317725.1. GTDB lineage: Bacteria > Acidobacteriota > Blastocatellia > RBC074 > RBC074 > CAIOZW01. The sequence goes on from JBMOHS010000014.1 coordinate 16,245, forward strand.
TGAGGATCCCGAATGTCAGAGAAGAGCATGGGAACGAGTGTCCCATTTTGGACACTGACCATCGCCCCGCTCCCCCCCTGGAGGAGAAACCGGATCGCGGCATTACCCAGCTCGCGACAGTAGGCCATATCGAAGGGAATCGGATCACAGCAACGCAGCTCGTAGCCAATATTTTTGTTGCTGACCGAGAGGCGGATTCCACGCTGACGGAAGCGCGCTTCGAGTTCGACCTTGACCTTCCGGCCCAAGTCGACCTCAGCAAAGCGAATATGGCCGTGCTCGTCGAGTTCGACGTCCTGGAGATCCTTCAACTCATTGGGATCGAGCTTTTCGATGAGGCCTTCCGCGAGGATGGCGACACCGTAATTTCGCCCCATGGCACGCCGCTTGATGATGGTGCCTTCGAGGATGTCACAGATGGTGGCAAAGGGGACCACCTCCTGCGGGAACTCTTCACGAATGAGCGTCACAGAAGCCCCGGCGGCCTTGCCGATCCCGAGAGCCAAGTGGCCGGCTTGGCGGCCCATCGCAATGAGCACGTACCAGCGACGGGTCGCCCGGGCATCCTCAGCGAGATTCTGGACCAGCTCGACCCCGACGTGGCGTGCCGATTGGAATCCAAAGGTGGGGATATGGGCAGGGAGGGGCAGGTCGTTGTCGATCGTCTTTGGAACATGGACCGTGTGGACATTGGAGCGGGCCGCCACCGTCGCGGAGGATTTGGCGGTGTCATCGCCGCCGATCGTCACCAAGTGCGTCACGCCGAGGGACTCCAAACTGCGGACGACCGCCGCCATCGCCTCATCCGACTTCGTCGGATTTTCACGGGAGGTTCCGAGAACAGAGCCTCCCCGGAGATGGATCCGGGAGACATCATCGACTGTCAGGGACCTCATCTGGGACAAGTCCTCACGCACTAGCCATTTAAAGCCATCACGAATCCCGACCACCCCAAATCCGGCGTTGATCGCCTTGATGGTCGCGGCCGAGATCACCGCGTTGATCCCTGGCGCCGGGCCTCCTCCGACGAGGATCCCAACCTTGCCTGTTCCTCCACTCGTCATTGCGTCTCTCTCCTCTTCTTCAGTGCAGATCTTTCTTCCCCGCCTGGGATTGGTGAAGTCCAGCTCTTCAGCGGGAAGGTTCCGACCCTCTTACCAGATGGGCATTCTACCCTTCGTCGCAAGGTTTGACCAGTTGACCGCGGGGTTATTGGCGCCAAACATAGACATCACGGGCAATCTCTTCCTCGAGGGCAATCTGGGTCTCCTCGCATTGAACGACGAAGGAGGGGTATTTCTGGTGGAGTCGGACAGGGACACCGGGAAGGATCCCGAGCGAGGAGAGCTTCTGGATGCGGGGGTAGTCGCGGGCGCTGACATAGGCGACACGGGCCTCCTCACCAAGGTTGAGCCGGTCGAGGGAGGTGACGAGTGGATTGAGTTGAGTGCCAGCGCGGCGACAACAGTCCCCCGGCGGGATGGGACGCTGGTGGGGGCAGAAGCGGGGGTGCCCAAGGAGGGTGCAGATCGCTTCGGTGACGCCACGAGCGAGGAGGTGCTCAAATTCGCAAGCATCGGCCTCGCTCTCCTCGATGGTCATGCCGAGGACATCGACGACAAGTCGCTCGGCAAGTCGGTGACGGCGAATGACCTCCTCGGCGGTGCGGCGGCCTTCTGGCGTCAGGTGGAGTTCACCCTGGGGGGTACGGGTGAGGAGACGGGAGCTCTCCGCCTCGACGAGGAGGTCGGGAGTAATCTCAGCCATGGCGCGCCGCGAGACCCGCTCCTCGCTGGTCGACCCCTCTTCCTCTGCTGTCCAGATGGCCTCCAGCAACTCGATGATCTCATCCGCCAAACGTGGGTGGGTTGCCATGAGTCTCCTCCATTCCTCTCTCGAACGATTGTCGTGGTTCCGCTCCAAGTCCCGGCCAGTACCACTTTCTACCAGGGACGATCTCTCCGCCAAACAGGGCAAGCAGGGCAAACAAGGGGCGTTGAGCCCCCCCTTAAAAGGTGATGCCGAGCGACCGTAGGGCCCAGGCAACTCCTCCTCCGACGGCAATCGCGAATGGGGTAATGAAGGCGAGCATCAACAAGGCTTTCCGGGTACCGTGCTCACGAACGATCATGAAGAAATTGGCAACGCACGGGATGAAGAGGGTCAGGACAATCAGGGAGGTGACGATCTGCACCGGGTTCATGGCACCCTCCCGGACCAAGTCGAAGAGGCCCGCCGCCCCGTAATCCCGTCGCAAAAAACCGAGGATAAGGACTTGGGCCGTCGCTTCGGGCAGGTCGAGAATGCCGGTGACGACTGGGGCGAGACTCCCTTCAATCAGTTGCAGGCCGCTCCGCTCTCCCCACGGCGTGGGGATCCGCACCCGGTCAAGGATAAAGAGGATCAGAGTCCCAAGCACGAAGAGGGGGAGCGCCTCCCGCAGGTACCAGACGATCCGCAACCGGGTCTTCGTCCAGACATTTCGAAAGATGGGAACCCGAATCGGGGGGATTTCGAAGATGAAGTCTCCCCGCTGGCCACGGATCACCTTCGACGAGAGATAGCCAACCAAGACCATCTGGGAAAGAACGACACCAAAGACGGTCAGGACCGCGCCCAGGTTGATCGAAGCGGTGATGCCGAGGATCACTCCAAGCTGAGCGGAACAGGGGACCCCGAGCGCGAGCAGCAATGTCGCGATGATCCGCTCCTTCTTGGTGGCGAGGATCCGCGTCGTCATGGTGGCCATGGTGTCGCATCCCAACCCGAGGACCATCGGGAGAACCGCCTTCCCATTGAGACCCATCACTCGGAACGCGCGATCGGAGAGGATCGCCAGTCGTGGAAGGTAGCCGCTGTCCTCGAGCAGCCCGAACGAGATGAAGAAGGCAAAGACGATCGGAAGAACGATCGCCAGGGCATAGGTCAACCCGACGGAGACGAGCCCATACTCTCCGACGAGCAGGTCATAGAGGATCCCTGCCGGAACGAGACGCTGGAGAAAGGGGGTCAGGTATTGGTTGAAGAGAGTGGTCTCAAAGGCGTCGACGAGCGTGCCAGCCCCGATGACGCCGACAAATTCGTACATCAGTAGCAGGACCACCAGGAGAAATGGCAGGCCGGTGCTCCACTGGCGCGACCAGCGTCCGAGTTGTTCTCCAAAACGGCGGGATCTGGCCAGCACAACAGCGAGAGGCAGGACCACTGGTGCGATGAGCAACGAGAACTGGGTGATCGCCGGGTAGAGAAAGCCGCTTTCGTAGGCACCGGACTCCTCCTGAAACGTCCCGAAAAGGAGCGTACCAACCACCCCAAGGCCGCGCGATCGGAGCCAAATGTCGAGCGCAGGCAGGAGGCCACGGTCGAACCAGCCCGTAACCGCCTGGTAGGGAGTTGGAATCTCCCAGCCTAGCGAGGAGGCGAAGATCGTGTTGAGCAGGCGGGCGAACTCAGTGTAGAGAAACAGGGTGAGGCCGATGAAGAGCAGCCCATAGGCGACGCGAAGGAGCGCGCTCTCACCGGCTTCGTCGGCAAGACTGGGCAGGAGTTTCTTGTACTGGGCGGCCGTCTCGTCAAGAAACTGGGACCGAAGAGCTTCGAGTTTTCCGTTGAGAGTGCGGAGAGGCAGTCGCCACTCCGTATCGAGAAGAGTCATCGGTTGGTCCGAGAGGGCGAGAGCGGTGAGGACAGGCTGACGGAGCCCTGGATCCCTCGACTGCAACCATTCCAGCGTCAGTTGAGAGGGGAGTTGCCCAGGAGCGGTCTCGAGGAGCTGTCCGGCCATGGGTTCCGCCGCCACCATTCGTCGCCGGGCGGCGGCCAAAGGATCGAGGGGAACCCGTGCCTTGGCCATCGAGCGGTGGAGTTGGGGGAGCCCTTCTCCATCGACCGCGACGGTCGGCACCACCGGGATGCCAAAGAGCTCGCTCAACCCGACGGCATCGATCTCGATGTTGCGGCTGCGCGCCTCGTCCATCAGATTGAGAACCAGCATCATCGGCACCCCAAACTCGACCAATTGGGAGGTGAGGAGCAGTGTCCGACGGAGGTTCTTCGCGTCCGCCACCTGGAGGATCAGGTCCGGTCTTTGTTGGAGAAGCAGGTCGCGCGTGACTCGCTCATCCTCCGATTGTGGCACCAGCGAGTTGACCCCGGGGGTATCGATGACCTGCCAAGTCTTTCCCCCGTAGCGCATCGTTCCCCGGGAGACCTCCACGGTCGTCCCAGGATAGTTGGAGACTGTCACATACTTTCCAGTCAAGTGCCCAAAGATGACCGACTTCCCGACATTCGGATTTCCAACCAGCATGACGGTCGGGGTCGAGACATCGGAAGACTGCGTGGGGGGCTCTCCTGGCAGCCCTTCTTGGCGCGTTGAACTGCTCGCGGGGGAAAGGGTCGTGGCCATTCTCTTCTCTTCTGTTCTATTCTCCGGGCGGTCGTTTCCAGACCGCGTCACCTCTTGTACAGGGGGATGGAGAGATTATCGGTCCGCGACCATAGGGTCGACCGGTAGATAGCGCGCCATCCAGGCGAGCTCACGCTTGATCTTGTCGAGCTGATAGCTCGGAACCGTCAGCGCGTGGCCCTCATTCGGGTAGATGACTATTTGAACATCGACCCCGGATCGACGCAAGCGACGGTAAGCCTCATGGGTCTGGGAGAGGGGGACGCGGGCATCCTTCTCGCCGTGGAAGAGAAGGACAGGAGTGCGGGTCTGGGCGAGGCGAGAGAGTGGGGACTGCTCGTCGTAACGACGGGTTGTCTCTGGCGTCAGTGGAGGCCCACCGTGAAGCCGCTCCCGCTGCGCGACAATATCGGCGGTTCCCCAGTAGGAGATGGCATTGACCAGTCCGGCTCCCCAGACCGCCGCGCGAAAGCGGTCTGTCCGGCCAATCAGGAGCGCACTGAGGTACCCCCCATAGCTCCAACCCGCCAGCCCCAACCGCTGCCCGTCGGCGATGCCACGATCGATCAGATGATCAATCCCGCTGAGAATATCCTCGGTCTCGGCCTCCCCAGCTTTTCCGGTATTGGCCCGGGCGAAGAGGGAACCGTAATGCGAGGATCCCCGGTAGTTGGGCAGAAAAACGGCATAGCCCGCCGTGGCGTAGAGCTGTGGAAAGGTGCTCCAGTCGGCGAGAAAGCCACGCAGATAGGCCGATTCTGGGCCGCCGTGCAGATAGGTGACGAGGGGATAGCGCTGACCTGTCCGGAAGCCGATGGGATAGACGAGGAGGCCCTCGATCGAGGTGCCATCCCGGGAACGCCAGCGGATCGTCTCAACTTGCCCGAGAAGGAGTTGGCTGACCTGTGGATTGAGCTCGGTAAGGAAGATGGGAACCATGATCCGCGCGTTGAGGTAGGCGATCTCCGTCGAGAGCCTTGGGCTTTCGTGGAGGAAGGCGATCGAGAGCCCATCCGGGGCGAGGGAGAATTCGCTGTTGACCCCATCGGTACGGGTCAGGGTGACCGCTTTCCGGTCGGCGAGAAGGACGGAGTAGAGATGCTCGTGCACTCCCTGCCCTGCCTGAAAAACGATCCGCTGGCTATCGAAGACCCATTGATGGCGGCGAATGTAGCCATCAAATTGGGCTGGAAGGAGAAGCGGACCGCCCCGTTCCACGATCGGGCGGGGATCGGCGGTTGGATCGGCCGGCACGAGGTGGAGCCGATCGGGACCCGTCTCGGGATCGCCGTCGGTCCGGGCAAGGTAGCTGATCCAGCGTCCGTTGGGAGAGAAACGGGGATCCCGTTCAACCCCTGGTCCCGGGAGAAGTGGCGCGTGCTCCGCGAGCTTGTGCGGTGACCGGGGAGGTCCTTCCGGTCCAATCGCCGGGAGAAGATAGAGTTCAGTGTCAGCCGCATCAAGAAGGCGGCTGCTTGGGCGCGCCGTGCAGACGATGCGAGTCTCATCGGGAGACCACTGGAAAGAGATCAGGTGATGTCTTCCTTGGGTCAGGGGTATGGTTCGCCCCGTGGTGATCTCGTGAATCCAAAGCTGCTGGGGCCGATCGTCCTCCCCGATGACGATCGGGGGGACAACGGGTGGCCGAGTCGTCGGCTCGACGATGGGTGCCGCCGCGAGAAAGGCGAGATAGCGGCCGCTCGGGGCCCATTCCATCTGCTCGATGGGCAGCGGATGGTGCGTCAAGGCCAGGGGCTCTCCTCCCACTTGCGTGGGCAGCAGAAAGATCTGACGGCTTCCGGGGGTGTCCCGATCCGAGAGAAAAGCGATCCGTCGACCGTCCGGGGCCCAGCGCGGGTGCTCGTCCCGTCCAGGATGGGAGGTCAGACGCACCAGCTCGCGTGCGTCATTGACCATCCACAGATCCGACTGGAACCGATCCGGCTGGGATTCCCAATGGCTGCGGACAAAGATGACGCGGCGACCATCGGCAGCCAACTGCAGATCGCTCGCCCGGTGCAGTCCAACGATCGCCTCCGGTGTCAGGGGCTGGCGAGGCTGGGCGATAACCCCAGGGCCGCCCACCAAGAGTCCCCACAGGCCTGCCAGAAGCTGGAGGCAGCTCCCCCAGAAGCCCCAGCCGCCCCTGACACTTGGCTCTTCGCTCTCCTCGCTTCGTCGCACTTGCCCCTCCCTGTCTGCCGAGTATGGTTCCCAAAAATCTGATCCAGATGCAGCCCTCTGAAGCTGAATGGCGGACCGCTCCCCCCGCACGACCAGCGGAAACCGGTTCTACTCGGTCCTCCGCTTGCGGGAGAGGATCACAAATTTCCTCTTATAGATCATCAACTCCCTCTCGAACAACCGATTCTTCCGTTCAGGGGGGAATTGTCACCTTGAAAGCGCGGCAGGCAAGGGCTATGATGCGTCCCGTCTTGGGAACCGCCAAATCAGAAGAATGGTAGAGGAGAGATCGCGGGAACCGGTTGAAAAGGCTCTACCCGGATCTTCCACTTGGCACCCAGAATCCTGCCAAATCAGAATCTTGCGATAGAGGACGCGGAGGAGTATGCGACAAAGGAGATTCCAAGGAGTGGTCGCGAGGCTGATCATCGCCATCGCCGCAATCGCGATGATGCCGATCGGGGGAGACGCGACGGAGCGGCGCATGACGGTGGAAGAGAGCTTGGCACTGCGCCAGATCGGCTCGATCGCCATCTCGCCTGATGGGACCCGCATCGCCTATGCCGTCTCCAACTGGGATCGCGCGGGCAATCGACGGGTCTCTCACCTGCACGTCATCTCGGTCGAGACGGGTCGTTCTTTTCAGTTGACCAACGGGGAGAAGGGGGAGACCGCGCCGCAATGGTCGCCCGACGGAACCCGGATCGGGTTTTTGGCGGACAGGGGCAAAGGTGCCCAGGTCTGGACGATTCCCGCCGACGGGGGCGAAGCCCAACCACTCACCTCGGAAGAGGCTCCGGTAGAGGGGTTCCAGTGGGCACCCGACAGCCTGTCGATCGTTTTTCTGGTCCGCGACCACGCGACCGATCCCAAAGAGAAAGAGGCCCAAGAGAAACGCCGCCGCGAGCGCTTCGACACCATCGTCATCGACGCCGATCTGCGCTACACCCACCTCTGGAAGCTGGAGATCTCCAGCCGGGCAAAGACGCGACTGACAGCGGGCAACTTCTCCGTTCAGAGCGCCGCCTGGTCTCCGAATGGAACGTCGATCGTCTACGCTGCCTCCCCAGCGGGAGCCCAGGAGAGCGTCTTCACCGATATTTCAAACGACCGGAACAGCGATCTCTTTCTCATCCCTTCCAGCGGGGGAACGGCACGGCAGCTGACGAGCAATCCTGGTCCAGACAGCAATCCCCTCTGGTCACCCGACGGGCAGTGGATCGCCTACACCAGCAATTCCACCGCCTGGATTGGCAAGACAGACCTCCTGGTGATTCGGGCGAATGGCGGTGATCCGCGGAATCTCACAGCCCAAACGATCGAGTCAGTTGGCCCCTCGTTCCTCTGGGAGGCGGGAAATCGACTTCTCTTCAGCAGTGCCGTCGGTGTCCATACCCACCTCTTCACCGTCTCCCTCGACTCGGACGGGGTGATCGCCCGCAAGCAGGGCCCCTCACACCACGCCCAGTTCGACGTCGCACGCAGCGGGCAGCTGCTCGCCTACACCAGCACTAACAGCCGCGCCGAACCCAATCTCTGGGTCGAGGTGGGGAAGGGAGCCGAGCCTCGACAACTAACGGACCTCAACCCACAACTGCGCGAGGTGTCCTTGGCTGAAACGGAACTGGTCTCGTGGAAGGGCCCTGACAACTTCACCATCGAGGGGTTGCTGATGCGGCCCGTCGGCTATCAGATTGGACAGCGCGTTCCGCTGATCCTGATGATCCACGGAGGCCCGTACGGCCGCTTCATCGACGTCTTTCAAGAGCGAGCCCAGATCTTCGCCGCCCAGGGCTACGCCGTTCTCTCCCCCAACCCACGGGGATCAACCGGCTATGGCACCCGCTTCATGGAGGCCAACCTCGCCGATTGGGGGGGCAAAGACTTTGCCGACCTCATGGCGGGGGTCGACACGATGATCGCGCGGGGCCTTGCCGATCCGGAGAAGCTGGTGGTGATGGGCGGCAGCTACGGCGGCTTTATGACCTTCTGGACCATCACCCAGACTTCGCGGTTCAAGGCGGCGATCGGCCACGCCGCGATCAGCGACTGGTACAGTTTCCACGGCCAGAGCGATATTCCAGGATTGATGGAGGTTGGTTTCGGCGGAACGCCGTGGGAAGTCCCCGAGAACTACCGCCGCTGGTCCCCGATGACGCACGTCGCCAAGGTGCGGACCCCGATCCTGATCACCCACGGGGAGCGTGACTTCCGGGTCAACATTCAGCAGGGAGAACAGTACTACCGATCCCTCCGCAAGCGGGGAGTTGAGACTGTCTTCCTGCGCTACCCACGCGAGGGGCACGGGATCCAGGAGCCCAACCACATCATCGATCTCGTCGGTCGACAGCTCGCTTGGTTCGATCGGCACTTGGGAATCAAACGGGAGCCAGCTCCCCCCTCGACGGAGAAGCCGGCGACTCCTCAAAAAGACTGACGGCGATCTCCCTTTCACGGATCCCTCTTCGGGGGGCTTCCCGCAAAGGGCTGCAACCAAGACTGGCATCAGGAAAGGACGGGTCCCTCCCCTATGCAACCTGGAACACTTCGACGGGAACTGCTGGCTGAATTTCTCGGAACCTTCGTGCTCTATTCGTTCGGGGCTGGCGTGGTGGCCCAGAACGTCTTGAGCCGCAGCGCCAACGGCTCCTACCTTGCCATCAACCTTGCCTGGGGAATGGCGGTGACCTTGGGCATCTATGTGGCAGCAGGGGTGACCGGAGCCCACCTCAATCCCGCAGTGACGCTGGCGTTGGCCGTCCGCCGCCAGCTTCCGTGGGGCAAAGTGCTGCCCTACTCCCTGGCGCAGACTGGCGGCGCCTTCGTCGCGGCGGCGGCAGTCCTCCTCGTCTACCGCGAAGCCTTCACCGCCTTCGATGGAGGGACACGCGGAATGGAGACAGCCGGGATCTTCGCGACCTACCCGCAGCCCTTCCTCTCGACGGCAGGGGCATTGTGGGATCAGATCTTCGGGACGGCCCTGCTCATGCTCGTCATTTCGGCGATTGGAGACAGCCGGAACAATGCGACTGGCAACCTTGCACCCGTGGCGGTCGGGCTGCTGGTCATGGCCATCGGCATGGCCTTCGGTTTCAATGCGGGCTATGCCATCAATCCGGCACGGGATCTCGGCCCACGACTGCTAACCGCGGTTGCGGGCTGGGGCTCCCAAGTCTTTACCGCCAATCAGTACTATTTCTGGGTCCCAATCGTTGGTCCGCTGGTGGGAGGCCCTCTCGGAGCGATTCTCTACGAGGGGCTGGTCGGACGGTTCTTCCCCCACCCGAACAAAGGGTAAAAAGAGAGAGAGGAGGCGACCTCACCTCCGACCAAGGGTCTGATGGATCGTCTCGGTCGCCGTCGAACGCGAGAGCCGAATCCCGGCGTGGACCCGCTGCCCGGTTCGCGAAATGCGCAGGTTGTTGAGCATGGTCATGACCGCCAGATCTTGGCTCTTTGAGACGCGGGCGAAGAGGAGCGCCGCATTGGCTAGATCGACGATGGCACGCGCCTCCTCCTCATTCCCGGCAAAGCCGACCACGTCGAGTTGGGCAACCTGATCAAATTCGAGAAGAAGGCTGATCGAGGTCAGTTGATGGAGAGGGCCGAGCGCACGGCTCTCGCTGACCGCAGCGAGGATCGCCAGGGCCGAAGCGTCGATCTCCGGAATCCCCGAAGGAAAGATCAACCGGTAGTTACGAAGGGTTCCATCCGGATTGATTCCACCGGCAACCCCAACGCGGAGCCCCCCCGGCGGCAGGAGAAGCTGCCCGTTCTGGACCGCGTCATAGAGCCGTTGCAGTTGATCGCGGATCGGCGCGGTGTTGATACGACCAAACCCGCCAGGATAGGTCGGGGAGGGACGGGGAGGGACATCTACCGGGTTCTCCTTGCTGCCTTCGGCACTTGCCGCGCTGGTCGCCGCAGTTGCGGCGGCACGCTGCCGGGCCACCTCCTCAGCACGCTGACGTCGCCGGGCCTCCCGTTCCGCTTCGCGACGAACCTCCTCCAGCGAACGAACCTTCGTCGGAGCGACAAATCCCAGATACCCAGCCGGGTAGCGGAGCCCCTTTGAGAAATCGAGCAGAATGGCCCGGTTATAGTCCTCCTCAACGTAGGTGATCCCTCGCAACCCAAAGGCCGCTTGCAAGGTGGCCCCAAATCGTACTCCTGCCAGAAGTCCACCGTGCAGCAGTACAGAGACGAGAGCCGCCAGAAGCAGCGCCCGTCTGCGCGTCGGATGTTGAATCAGCGTGATCATAAACCGACTCTACTGGCTCGCCTCGATCTGTCGTCGAAGAGACCGAGCAGCGTAATTTTGTGGATCGAGAGCGAGGGCTTGGCTAGCATGAGCGAGCGCCTTGGCCCGATCACGGCGGGCCAGGTAAAAACGGCCCAGCGCGAGATGGGCCTCGACAAGTCCCGGATCAATCTCGATCGCCCGGCGGAAGGCACCCAGAGCTGACTCATCTTCGCCGCGCCGCTCCAGCAAGATCCCATGCCAAAGGTGGGTCTCCGCATCCTCTGGGACATTTCGGAGCAGAGCCTCCACCTCCCGCAACGCCTCCGCCACCTGCCGATCGTTGACGAGAGACCGAATCCGCTCTTTGTGGGAACGACTTGGTTGATGTAAAACAGGTCCGCTGACGGGGACTGTGGGAAGTTGTGTCGTGGCGGGACTGGCTTTCGCGATCGTGCGCCCAGGTTCGGTCTGCCCCCTTCCCTTTTCCCTCCAGGAGTCGAGCGTAAGTTTCAGCCGTCCAAGAGGAGGAATCGATTCGGGGCGCACGATCCAGCGGGCATAGCTGGGGAGATAACGCCGCGCTTGGTCGTCGATCGAGGCGGCCTCGACCTCCCGCCCAAGTCCAGCCAGACACTTGGCCAGAAGGTAGAGCACCTGCCCGTCGCGGGGACGCTCGCCACGCACTGCCTGAAGATAGGGCAGCGCTTCCTCGTAGCGGGCCAACCGCCAGAGCGCATACCCCGCGTTGAACTGCACCTCCGGATCCTCTGGATGCTCGGTCAGCGCGAGCTGGATGGCGTCCCACCCCGCGACCAACTCCTCCCCGGCGAGCAGGCCGACCCCCAGGTTGTTCCAGATCTCGAATCGAGCCCCGGAGGGGATCAGAGCCGTCAACGACTCGACCATCCGCTGGTAATCCCCCCTTCGATACGCGGCCGTTCCCAGATGGAACCGACTCTCGAGATAGTTCCGGTCGCGTGGCTGCAGAAGCGAAAATTGCCGGACAGCCTCCTCATCGTCGCCCAATTGAGCGGCAAGCAGCCCCATTTGATAGGCAGCTGGTCGATAGGCCCCCTCTCGCCCTGCACTGGCATAGGCCTGCAAGGCGGATCGCAGATAGGCCTCGCGCTGCTTGAAGTCTGGCGTCTGCAAGGCCTTCATCAAACTCTGCCAAGCGACCACCGGAGGCTCTGCGGCACGCGCGACCATCTGTTCTTCCGACAGGCCTTTTGTCGATTCGCGGAGGGCCAAAAGATTCCAGGCAAGGCGCCCTTCCATCTGCTGCAGGTCGCGCAGCGGGCCACTCACGCGGAAGACCCGATTGGCAACCAGCCGTCCTTCCCTTGTCTCGATGAGCCGTGCTGTCAAGCTGATGGTCGGCTCCCCCTCTGCACGATCACCGGCCACGTCATCAGGGCCATCTGGCCCAGTCAGGTCATACTCCCCGATCAGCGCGAGATTGGCCCCAAGCTCGCCGGCGAGGCGGATCATCGTGCCTCGTGTCAACAGATCCTCTGCCGTGAGGCCGAGACGCCCCAAGGCGCGATCTCGCTCTAGACGGGAGACAACCTCCAATCCCCCGCTCGCCTCCCCTCTCTCTGGCATGATCTCGGCCAAGGTCTCGCGAATCCAATGGGTATCGGCGCGGCGGGATCGATTCTCGAGTGGAAAGATGACCAGTCGATCCTGTGCCATCCCGACCGTTCCCCATCCCCAGCCCAGAAGGAGTGCGCCCTTCCAGATCCCTGCCCACATCTTCCCACGGTTCTTCCGCAAACTCCCTCCGCCCTGCTGACCACCAGATTCCGCCAACACCTTGCAGATGACCTTGCCTCTCTCCTTCATCCCAACCGCAGGAAGAACGATACTCGATCCAATAGATTGCAAGTGGCCATCCTCTCAACTGGCTTTCCTTCTTCTGTTGTCCAGCCAGTGTCAGGCCAGTTGACGTCGAGGCCCCGGATCCGTATGATGTCATTTTGGCTCGATCGAAGGAAAAAGGGACCAGCGTGGTCTTCTCTTCCCTTCCTCGACCGCAAAATGCGTCCCGTTCGTCTAGCGGTTAGGACATCGCCCTTTCACGGCGGCAACACGGGTTCGATTCCCGTACGGGACGCCACTCTAATCCACTCACCGCACCCACCTCGTCACCACGCGATTCCTTCCATTCAGGCTTTCCAGTTAGACTTGGTGGATCGAAAGATCCCGCTTCAAAACAGTAGCCCCCTCCACCAAGTCCAGCAGACAGCTCTGGGTATTCCGTAGCCCGATCACTGAAAAGAGAGCTGGATTCGGTTGGAGAGAATCCCTTCGACTTCCAATTGAACATTGACCAGTCCGCGCCCTTCGAGACTGCGGGGCAGTTCGACGTTGATCTGATCCAGCCCAAAGAAACCGGGCGCCTCTTGGGCATAGGTCGGGGTCAGGAGAAGATCTCCAATGCGCACCCGAACTGCGCTGAGCGCGTTTCGCCCCCGCACGCCTGTTCCGTAGAGCACCAGGAAGACCTGGTCAGAAGCCGGCCCGAACTGAAGAGGGATGGGTTCAAAGAGGCGGGTCGTCTGATTGAGCGTTGCGACAGGCTCGTAGAGGGCCTGCCCAGCGCGCAATCTCAGCAGATTGGCCGCCGCAACCCCCTGCCCATCGGCATTCGCCGAGAAGAGGCTCGGGGCAACCCGGGTCACATTGATCACCCCGGAAGCGACCAACGTCGATTGCACCCGGATCGAGACCGCTACCTCGCCTGCTGCCAACGAGGCCGGCAGGAGAAAATTGACTTGTCGCGGAGAGACGAAGAAGAGTTCGGCGAGCCGCGTCGCTCCTCCTCGGGAATCTCGCAGTTCCACAGTCGTTCCCCCCAGATTGGTCGGAAGCGGCGTGCGGTCGGCCACCAAGGGGTCAACCGCGAGATCCTCCCCGAAGGCGGCTATGATCGAATCCGGCGTGCCTCCCCGCGCATAGCTCGCCGCCGAGACTCCCGAAAGCAGCCCGGCTTGCCGCAACACGACAATCTGTCCTCCCAGCGTCAATCGCCCGGTCCGTGCGAAGGGGGTCGAGTTGGGAGTCACTTCATAGGTCACGACATATTTTCCACTGCCCGCCGCCGTTGACGGATTGATGATCCTTGCCCAGGAGACGTTGGCGGTCGTCGTCCATCGACAAGCGTCATTGTTGGTCGAGAGGATCACTGACCCAACTCCTGCCCCGGAAAGAAACGTTTGGCTCACTTGTGAGACCGAATAATTGCAAGCAGGAATCACAAAGCTGACGGAATTGGAGAGACCCCCGCCAGCCCCTCCATTGAAGACGGTCACGTTCAAGGGCGATGCGAGCATCAGATCGCCCGCCAGCAGGGTCGTCGTCAGTTGGCGACTGCTGACATAGACGGTCGGTCGGTCATTTCCATTGACTCTCACGACGGAGGTGGGAGTCAAGTTGCTGCCAAACACATTGACCGTCACCCCAGGGTCGTTTCGCATCGCCGCCGGTGGATCAAGCCGTGCGACCGTTGGGAGAGGGCTGCCGCTGCCAATGGTGACGGAGACCTCCGGGGAGAGCCCTCCTCCCGGGGACGGGGTGTTGACAGAGACCCCCGCCGTGCCACTCGCGGCCAGATCTCCACTCCCAATGGCAATCTCAAGCAACGAACTCGACAAATAGGTCGTCGCTCGGTCACTGCCATTCCACCGTACCACGGAGCCCGGCTGAAAATTTTGGCCCACGACGGAGAGGGTCAGCCCTCCTCCTCCCGCGGGCAGGACGTCCGGGCTGACCTGTGTGATCGCTGGAACAGGTTGGTTACGAAGGGGGCTGTTGACCACTGCCCGCAGCACCAGGCTGGCCGACCCACTCCCCCCTGTCACCGACTTCATTGGTCGAAACGTGACTCCGTTGTCCTCGCTGATGAATGAACGCTGTGGATCCGGCAAGGATGTATCAATCCCCAATCCCAACGCGGTTCCAGTCGCCTGCACCCCCACAAAAAGATCTCCAGACTGGATGGTCGGTCCTTCAAATGTGAACTCCAGGATCCGCTGGCTGCTGCTGATTGGCAAAGGGATCTGCGGGATGGAAAAAGTCTGATCGAAGAGAAGAGTCGGATTGGACGGGGGCAACCCAGTGCCGGGGCTCCCCCGGAAGAGGACAATGCGGATGGGGGCCCCGGCGGGAGATGGCTGTCCAGTGGCCAGCGCCAATCCGACAAGGACGCTCCGCACTGTCGCGGGATAGCGCGTCGGGCTCAGCCGGTTGACCATCATCGGTCCCAGCGCAAAGTAACTGGTCCCCCCTTGGTTCCGATCGACGACCAACCGCTCCGCCACCGTTGCTGATGAGCTGACCTGATAGCCAAAATGGCCAAGCGTCAGCAGGTCCTTGGCCGAGACCTCCTCGCGCAACCCAAAGGAGGCTGTCGGATCCATGATTCCGATGAACTGCCCTGTCGACGCATCGTCCTTCCAGTGCGGTGCCTGACGACCATCTCCTGACTGCCCGTCCAGCCGGGACGTGGAGAGTGCCGCTTCTCCCAACCCCGCAAAATGGAGTTGATCTCCTCCCGCCAGCAGGACCCGCGGTGCCGTAGAAAAACCCGACAACGTTACTCCCGGCCGGAACCGAAAGAAGTCCCAAACGTTGACGGACAAGTCTGTCAGAGGAGAGCGTTCCGCCAATCGCTCCGGCTCGCCTACAAATGAACTGAAGCCGAGCAGGTGGCCAATCTCGTGGATGGCGGTGGCGTTGAAATCGATCTTATTGAAATCGATCCCATCAGAAGGATCGAAGTCGAAGGCAAAATTGGAGTTGAAGCCAACCGATGGCGGAACGCCAAAGAGCGATTGCTCCCCTGTCGGATCCGCATTCGCGGGGAGAAACCCCAGCGCCCGCAGAACTGGGGAGGGCGTGTACACCCCTTGCGCCACTCCGAGATCGGTCGGTAACCCTGCCTGGGGCAACAATTGGAAGATCTGCTGTTTCTGTGGGGTGTCGGCAGCCGCGAGCAACTGGCTGCGAAATTCCGGATAGAGGTCGGTCGTTCCCAGGATTTGTCCGGCTGTCGATCCAATCACATTCTGGTTCGGGTAGGGAACCCCGAACCGGGTTGGTCCAAAGTCGACATCAATGACAACCTGAATCGGATTGTTGATGACCGATTCCCAGTAGGCCGCCGCCCGCAGAAACGCCTGCCTTGCCACCGCATTGTTGTTGAGCTGCGTCGTGGCTCGCAAGACAATCCGAAGTCCTGTCTGCTGCGTGCGCCAAATGGCCGCCGAATCCTCCCCCAGTGGACGGAGTCCAGCTTGCCCTCTCCCGGCGCGGAACATCTCTGCCTCCTCGCGTGTCGCGAGACGACAGGCGGTTCCATCCTCCGTCGCCACGATCACAAAGGTGCTGTCCGCCGGATCCAACAGCTTCAGCTCCCGTTGCCGCGGCTGCGGAATCTGCGCCTGCTGGCTCCCCGGAACCATCAGCAACCCAACAACAAAGATGAATAGAAGCGTCCAGATGCGTATATTCATATATCTCATTTCCAAGGTGGATGGTCCGATGACCAATCTTGGCGACTCATCTCTTCGGACAGAGAGGCCATTCCGGGCAGGTCAATGCGGAAGGGGGATGAACAGAACCGATGACAATCGCACGTCTGACATCTTGACCGAGGGGAAAGGCGATTTCAAGACCCGTCTTTTGTGTGGGAGGAGGAAGAGGATGTCAACGCCCGGGCAAATGCCACCACTCCCTCCTCCCATGGAGGCAGAAGGATCTCTGGGGACTGCAGGGTCGTCAACACGCTGAAGCGTGGACGAGGAGCCGGTCGCGGAAATGCCGCGGTCGACACCGGATGAACGAGGGTCGTCACCCCCATCTCCAGATAGAATCGACGCGTCAACTCATACCAACTCGTCCCGCCCAAACCCGCGAAATGGTAGGTCCCATAGGCACCGGTCGCCAGAAGCCGCGCAATCGCCGAAACTAAATGGGGTGCATACGTTGGTGACCCGTATTGGTCGCTGACGACCCGCACGCCTTCCTGCTGTCGCGTCTGGCCAAGAGCGAGCATCGTTCGCAGAAAATTCTTCGCGGTCAGCGGTTGGTGATGGTAGAGCCAAGCGGTCCGAACCAAGTAGTGGCGCGAATGCAGCCCGACCACCGCCTGCTCTCCCGCCCACTTGCTCAGCCCGTAAACAGACTGCGGCGAGGGTCGATCGAACTCGTGATAGGGGCGTTCGCCGCGTCCATCGAAGACATAATCGGTCGAGATGTGTACCAGCGGAAGATTCTGCTCCGCCGCCACCAGCGCCAGATTCCGGGGTCCTGTCGCATTGATCCGGTAAGCCGACACCGGATCTGTTTCGGCAGCATCGACCGCCGTGTAAGCGGCACAGTTGAGGATGACGTTCGGCGCCAGTGAGGCGACCCGCTGACGGACCTGCCCGAGATCAGTTATATCCAAGTCTTCGTGCCGGCAAGCCAGAAAGGACCACCCTGGCAGATCGGCTTCGAGGAAGGCCTGCCCCAACTGCCCTCCTGCCCCGGTCAGAAGTACCCGCCATCCGGTCGTCATCTTCCCTCCCGTCCGAGCTCCCCCATCTCCGGTAGCCGGTCCCAGGAATCCCGTAGACTGGGAGCGACCTTGTCCCGTTCAGACAACAGAACGGGAACCTCGGGATCGATCGGCCAGGGAACCCCAATCTCCGGGTCGTCCCATCGAATCGCAATCTCCCCTGCAGGCCGGTAGAGCGCCGAGCACTTGTAGATCATCTGGGCCACTGGGCTCACGACATAGAACCCGTGGGCAAACCCAGGGGGAATGTAGAGCTGGCACTGGTTCGCCGCCGACAGGCGCACACCAACCGAGCGACCAAATGTCGGTGAGCCTCGCCGAATGTCGACCGCCACATCATAGATCTCCCCCTCAATGACTCGGATCAGCTTGGCTTGTCCTGGTTCAAGCTGGGCATGCAGGCCTCGGAGAGTTCCTTGCAGGGAAGAGGAGTGATTATCCTGGACGAATTCGACTTCGATGCCTGCCCGGGTATACCGCTCCCGCTGATAGGTCTCAAGAAAAAACCCTCGGGAGTCCCGATGGACAATCGGCTCAACAAGAAGAACCCCGGGCAGTGCTGTTACTGATACATTCATACTGTCGATCCAAGAAGGGGCCGGAACCTTCAGTTGCGACGATCCCCCTCGTCCGTTTTTTGATCTCTGGCTTCTCGGTAAGTGGAAGCTACGACCCTTTTGGTAGACTCAAATGCGGCTGTTCGAGCAGTTGCAGAAGATATTGCCCGTATGCGTTCTTCTTCATCGGGGAGGCGATCCGCTCAACATCCTCCGCGGTAATCCAATGGCGAGAGTAGGCAATCTCTTCAAGACAGGCAACCATCAGGCCCTGCCGCTCCTGGAGAGTCTGAATGAAGCTCGATGCCTGTTGGAGAGACTCGTGTGTTCCGGTGTCAAGCCAAGCGGTCCCACGTCCCAGTCGCTCAACGTGAAGAGCATCAAGATCGAGATAGCACCGATTGAGGTCGGTGATCTCCAACTCTCCGCGCGGAGACGGTCTCAATTCGCGAGCCAATTCCACGACCCGGGCGTCGTAAAAGTAGAGCCCTGTCACTGCCCAGGAGGAACGGGGGTGCTTCGGTTTCTCTTCAAGACCAATGGCCCGTCCGGCGAGATCGAACTCAACGACCCCGTAGCGCTCTGGATCCCGTACCTGATAGGCGAAGACGGTCGCCCCTTCTTGGCGATGGGCAGCGTGTTGCATGTCGTCCACCATGCCGTGTCCGTAGAAGATGTTATCACCAAGAATGAGGGCAACACGGCCATCCCCAATGAAGCGGTCTCCGATGAGAAAAGCCTGCGCCAGCCCTTCAGGACGTGGTTGAACGGCGTAGGTCAGCTCGATCCCATACTGGGTGCCATCTCCCAAGAGACGCTGGAACTGCGACTGATCCTCGGGAGTGGTAATGATCAGAAT
Source organism: Blastocatellia bacterium (assembly GCA_049317725.1). GTDB lineage: Bacteria > Acidobacteriota > Blastocatellia > RBC074 > RBC074 > CAIOZW01. The sequence goes on from JBMOHS010000014.1 coordinate 35,058, forward strand.
CTCCCGGATCCCCGCCAGCATCAAGGTCGAGAGGGGGTAGTAGATCAGTGGTTTATCGTAGACAGGCAGCAACTGCTTGCTGATCGATTTGGTGATCGGGTAGAGGCGGGTGCCAGATCCGCCGGCGAGGATGATGCCCTTCATAAGATATCGGTCCGTTTCAATGATGGAGAATTAGAGAGACCTGCTGTCCGAGGCAACTTCAGCAGGATCTTGGGAGAGACCCAGACGTTGACGATCATACTTGTCTCGTAGAACCGTCTCAACCCAAGGACGGTGATCTAGATACCAACGCACGGTGCGGGACAGTCCCGACTCGAACGTCACCGAAGGCGTCCAGCCCAGCTCTGTACGAATTTTACGGGCATCGATCGCGTAACGACGGTCGTGCCCAGGGCGATCGGTCACAAAAATCCGCAGGTCGCGGTAGCTCGTCTTGCCAAGGGCGAGGAGCGCCGGATTGGTCGCGGCGGGACAAGCGCGCTCGAGTTCGGCACAGAGAAGATCGACAATCTGGAGGTTGGTACGCTCATTTCCTCCGCCGATATTGTATTTCTGTCCCGGTACGCCCCGTCCGAGAACCAGGGAAATTCCCGAGCAGTGATCCTCGACATACAGCCAGTCGCGGATATTCCCGCCATCCCCGTAGATCGGAAGGGGCTGGCCATCGAGGCCGTTGAGAAGCATCAGGGGAATCAACTTTTCGGGAAATTGGTAGGGCCCGTAGTTGTTCGAGCAGTTGGTGATCAGGGTCGGGAGGCGATAGGTCTCGTGCCAAGCCCGCACCAAATGATCGGCGGCCGCTTTCGATGCTGCGTAAGGAGAATTCGGAGCGTACGGGGTCTCCTCTGAGAAGAGCCCATCCGGACCAAGCGAGCCATAGACCTCATCCGTTGAGACGTGAAGAAAACGGAACGACTGACGACGCAGATCGTCCAGACTGGAAAAATATCGACGTGCCGCCTCCAGAAGAACAAAGGTCCCCCGAACATTTGTTTCCAGAAACGGGGAGGGATCGTCAATCGATCGATCAACGTGGGACTCCGCCGCAAAGTTGACGATTGAGGTCGGCTGAAGATCGTGCAGCAGAGGTCCGACGAGCGATGGATCGGCGATATCTCCCTCAATAAATTTGACTCGATCCGATCGTAACGGTGCTTCGAGGTTGGCGAGGTTTCCCGCATATGTCAGCTTGTCGAGAATTGCCAAAGTGGCTGTGGTCTGCTCCAGGAGGTAAGAAACAAAGTTGGCACCGATGAAGCCGGCCCCACCCGTAATCAGAACTCTTTGCATTGGAAGATCTACCTCTTTGATGTCAATTTCCAGCTTGGTTTGAAATGTACCGTGGCCTGCTGGCAGAAAAGAGAGGGCAGACCTCTTCCCGTTGCTCTTGTTTGATCGCCGCCTCCATCAGTGCAACGGTCTCCCGCCGTCTCTGGGTGAAGTGGGGATGGCTGACCAACAGGAAAGGACCAGCCAGAAAAAGGGAGCCTCGACGATTGACAAAAGAACCGAGGGTTGTTGACTGAACCCATCTGAGTATCACCCGCTCAGCCCTTACGTGGAATATCCTCGTAAGGGATCCCAGGAAAACCGACGCCCCAAGTTCTTTGCGGGCAAAAGACCAAGTGTGGGAAACCCGCGATCTTGAGAACAACACCAAGACATCAGAACCGAGAATATGGACCGGAAATGTATCCGGTGCTGACAAAAACGGTTTTACCATGGCTTGCCGGGATTGTACAGAATCGGGTCTGGTATCCCATTCAAGACTGATGACCGTAGGCCGGATGACCTGTGACAAAGGAGGGCAGAAGGAGACCGCTTGCGTGGGAGCCAAGCCATCGTTTAGCCTCTTCTGACGATAGTAAAAGTCAAAAAGACGGAAGAGCAAAGACAGGAGTTGGCCGGGCTGCCATCAGGTGGTCCCCTGATCGAATGGTCAATGGGATGGCTGGAGGAGAGGATCGGTCTCGCAGGGGAGGGCAAGCATGTCAGGTCGCATCGGGACAGAGGGAAGAATGGGTCAAGGGTTGCTGATTGGCCTGCTGGTCCTGCTGGTCAATAGCTCGTGGGTGGTTGTTTTTGACGATCCGTCGATCGGATATCTGGTTGGGCTGGCGGTCCATTTTGCGTTAGGGTTGCTGTTGACAGTTCTCTTTCTGGTCTACCTGCGGCGGGTGTGGGCGCAGTGGTCAGCCTTGGGGCGATGGAGTGCCGGGATCTTGCTGCTCAGTGGAGGATTGGGAGTGTTGCTTCTCCTCTTCGGGGCAAGTCGGCCCTGGGTGGGGTTTGGGGCTCCGATCCGCTGGGCAGGCCCAGCCCACGCCATCCTCGGGACCCTTGGCGTTGTGCTGCTGCTCGGTTGGCTGGCAAGGCAAATTCCGCAATGGTCGTTGGCGATGCGTGTGGCGGGGTTGGTTCTGCTGATTGCCATCTCCTTTCCGATCATCTTTCAATGGATGGGCAGAGCGGAGCGGACGGCCCGGGCCAAGATCGTCAATCCCCTGACCCCTCCCCTGACCATGGAGGGCGAGGGACAGGGGCCGAGCGGTCCATTCTTTCCCTCATCGGCAACAACCAACACGGGGGGAAAGATCCCCTCCAACTTTTTCCTGAATTCGGAGAGTTGCGCACGTTGCCATCAGGAGATCTACGATCAGTGGAACAGTTCGGCACACCACTTCGCCTCGTTCAACAACCAGTGGTACCGCAAGTCGATCGAGTATATGCAGGACACGATTGGAACACAGCCCTCGAAGTGGTGCGCGGGGTGCCATGATCATGCTCTCCTCTTCAGTGGTGGGTTCGAGAAGCCGGTCCGGGAACAGATCAAGACCCCAGAGGCGCAGGCTGGTCTGGGCTGCGCTTCGTGCCATTCGATTGTCCACGTACGCAGCTCGATGGGGCAGGCAGATTTCGAGATCGAATACCCTCCCCTTCACGACTTGGCAGTCAGTAAGAACCCCTTCCTGCAATGGGGCCACGACATGTTGACGTACGTCAAGCCCGAGTTGCACGCCAAGACCTTCATCAAGCCGTTCATGCGCGAGAATACTGCCGAGTACTGCGCATCGTGTCACAAAGTCCATCTCGACAAACCAGTCAATGGGTATCGATGGTTTCGAGGCTTCAACGACTACGACAACTGGCAGGCGTCAGGGGTATCTGGCCAGGGGGCCCGCGCCTTCTACTACCCTGACAAGCCGAAGAAGTGCGCGGATTGCCACATGCCGCTCGTCGCGTCCCGCGATCCGGCAGCGAAGAATGGAAAGGTCAAATCGCATCGGTTTCCGGGGGCCAACACCGCGCTCCCCTACGTCAACGGGGATGAAGAGCAGTTGAAGTTGACGACGGACTTCCTGCGGGATGGGCAGATCTCGATCGATATCTTCGGGATGACCGAAGGAAAAACAGCCCCGATTCGTGAGTTGCGCGGGAGAGGCGGAGACGAGGGGCCGCAGGTCGCCTCGACGTTTGGGATCGGGGAGGAGTCGATGCAGTTTGGGGCTGGTCAGGTCTTCCTGACCGAGCCAGCGGAGGTGATCGCGCCCCTCGATCGGGTCGAGAAGCCAACGGTCCGCCGAGGGGACGAACTGCGGCTCGAGGTCGTCGTCCGGACGCGGAAGGTAGGCCATTTCTTTCCCGGAGGAACGGTCGACGGTTTCGACGTCTGGGTCGAGCTGCAAGCGATCGACGAGACCGGTCGAATCCTCTTCTGGAGTGGAAAAACAGAGGACGACGGGAC
>JBMOHS010000015.1:0-38785 GCA_049317725.1 Blastocatellia bacterium
CAGCAACGTGTCCCATGGCCAACTCCTCCTTGCCGTTCCACGCCGTTCCTTGGCGGGATCGAATTTTAGAAAAACGGTACGAATGACATCAACAAAATCCACGTGCATCATAGTGAATTTTCTGAGCCTTGCAAAGACTGGGAGAAGGGGCGAGGGATGATGGATGAGGGGCGATGGGGAAGGGATGAGGGACGAGGGATGAGGGACGAGGGATGAGGGGCGATGGGGAAGGGATGAGGGACGAGGGATGAGGGGCGAGGGGGAAGGGATGAGGGACGAGATGTGAAGAAGAGGATCACACGGAGGCACGGAGACACGGAGGTTTTTGGGGGGCGCATTGCCGACTTTCTCCCATTCTTTTTCTCGCCCCTTTCCCCTCGCCCCTCTTCTCTCCTTCCTCCCCTTTCGCGGCTTCGCGCCTTCGCGTGAGAAAAAACAACGGGGCCCATCGCTGGGAGGAAAGAGGCTCACGCGAAGGCGCGAAGTCGCGAAGATTATTTGAGGAGGTAGCGGGCAGCCTCGGTCGGGAAGCCGGCCAGCCCCCCGGGGGCGGTCGTCGAGAGTGCGCCGCAGAGGTTTCCGACCTCGAGACAGGTTTTCACGGAAAGTCCACGCTGCCACGCGGCAAGGAAGCCCGCATCGAAGCAGTCTCCCGCACCCGTTGTATCGACTGGTGTGACGGGAGGAGGCAGGGCGATGACGATCTCTCCATCCGCGCGCACCATCGCTCCCTGGGCACCCCGCTTGAGCACGACCTTTCTTGCACCCGCCTCGGCGAACCGGGCGAGCATCGCTGCTGGATCGACCTCTCCCGTCATCGCCTCGCCCTCCCGTTCGTTCGGCAGAAAGAGATCGACGGTCGACAACACCGCGAGGCTCGCCGGATCCCGCAACCAATCTTCGACCCAGCCAACGTCGAGCGAAAGGGTCGTCCCGCAGGCGTGCAATTCCGCCGCCAGCTCGCGCAGCAGCCCTGGATCGATCGGCAGTGCCAAATGGACGTGGTGGGCCTTCTGGAGGAGCCTCCGCCCGGGGGCCCCGTTCGCGAGAAGGCCCGGCAGCAGGCGGTTAGCCCCGGCATAGGTGAAGAACGAACGATCCTCGCGCGTTGAGACAGCCACCGTCAGGGCCGTTGTCTCCGCTTCGTCGACCTGCAGGGCGGTTGGGTCAACCCCGAACTCCGCTATCCGTTGCCGCAGCCAGTCGCCATCGTGGCCCACCGCCGCGAAGAGCCCAGTAGTGACCCCCAGCCGTGCCAGCCCGCAAGCCGTGATCGCCGCTCCGCCTCCCACCTCCCGCGACAGCGACTGGGCCTGCACCTCTTCCCCCGGCGCAGGCCATCGCGTGAAGCCGCTCAAGATGAGGTCGATGAAGACGTCGCCGACCGTCAAGACCTCCCATCGCTTGCGGGGTTCAATGCTCATCCGGCGTGCTCCTCCTCTGGTGCCGCCTCGGCGAAGGGCCACTCCCCGCGTATCCGCGCCTGGATCAGGTAGGCAACAATTCCCACGACCATCAACCCTGCACCCAGGCCAAACATTCGCCACCCATTGGTCCCCAGAATGTAGACCCACCCGATGAAGGCGACGAGCGCCGGCAGCGGATAGAGCCACATTCGAAACGGGAGCCGGATGTCCGGACGATTTCGCCGGATGAGGATCACCGCCGCGACCTGGGCCATATCGCGCGCCACGATCTGAATGACGATGAGGGCAGTGATCAGCGTCGGCAGCTCAAACCAGCAGCAGAGCGCCGCCGTCGCACCGGTGAAGATCACCGAGAAGGTCGGAAACTGGCGTGTCGCGTGCACCCGCGCAAAAGGCCGAAAGAACCGTCCGTCGACCGCCGCCGCATACGGCACCCGCGAGTAACCCAACATCACCGCGAAGACCGACGCGAAGGTCGTCACCAGGATCAGGATCGTCATGACGATCGCCGCCTGCTCGCCGTAGAGTCGCTGGATGAAGTCGGCAACGATCGCCTTGTTGGCCATGGTCCCCTCGGTCACTGCCTCGCGCCAGGGGACCACCCCGATGATCGTTACCGTCATGACCATGTACATCACCGCCACCGCGCCGATCGAGATCAGCACCGCCCGTGGGATGTTCCGCCCGGGATCTTTGACCTCTCCACCAAAGAAGCAGACATTGTTGTACCCGCCATAATCGTAGATCGCATTGAGCGAAGCGATCCCGAGCCCGACAAAGAAGACCGTGTTGAGGTTGAAGGCATTGGTGGGAAAGTCGAAGGCGAGCGCCGGATCATAGTTGCTCACGCCCGCCACCAGGACCCATCCAACCGTCAGGAGGACGATCACCCAGAGGATGACTGAGAGCCGCCCAATCGTCCGGATATCCCGGTAGAGAATGACCGTTACGGCCAGGCAAACACCGGCGGCGAGCAGCTTGCCCTCCCAGGCCTCCATCCCTGGCCAGAGGTAACGCGTGTAGTTGGCGAACCCGACCGCGCCCGAGGCCAGCGAGAAGGGGGCCGTGCAGACCGTTTGCCAAATGAAGAGGAAGCTCATCAACCGGCCCAGCTTGCGCGGACCGAACGCTTGCTGGAGGTAGTGGTAAGATCCACCCGAGCCGGGCATCGCCGCTCCCAGTTCCGCCCAGACCAGTCCGTCACAGATCGCGATGATCGCGCCGATGATCCAGCCGAGCATCGCCTGTGGCCCACCCATCGCCCCGAGAATGATCGGAATCGTGATGAACGGACCGATCCCGATCATCTCCAACATGTTGGCCGCAGTTGCCTGGAGCAGCCCCATCCCACGCACGAGGGACGGAGAGGACGAGGTTGTCGAACTCATGGGTTCCTGTCTTTCGATACCGCAGCTCAGGGGGCGGCGGGGGCCGCGACGACCGCCGCTTTGACCCCTTCCAGAATCTGCTCTTCGGAGACGAGCACAAGGTTGGCAGCTGCGCCGAGCGGGACATAGGTATCGACGGCGCGCACTGAGCGCAGGGGCCGTCGATAGCCCGCCTCCGCCAGCTTGGCAACGATCGCATCCGCGATTCCGGCGCCGGTTGCGCGACACTCGTCGATGACGACCACGGCCTGACACTCCCACGCGTGCTGGGCAACCGCCTCGTGTGGCAACGGATTGAGCCAGCGCAGGTCGAGCACTCGCGCGGCGATCCCACTCTCTCGCAGGCGGCGCGCTGCCCGTAACGATAGCCGATAGCCGTTGGCATAGCTGACGATCAGTACGTCCCGCGCCGTTTCACCGGAGATCCCCACCTCGCCGGGCAGCAGCAGCGGCTCTGGATCTGTCGGTGGCGGGTAGTCACAGAGCCACTCGTTGTCCCCTTCGACGTAGAGATCCTTCTCGTGGTAGAGCGCGATCGGTTCGAGAAAGACGGCGACTCGCCCGCAGGTCCGTGCCGTCGCCAGCAGCCCCCGCAGCATCCGGACCGCGTCGTCGCCCCGCGACGGGGTTGCCAGCAGCAACCCCGGAATCTCCCGCAGCGCCCCGATCGAGTTGTCGTTGTGGAAATGGCCGCCGAAGCCCTTCTGGTAGGCCAGCCCCTGCACCCGGACGACCATCGGGTTGGTGAACTGGCCAGCCGAGAAGAAGGAGAGCGAACAGGCCTCCCCGCGCAACTGATCGATCGCATTGTGCAGATAGGCGAGGTATTGAATCTCCGGGATCGGCAGCAACCCGGCCATCGCCGCTCCCTGGGCGATGCCGAGGATCGTCGTCTCGTCGAGCAGCGTGTCAAAGACCCGTGCCACACCGAAACGCTTCTGCAGTCCGGCGGTGACGTAGTAGACGCCTCCCTTGCGCCCGACATCCTCCCCGAAGAGCAGGATCTCCGGGTGGCCGAGCATCTCATCGGCGAGCGCCGCGTTGATGTGGGCGGCCATGGTCCGCTTCGTCGGGGCTGTCGCCGTCTCCGGGAGCCCTCCTACTTGGGTGAAACTCTCTTGGCGGACCTCCTCCGGGACAGGGGTTGAGCGGGCGGCACGGATCGCCGCGGCATCGAAGGGGGCGAGCGGCGCGACGATCTCGCCGACGCTGGTCAGCTTGGGCCGGCGGATCGCTTCGTGCATCGCCTCTGCAATCCGCCCTTCCAGCCGCGCCACCATCTCCCGCAACTCCGCCGGAGTGGCCGCCCCGGTCTCGATCAGCCGGCGCGCGTTGCGCAACAGCGGGTCGGCTGTCTCCGCCGCCTCGATCTCCTCCAGACTCCGGTAGCTCGTTTCGACATCCGTTCCGGCGTGGCCCCACAGTCGCGTCGTCCGCAGGTGCAGGAAGACCGGATGGCGGGTCTGACGGCAGTGGGTGACCGCTTGCTCGACTGCGTTCCAGACCGTCTCGATCTCGCCGTCCGCAGCAATGTAGCAAAGGTGCGGCCGGTCCTGGAAGGCGTCGTGGATCCAGCCCCGGGGCGTCTCGACCGAGATGCCAATCCCGTTGTCCTCGCAGAGGAAGATTACCGGCGCGGTTCCTCCCCGACGCACGGTGTAGCAGGCCGAGTGGATGCCGGAGAGGGCCGTTGCATGGTTGGCCGAGGCGTCTCCGAAGGAGCAGAGGACGATCGAATCGTCGCGGAGGTCGCTCGCCCGCCCGATCCGCCGGGCCATCCGTAACGCAAACCCCATCCCTGTCGCCTTCGGGAGGTGGGAGGCAATCGTGCTCGTCTGCGGGGGAACCCAGAGACGGCGACTTCCCCAGACCTTGTGGCGTCCCCCGGCGATCGGATCGTCCTTCGAGGCGGCAAAGGAGAGCAGCGTGTCGAGAATCGGGTCGACGCCGGGCGCTTTTCGCGAGCGGGCCATCATCAGCCCCCCCGCCCGGTAGTGCAGAAAGCACGGATCATCGAGCCGCAGGAGGGCCCCCACCACGGCGTTGTTCTCGTGCCCTGCGCTCGAGATGGTGTAGAACCCCTCGTTGAGCCGCTTCATCTCCCGTGCCGCCACGTCGAGCAGCCGGCTGCTGACTTGGTCCTCGAAGAGATCGCGGGCGGCCTGTGCCGTCAAACTGGTCGTGGGGGTGAGGGTCGCCGTGTCAGGCAGGCGCGGGCCATAGAGCGTCGCGCGGGCCAGATAGTCCCTCAACCGCTCCTGGACGATCTCCACCCGGGTCTTGGCTGGACTCCCCTTCATTGCCGGGTCCTTCCTTGCTTTGAATTGGTCGGATTGGAAGGGCTGGCGGCCCGGGGGCGCTGGCTGATCAGGTTGGCGAAGAGTTGATAGGCCCCTCCGACCCCAGCCGGAAGCTGGCGGTAGAAGGCATAGCCTGCGTAGGTGAAGAGTCCACGTCCGTACTCCGCCTGCAGCATCCCACCCCGTTGCGCCTCTTGCCCGCGGTCATGGCATTCGAGCAGCGGGACATAGCGCGGATCCCACTCCCGCCACCACTTCGAGCCCCGCTCCTCGACCCACCCGTCAAAGTCTGCCGGGGTGATCCGGTTGGGCCCGGCAAAGAGCGGATGGTCCGGTTGCAGGATCGTCACCACCGACTCCTCCTCGGAGACCTCCTCGGGGTTGCGCCCCATCTGATAGGGGAATGGCCCGTAGGGAATCTCGTCGAACTCTGGGGTCTGATACTGCCAGATGAGGTTGCCGCCCCGCTCGGCGTATTCGAGCAGTCGCCGGTTATGCGCCTTGAGGTCGGGTCGAACTGCCGAGGCTCGAATCCCGATCAGGATCGCGTCGTAGCCGTCGAGGGGGCTGTTGGCCAGGTCGGCCGCCCCGAGCAGGCTCACCCGGACGCCAATCTGGCGGAGCGCGTCGGGCACCAGATCGCCGACCCCCATGACGTACCCGATGTGCAGGTTGGCCGGTACCCGGACTTCAATCCCACGAATCTCCATGACCGCCGCCCGGTAGAGCGGGCGCGGCTCCAGATCCGGATAAGCGATCATCTGATACCCTTCGCGGTAGGCCCGACCGCCGTGCTCGGCGACGGCCTCGAGGCGGTAGGTCTCTCCTGCCGCCACCTTCGACGTGATTACTTGAAAACGGTAGCTGGCCGTCTCCCCTTCGTGCTTGAAGGTGAAGGGGTGGGAGGCCGGTTCTGTCCGCCACCCAGCTGGGATGGATAACCGGACTTGGCCGGTCGTCTCCTCCTTGCGGTTGTGGGAGATGGTCACGGTTACCTCGGTCGTCCCGGTCGTGCCCGGGAGGGCGACTCCGACCCGCGGCGTCAGCCCGACATTGAGCGCGGGCGCGACCGTCACCAGCCGCCGCTGCTCCCCATACGGTGCCCGCACGAAGGAGGTCCGCGCCGGTTGTCGATACTCGAACGTCTCCCCCTCGATCGAGTAGCGGTAGACCCCGTGCAGTTCCGGTGGTCCGAAGGGCTCGTGCAACAGCTCGGGTCGATCGATGCGGTAGATGAAATCCCGCAGCTCAGAATCCCTCGACCAGTAGGGGCGAGTGGGCGGCGTATCTTCCGGCACTCGCACCCGGAAATCGTGGCGCTGCGGGCGATTGCGGCCTGGCAGCGGACCCTCCGCCGAGGGAGCCCCAATCTCCCACCCCGCTGGCGCTTCCAAGCGGAGCTGTCCACGCGCCGGTTGCGTCTCCCCTCGGCAGACGATCGTTGCGCTGAGCGTAAAGGCCTCTCCCGGGGTGGTCACTCCGAAGGTCTGCCGCGGCCGCGCCATGAAGCCTCCCGCCGGTGCCGGACGCTCCGGCTCCACCAACACTTCGAGACTCAGCCCGAGGGCGAGGTTGACTGCGTCGTTCAGCTCCTTCTCCTTGCGTTGCAGCAGGAAGAGGACTTGCTCGGCCCCCGCATCGTTGGTCGCTGCTGGCGTTAGCGTCGCGACGGCGCGGCGCAGATGTCGATGTGCTGTGACGAGGTGGCCGGTGATCTCCCACGGAGCCCGTGCGTTAAACTGTCGGAACGCCTCTTCGATCGCTCCTCCCATCCGCGTCAGGTCCTCTCCCAGCGCAAGCGTCGGTGCCAGTCGTGCGAGGTCTGTCAGACTTCCGGCGAGCCCCTCGCTGAGGTTCTGCTCCGGCCCGACCGGACCCACTCTCGACTCGACCAGCCGCAGCGCCGTCGTCGCCGCGCCCGGGGCGGGTCGCGCTTGACCAACCGACTGCGAACGATGGAGCCCGTATCCTTCCATGGCGATCTCACGCCAGGAACGGCCCTGCAGGGGATCGAAGCCGCCGACGTCGATCCGCACCGTCGCCTCTTCGTTGGCGCGCAGGCTGAGGTAGAGCTTCTTGACCTGCCAGGGGCGAAGCCCACCCGTCAGTTGCTCCGGAAAGACGGCTGGGTCGCCAGCAGCACGGAAGGCCTCGCGGCTGAGCAGCCCCGCCGCTTGATGGTTGCCGTGTCCGTCCCTCGCCGCGCCGTGGAAGCGCGACACCATCACCTCTGGGCGGTAGCGCCGAATCGCGTGGACCATGTCCCGCAGCACCACCTCCCGCCCCCAGTGCTCGATCGTCTCGTCGAGCCGTTTGGAGAAACCGAAATCGGTCACCCGCGTGAACATCTGTGCGTCGATTCCGTAGAAGCGGTTGGCGGCGAGCATCTCCTCCGTCCGGAGAATCCCCAGCGCGTCGTAGAGTTCCGGTCCGATCAGGTTTGCTCCGCCCTCGCCCCGGTTGAGTGTCAGCAGCCCCGTTCGGATCCCTTCACTCCGCGCCAGCCAAGTCAGCAGTGCCGCGTCCTCGTCGTCCGGATGGGCCGTTGTGTGCAGCACGCTCAACGTCGTTCGCAGCCGCTGGAGCGATTGCCAGACTGCTGCCGCCCCCCGATTCGGCGACGCCTCCTGCACTTGAATCGCCTCGCCTTCCGCTGCACCCACCCGGGCCCCGCCGACTCCTACCGGCAACAGCGCCAAGCTCAGGAGTCCTACTGCCCAGGTCCACTTCCCAGCGCTGCCTCGCTCGAACTGTCTCATCTGCATACTCTCCCTCTTCCCACTTCGTCTGTGCAGGGGAATCTACTCCCGCAGCCAACCGCGCCGCAACTGCACGGCCTCGGCCGAGGCATCCTTGGCATCCGTCAACTGGTATCGATCGTGGGGTTTGCGGCTGGCGGTCACGGAGAAGGTTCGCATGGCCTCCCGACGAAAGATGCTGAGGGTGACCGTCTGCCCCGCGACCAGTTCGTTGAGCCGCCGCATCGCATTGCCGGCATCGAGCTTCAGTCCGTCGAGGGCAACCAGCTCATCCCCCGCATTGAGCCCAGCCTCGTAGCCCGACAGGCCCGCCAGCACATTGGCGATCACTGCCCGGTCCCCGGCCATCCGAAGCCGCACCCCGAGGGTCCCTGGCTCCCCTTTGATGAGGGGACCCGGCTGCCACCCCTTGCTCAGCTCCAGCCCGAGGCGGGCCACCACCGGTCCAAAGTCGATCTCCTCCGCCCCCTCGACGTGCCGCTTCCAGAGCTCGGTCAGGTCCCCGCCAGCGACGCTTTCAAAGACCGCCTTGAGTTGCGCCTCCGTAAACCCAGGTCGCGGCAGCCCATGCTCCTGGTAGAGCCGTCGCATGACGTCGTCCAGCGACCGTGCCCCCTTCGTTCGTGCCCGGATCTCCAGATCGAAGAGGAGCCCGAGAATCTGCCCCCGCGTGTAGTAGCTGATCGCCGTGTTGATCGAGTTCTCGTCCGGCCGGTACTGCTTGATCCACGTGTCGAAACTCGAGGACTCCGCGCTCTGCTTGAGCCGGCCCGGCTGCTGATCGTGCCCGGCGAGCGCTCCCGCCAGCGAGCCCAGATAGTCACTCTTCGAGAGGAATCCGGCACGATGCAGGATCAGTTCTCCGTAGTAGCTCGTCAGCCCCTCGGCGACCCAGAGAGAACGCGTATAGTTCTCTCGCTGGTAGTCGAAGGGCCCGAGCGCCAGCGGGCGCAGCCGCTTGACGTTCCAGGTATGGAAGAACTCGTGCGACTCCAGCCCGAGAAATCGCCGGTAGCCCGCCTCCGTTGCCAGGGCATCGGGCGATCCCATGCTGACGTTCGAGTTGAGGTGCTCGGTCCCTCCGCCGATGCCCGGCTGCAGGAGGATCAGAAATGTGTAATGGTCGTACGGCAGGTCCCCGAAGATCCGTGAGGTCTCCTCGACAATCTTGGCCAGATCGTTGAGAAATCTCGCTTCGCTCACCGGGAAGCGACCCATGATCGCCACGCGGTGCAGCTTGCCACCGACCGTGAAGGTGAGCAGTCGATGGGTTCCCACCATCGTTGGCGCATCGACCAGCCGGTCATAATCAGGTGCCGTGAAATACCCGTCGGCATCCGGCTCGAGCCCCAGCGGAGAGGTCACTCGCCATCCGGTAGGCGCCTCGATCTTCAGCCGATGTGGAACCGACTTTGCCTCTGGCACATAGAGAAAGAGGCTCGCCCCGTTGAAGTAGGCGTGATCCGCGTCGAGGTGGCTCGTCTGGGTCGCCAGTTCATTGGCGTAGATTCGGTAGAAGACTTCAACCGTTCCGCTTCCCCCCGTGGTCACCCGCCACGTCGACTTGTCGATCTTCTCCCACCGCAGGGAACGACCCGCCGCGTCACTCGCACGAAAATCCTGGAGATGGCGCGCATACTCGCGCTGCAGGTAGGAGCCTGGGGTCCACGTCGGCAGTTGCAGGTCGAGCGTCGGCCCGGTGGCTCTTCCCACCTTCATCGTCACTTCAAAGAGGTGGGTGTGCGGGGCAGGGAAGGCGACCCGGTACTCGATCTCGAGCGGTCGCGGCGCCTGCGTCGCCAGAGCGGCGCTTGCCGCCACCATCACCAGCCCGAGCAGGACCACGCCCCTTCTTCCTCTTCCGATCCAGATGTGTCCACTCGCCATGACGTCTCTCTCCTCTGTTGTGTTCATTTCTCCCCCACCAGCCGGCGAGGGTCGGCCCGTCAGCGCGTCTTGCCCACGACGGAGGGGCTCCTGAAACCGGGTCAAGATAGCACGAACTCCCTCTTTCCGCATCTTTCCCTGCTCCGGCCCCCAGTCGGCCCCCCGTTGGCCCGTTCGGCAATTCGTGCTACAAATCAGAATCATGGAAGAAGGGCGCACCAAGCGACCGGTGAGAAGATCGGAGATCACGCCCGAGCAGGTTCTGCTCGGCTATCGGGCGGGATACTTCCCGATGGCGCGAGGTCTCGATGGCCGGATCGAGTGGTTTCTCGCGGAGCCCCGCACCATTCTTCCCCTCGATGATCGCTTCCGTATCCGCCGCTCCCTCCGGCAGACCATGCGCCGTCTTCCCTATCAGATTCACGTCAACCGTGCTTTCGCGGAGGTGATCCGCGCTTGCGCCCGGCACGATCAGGTCTCCTCCCGGGAAGTCTGGCTGAGCGAGGAGATGATTGCCCTCTACACCGAACTCCATCACCGAAGACTGGCCCACTCGGTCGAGGTCTGGACCGCCGAGGGGCTCGTCGGGGGACTCTATGGGGTCTCCCTCCGCTCCGCCTTCTTCGGCGAATCGATGTTCAGCCGTGTCTCCTCCGCCTCCCACCTCGCCCTCGTCGCCCTTGTCGAGCGCTTACGCGTGCGCCACTTCCGCCTCCTCGATGTCCAGATGCGAACTCCCCACATCGGCCATTTCGGTGCCATCGATCTGACGCACGCCGACTACCTCAAACAGCTCGATCTTGCCCTTGAAGCCGATGCCGTCTTTGATGAGGGGCTCGACTCTTCCCCCTCGCTCTTTCCACCTTGAACCTTGTAGAATGGGGGCGTCTTCAAGTGATTTGGGGCGATGTCGAAGGGGGGCGCCGATCCATTGAGTCCCAGGACATTCCCGAATCAACTGGTACACAACTGGCACTCAGCTCGAATCCACGCTCTTGATCACCGCGATGCGCGGACCCGGAGGTAACTGCATGTCAAATCCAAACTACTACTACCATCAGCGAGCCGACTTGGCCACTCAGCTCCGCACCGATCTCGAGTCGATGCGAGGCATCGTCTCGTCAGTTCTCATCGGCCTCCTTCTGTTGCTTGCGGGGATCCGCCTGCTTCCCGTGGAGAGTACTCCGCTGACCGCGAAAGTGCTCTGCCTCCTCTCGTTGACGATTGCTACCGCGGGAATCGGTGCCTATGCCGGTCGCCGCATTCGCGGTTGGCTGCCGATGATCGGCCTCCTCCTCCTCTCGATCATCGGGATGATGATCGTTCGGGCGGCTGGGGACGGGCTCCTTGCGATTGGCTTGCTGACCGGGTGGGGTTTTCTCAACGGGATGATGCTCGGTCCGCTGGTCGGTCTCGCCATCGCGGAGCAGGGGCCGGGAATCGTTCTCCAGTCGCTGACGGGGACGACTGGCGTCATGCTCCTTGCGGGGGCGTTCACCACCCTCACCGGGTTCGATGCGAGCCGCCTTGCCCCCTTTCTGATGGTCGGGGTGATCGGCCTGCTGGTCGTTGGGCTGGTTCAAATCTTTGTCCGCTTCTCCCGGACGGTCAACCTGCTCTACTCGGCGATTGGAATGCTGGTCTTCTCCGGCTTCTTCCTCTTCCACTTCTTCCGCATGGAACGCAGCGAGAATACCTGGGAGCGGGCGATCGATCTGACGATCAGCCTCTACCTCACCTTCGCCAACTTCTTCGCCTTTCTCCTGCAGTTTCTGCTCAACACGCGGCGCCGATGAGTGCCCAGTGTCGGGGCGACCGTCCGGCCCACTCCCGCCGGTCGCCCCCGCGCCTTATCCAAGACTGCTTCCGGACTGCGTCGGGAAGAATGGCTTGAGGATCCCGGCAAAGGCGGCCAAGTTGCGCGTTTGAATGAGGATCTCTCCCGGACCGCTGAACTCGGCAACGATCCCCTCCCCACTGACCATGCTCCTCAACCAGCCCGACGACGAGGCCTTGCGCAATTGGTAGGGCATGTGCCCCTCCCAGGCGACGAGGTGGCCGGTATCAACGACATACTGTTCCCCGGGCGCGAGCCGCCGGCGGTGAATGGCCCCGAACGAGGAGACGAGGAGCAGCCCCGTCCCTTGCACCTGCAGCACAAAGAGCCCTTCCCCGCTGAAGAAGGTCCGGGATCCTCCCCACCGCGTATCGATCTGGAGCGTCGTATCCCCCCCAAGATAGGAGCTCGACTGGACGTAGAAGATCTGCTGGCTCATCTCGATCGCCGCGATGTCGCCAGGCATCGCTGGCGCGAGGGTCACTTCTCCAGGTCCCCGTTGTGCGGTAAAGGTCGAGAGAAAAGCCGACTCGCCTCCGACCGCCCGCTTGAGCGCGCCCAGCACACCTCCCTTGAGTTCCGACTGCAGCTCGACTGTGCTCGACATCGAGACCATTGCCCCGGACTCCGCCTGGATCGACTGTCCCGCCTGGAGCTGCAGCACGGCCAGCGCAAAAGCGGATCCGTGCTCGATCGAGTAGGTGTAACCGCGCCCTCGACCGTGACCGTCCGCATCAATGTGAATGCCGTGCCCCGCACCGGGGCGGCTCGTCGTCTGCCTGCCACTCTCCACTCCGAGCTGGGCACCGCAGGCACCGCAGAATTTGGATCCATCCGGCAGTGCCGCAAAACAAGCTGGACAGTTCATCTCACACTCCTTCCTCTTCTTCTTCTCGCTTTTTTGTACTCCGGACGCTGACCGCCGGGGTTGACCTCATTCGATGGGGAGGGCTTGACATAGAGCGTCCGCGAGTCAGTCGCGTGCGCTGCCTCCCCTCGACATCCACTCCTCACGGGGGATCCGGTAGAGAAGCCGAGCTGGCTCGCCGCTGGCCGCACCTTCCCGTTTCTCCTCTTCGACCAGACGCGCCCCCAACCGTTCGATGGCGATCCGCGACCGCAGGTTCCGGGACCCGATCTCGAAGAAGACCGACTGAAAATTCGAGAACAGTTCGTTCAAGAGCAACTCCTTGACCTTCCGGTTGAGGCCGGTTCCCCAGAACCGGGTGGCAAGGAAGGTGTAGCCCACTTTGATGGTCCCCTTGGTAACATCCGCGTCATAGATTCGCGTCGTTCCCGCCAAGCTTCCAGAGGACTTCTCGATGATCCGGTAGGCCCCTCGGCTCCTGATTCCCTCATCGAAAAAACGGCGAAAGACCTCTTCCTGCCAGCGGTCGGATTGTGGGTGCTGCTCCCAGATCTTCGGATCCCGGCCCAGATCGTAAAGAGCTGGGTAATCGCGCTCCTCCAGCGGTTGGAGGAGCACCGCTTCGTTCTCCAGTTTGGGCAGGGGAAGGCCGACGATCATCATTCTTTCGATCTCTGTTACGGGGTGCCAACCCATCTTCCTTTCGGACTGGGTAGGGAAGAGGCGTAAATTGGGCAGACCCTTCGGTTCCTCCTCTTCTGTAACCGCCGGCCCATTCGTTCCTCGTGTTTTGGGGCCAGTTTTCCTCTGGTTGACATTGCCACAGTGCAAGGTAAGATACTGACTTATAAAAATCCAGCCTTTGAGAAAAATCGAGGCACGATAAGCTTTTTGGAACGTCGTGAAAGGCTGCTCGTGGAAGACGAGTGGAAGACCCGACAATTGCTCTCCGCCAAAGATTGTGATGGCCAGAGCGATGCGGACATCCAGTGACGAGGGCCCCTTGAATCTGCCCCTTGAAGAGGCCGCCTACGGCAACGCATCGAGCCAAACCCTCTTGCGGATTGGACCTCGTGTGGGTGAGAGAGACTGCCCATCCCGATCGTTCTACTCCATTCGAATGTGGGCTGAGAGGACAAGTGGCCATCGCGTTGGAGAATGGTCCACCGATTTCCGGAGAAGAGACCCCCCTATGTTCCTGCGTCTACTGCTCGCCCCCCGAGAACCACGCCTGAGAAACCTGCGCCTTTGGTGCCTCCGCAGTCTGATCCTGGCACAACTCTTGGTTCCCTGGTCTGCTTGGGGAGGAGCTGGGATGGCCGCGGGGCGAGGCGTTCGCTCCGCGGACACGATTACCGGAACACTGGCAGGTCGGGTGATCGACCAAGCGGGGAATCCCGTTCCGAGAGCCCGTGTCCGCGCCGTCAACCTCGAAACGGGGAATCAGCGCGCAACTCTGACCAATCAGGAGGGGCGGTACCAGATCGCCTTCCTGTCGATGGGACGCTACGTCCTCGAAGCCGGAAAAGACGGCTTTGCGGTGGTGCAGCCGACGCGGGAACCGATCAAGATTCAGCTCAACAAGACATTCGAGACCGTTCCCGACATCGTGCTCCAACCGGTTGTTGCCCCCCCGATGGGGGCTGGTCCCGGGGCGCCACCGGCTCTTCCCCCGACACCTCCTGTTGTCCCGCCAGGGGCGGGCACTGGCGGCCCCGCCGACGATGCACCGGGGCGAGTGACCAACCTCCTCGACCCAACCCGGCGGGCCAATGCCGATGAGCGGATGCTCGAACTGCTCCCACTCGCCAATGTGCGGACCTTCGATGACCTCGCCCTGCTCGCGGCCGGTGTCGCACCTCCCCCGGAGGTCAAGGGAGTCTCCGGGCCCGGGATCGGCGCCGGGATCGGAACGGCTGGCCAGTTTTCGGTCAATGGGCAACGGGCCCGCTCCAACAACTTCACCGTTGATGGGTCGGACAATAACGACGAAGACGTCGGGGTTCGACGACAAGGCTTTGTTGCCCTGGTCCCCCAGAGCATCGAGAGCACCCGCGAGATTCAGATCGTCACCCACCTCTGGGACGCCGAGCAGGGGCGCAACGTCGGCTCGCAGGTCAACGCGGTCTCGCGTGCGGGGACCAACCAAGTCCATGGGACTGTTTACCAGTTCTTCAATCACGACTCGCTCAACGCGCGCAACTTCTTCGACTACTCCGCTGATCAATCGCCAAGCTATCCGTTGACCGCGACGGTCATCGACCGGTTTCAGAATGGAGTTCCGGTCAATCCGCGAACGGTGCCCGTGGTGATTCGTTCCAACAGCTTGGCGGTGCCGATCCCCGTTGTGCAACCCAACCCGGCGGAGGGGAAGGACCCGTTTCAGCGTCTGCAGGGAGGGGCAGCGGTTGGCCTGCCGCTGCGCAAAGGGCAGACCTTCTTCTTCGGATCGTTCGAGCGCCAGCAGATCCAGGCACGGCAAGAGACTCACTTCTCTGTGCCTACCGTCGCCCAGCGCGGATTTCTCAACTTTGGAGCGAGTGGGTTCTCCGTCGGATCGGACGACGATTTTCCCGTGACCTTCACTCCGACTTTCGTCGCCGGCGATTCGGTCTTCTCGCTCTTCCCCTTTCCGAACCACCCGGTTGGACCGTACGGGCCCAATACCTTTACGCAAGTCCTGCCGGCTGATGGAGCAGCAACGCTCTTCTCGTTGAAGGTTGATCACGCTTTTCGTCTCTTCGGATCGGAACAGACGCACAACCTGACAGGCCGCTACAACGACACGCGTGACCGCCGACAGGTCCCCGCCGTGGGTGGCGCGATCTTTTCTGGGGTCGAGCCGGCAATTCGGACGCACAACCTCTCGCTGTTTTTGACAAGTCAACTCTCCCCGACCCTCGCCAATCAGCTGCGAGCGAGTTACGGACGGACGCGATTGCGTTTTGCGGAGCGCCGGGATCCGGCCCTGACGCCCTCCCGCTTGGTGCCGGGAGAGCCCTTCCTGCTCAATGCCCGGCGTCTCTCGAATCTGAGCAGTCCCGATTTCCCGCTACCCTTTGTCGATTATCGCCCGAGCAGCGGATCGTTCGATGCCGAGAGCAACCTCGGACCGGTTGGCCAAGTGACGATCTCGCCTTTCAGCCCAGTTGGGCTGGACGTCTACCTCTTTCCCCAGGCACGGGTCAACAACACGATCCAGGTCGCGGATACCCTGACCGCGTTCCGGGGGAATCAAACCTGGAAGGTCGGAGTCGATCTCCGTCGGACGCAGCTCAACAGTTTTCTCAACCGGAATTTTCGCCCGCAGCTCTTCTTTGGGGGGAGTCCCGATTTGACCTGCCTGATTGATCAAGCGCCGATTCGGGAGATCAGCCAGTTTGGGCCCAATCCGAGTCCCCGACCTGGGACGTGTCAATCGCCCGGCTACTTTACGGGCAGCGATCTGGCAGCCCTCGGGATTCCGACAGGGATCTTCCAGTCGTTGGCACTTGGCACGCCGGACTCGACGATCGGGCTTCGGTTCTGGCAATACAATGCTTTTCTGAACAACAACTGGCGAGTGCGGCAGGGCCTGACCCTCGACCTCGGGATCCGGTACGAGTACAACACCGTCCCCCGGGAGGTCAATCGACGCATCGAGCGGACATTTGGCGGTTTGCAGTTGCCGACAGCAGACCTCTCCTATCAAGTGGCCGCTCCCTTTACCGCGGGGCAGTTGACCTTTGACACTGCGAAGCTGCTCAACTCTTATGATTTGACCCGGCGTGCGCTCAGCCAGTTTCTGGATGGGCGGGGGGAGATCTTCAACCCCGATCGGAACAATGTCGGAGGCCATGTCGGCTTTGCGTGGGACCCGGGATCGCGCTCCCGTACCCAGGCGGGGAAGACCGTCCTGCGAGGGGGGGCCGGGGTCTACTACGACGTTACCCTCGGGAGCGTGGTGAGCCAGTCGCGCAACGTCTTCCCGACCTTCATCCCCTACAACGTTGATGCCAACACCTTCTCGTACGCCCAGGACCTTTTCTTCCAGCCGGGGCTGTCCGGGAATCTCGCGGTCTTCAATCCAAAGTTCGTCCCCCTCGAGTTGCGGCGTGCTGGGACGTTGACCAGCCGTCCGCTCATTCGAGATGGCGGTCTCAATGGGCTCAACATCCCAGACGGTGCGATTCCGGCGGTGCTGGGACTGCTCTTCAACCCCGGGGCCGTCGGCTTGCGCCCCTCCGGCGGTGGGCTGGCCTTTACGCTGCCTGAAAAGAACCTGCGCGCCCCCACCAACTTCCAGTTCAATCTGCAAGTCGAGCGGGAGCTGGGGAGGGAGATCCTGCTTAACGTGGCCTATGTCGGCAGCCGCGGGATCGGGCTGACACGGTTTCGGACACCAAATGGAGGGCCGAACGCGATTACGCTCCCGGTCGATCCGATCGGTTTGACCGAGAATCCGATCCTCGCCGTGGCACTACCACCCCTTGGAGTCGGAGCAGATCCGTCGACCCGGCCCAATCCCTACCTCGGGGCCTACACGGTCTTCGATTCCTCGGCCGCGTCGAGCTATCATGCGCTGCAGGCGACACTCAGTCGGCGATTTCTGCGTGGGATCCAGTGGACGGCCGCCTACACTTGGTCGCACGCCATCGACGAGGTCTCCGATGTCTTCGACCTTGCCGGATCGTCTGCCCTCCCCCAGGACGATCGGGCGATGCGGCTCGAGCGGGGCAGTGCCGCCTTTGATATCCGGCATCGCTTCGTCGGGAGCCTGCTTGGGGATCTGCCGCTCCTGGGGCGTTACCAGAAGGCGCGGGGCCTGACGGGCGCTCTTCTCGGGGGGTGGCAGTGGGGAGCGATCTCGACGTGGCAGACGGGGCAGCCGTTTACGGTCAATACCGCCTATGATGTCAACATGGACGGGAACCTCACCGACCGAATCGACTCGGTGCGGTCAATTCGCACTTCCGCCCAGGGCCCCCGACTGCTCTCGGTCGAAGGCTCCCTGCTTGAGCTGCTCGCTCCGCTCGGGGCCAATGGCCGGGTCGGCCGCAATACTTGGCGGGCCCGCGGTCTCTTCAAGACAGACCTCAACTTCTCCAAGCGGATCGAGATCCGGAATGATCAAGCGCTCATCTTCCGTGTCGAAGCCTTCAATGTCTGGAACCGGTCGCATTTTGCCATTCCAGTGCGTATCCTGGAGTCGCCTGCGTTTGGAGCCGCGGTCAACACGCTGGTCAATCCGCGCCAGGTTCAGTTTGCGCTTAAATACCTCTTTTGAGGGGACAGAGAGAAGCATGCCGTGCGAACCAGTGCCTCTCTGTCGACTGTTCTCTTTCTTTTCGTTTTTCTGAGTAAGGAATGGCATCTTGGCCCGAAGGCCAGATGAACTTCATCGATGTGTAAGGGAGATGTTGCGATATGAGTATGATTGATCAGATTCTGGCCCGTGAGATTCTCGATTCGCGGGGCAATCCGACGGTTGAAGCGGAAGTCCTGCTCGAGAGTGGGATTGTGGGGCGAGCCGCGGTTCCCTCGGGCGCTTCGACGGGAGAGAACGAAGCGGTCGAGCTGCGCGATGGGGACCAGACTCGCTTTCTGGGCAAAGGAGTGCGGCTGGCGGTCGACAATGTCAACAATGCGATCTCGGACGCGCTGATCGGACTGGACGTCTTCGATCAGGTCGGGATTGATCAGACGATGATCGAATTGGACGACACGCCGACCAAGTCGAAGCTGGGCGCAAATGCGATGCTCGCTGTTTCATTGGCATCTGCCCGCGCAGCAGCGGCCGAGCTGGAGATCCCCCTCTACCGCTACATTGGCGGAACCAACGCCCGTGTCCTGCCCGTCCCCCTGATGAACATCATCAATGGTGGCGCACACGCCGACAACAATGTCGACTTTCAAGAGTTCATGATCGTTCCTGCAGGAGCACCGACCTTTGCCGAGGCGTTGCGGTGGGGGACTGAGGTCTTTCACACCCTCAAGGGAGTTCTCAAGAAGCGAGGCTACTCGACGGCTGTCGGGGATGAAGGCGGGTTTGCGCCAAGCCTCAAGTCGAACGACGAGGCGATCGAGGCGATTCTCGAAGCGATCACCGCCGCCGGCTACACGCCAGGCGAGCAGATTGCCATTGCCCTCGACCCAGCCAGCTCCGAGTTCTTCAAGGACGGCCACTACATTTTCAAGAAGTCGGATGGTCGTCAGTTGACCTCGGAGCAGATGGTGGCCTACTGGGTCGACTGGGTCAAGAAGTACCCGATCATCTCGATCGAGGATGGCCTGGCCGAAAATGACTGGACTGGCTGGGCGGCTCTCACCGAGGAGCTGGGGGACACGGTCCAACTGGTCGGGGACGACCTCTTCGTGACCAATACCAAGTATCTGGCCCGGGGGATCGACGAGATCGTCGCCAACTCGATCCTGGTCAAGGTCAACCAGATCGGGACCCTCACCGAGACGCTCGAGGCGATCGAGATGGCCCGGACCAATAACTATACCGCGATCATCTCGCATCGCTCGGGAGAGACGGAAGACGCCTTCATCGCCGATCTCGCGGTGGCGACCAACGCCGGGCAGATCAAGACCGGCTCGGCCTCCCGGACGGACCGGATCGCCAAGTACAATCAGCTGCTGCGGATCGAGGAGGAACTTGGCAACGCCGCCCGCTTCAACGGCTACCACTCGTTCTACCAGCTTGAGCTGGGCCAGCTCAACTTCCCAGTTGCGGGAGTTTCCCTTCGCAACAAATAGGGCGCAGGGCAGGGGAGGGCCGCCGTCGGCTCTCCCTTCCCCCTCCGGAAGAAAGAAGAAGAGAGTAGACAGAGAAGAAGAGAGAGGAACTGGACCGTGGCGATACGCAATGCTGTCATTCCAGTCGCGGGGTTGGGAACTCGGCTGCTGCCGGCAACCAAGTCTCAGCCGAAAGAGATGTTGCCGGTCGGAAAGAAGCCGATTGTGCAGTACATCGTCGAGGAGTTGAGTCTGTGCGGGATGGACCGGTTTCTCTTCGTCACCGGGCGGGGCAAGAGTTCGATCGAGGACCATTTCGATGTCGACGCCGACCTCATCCGGACGCTTCGGGAGGGCGGCAAGGAGGAGCTCCTCGCCGAGCTGGAGTTTGAACGGCTCGGGGCGAACTACTTCTACACCCGCCAGCAGCAGCAACGGGGCCTGGGGGATGCGATCCGCTATGCCGAACATTTTTCGGGAGCGGAGCCGTTTGTCGTCGCCCTGGGTGATTCGATCATTGGACGTCACGAGCCGTCACCGATTGTTGCGCGGCTGATCGAGGCTTTCGAGGTGCACGGGGCGGCGTGTGCCATCGCCGTCGAGGAGGTTCCTCGCGAGGAGGTCTCCCGCTACGGGATTGTCGAGATGCCGGGTGAGCCGCTGCGCGGCGGTCCAGGTGCCTACGACGTCACCGATCTGATCGAGAAGCCCTCACCAGAGACGGCGCCAAGCAATTGGGCGATTGCTGGACGGTATGTCTTCGCGCCGCAGCTCTTCGACGCGATCCGTCGGACCGGGTTCGACCATCGCGGGGAACTGCAATTGACCGATGCCATCCGGCTGATGCTGCGCGAGGGGCGCCGAATCGTCGCGGTTCGACTGCCGGCCCACGAGAAGCGCTACGATATCGGCAACTTCGAGAGCTACTACGAGACCTTCGTCGAATTTGCCCTGACCGATCCCGTGTATGGTCCAGAGCTGCGCCGGAAGGTCCGCGCCCTGCTCGACGAAACGCCATGAGACTCTTCCGGACGACGGCGTATGCGCGGGCCGGTCTGATCGGCAACCCCTCGGACGGCTACTACGGTCGCACCATCAGCCTGATCGTGCGCAATTTTTCCGCACAGGTCGTCATCTACGAATGGCCGCAGTTGGAGATCCTCCCGACGCGGCAGGACCATTGCCGGTTCGATTCGCTCGATCAATTTCTCGAGGACGCGCGCATCAATGGGTACTACGGGGGGCTGCGACTGGTCAAAGCGGCGATCAAGCGGTTTGCTGATTATTGCCGCGAGCAGGGCCTCGACCTCGCACCGCAAACCTTCTCGCTGCGGTACGACTCGACGATTCCACGACAAGTCGGACTGGCCGGGTCGAGCGCGATCATCACTGCGACAATGCGCGCCCTGATGGCCTTCTATGGGGTGTCGATCCCTCGTGAGATCCTCCCCAGCCTGATCCTCTCGGTCGAGACAGAAGAGTTGAAGATGGGGGCAGGACTCCAGGACCGGGTGATTCAGGTCTACGAAGGGCTCGTCTCGATGGACTTTCGCCGGGAGCTGCTCGAAACGCGCGGCTACGGCGAGTACGAGCCCCTCGATCCAGCGCTCCTCCCCCCGCTCTATATTGCCTATCAGACCGACTTGGCCGAGTCGTCCGACGTCTTTCATAACGACATCCGGCGACGGTACGATCGAGGAGAGCCGGCGGTAGTTGAGGCAATGAATAGGTTTGCCGAACTTGCCGCTGAGGCGAGGGAGGCGCTCCTGGCGAGGGATCACCCGCGGTTGGCCCGGCTGATGGATCTCAATTTCGACACCCGGCGGACGATCTATCAACTCAACCCCAAGCACATCCGGATGGTCGAGTTGGCACGTTCTCTTGGGGCCTCTGCCAAATTTGCAGGCTCTGGGGGATCGATCATTGGCACCTGCCGTGACGAGGCGATGTTCGAACGGATCCAGGCGGCGTTTGCGGCGGAGCGGTGCGCCGTCATCCGGCCGATCATCGAGCCGACGGACACTCGGTCCTGAGTCGAGGCGGGTGACCAGGCGGGCCGGTGGACCGAGCAGGGCCTGGGAGATGACAGGAGGAATTGGGAATGAAGCGAGGGATTGCCTGGGGATGGTGGTTGGTTCCAGCGTTGTTGCTGGTCACCTTTGCTGGACCGCGCGTCTCGAGCCAGAGCGGGGCCGAGCCCTCCGCGCCTGCTGACCTTGTGCTGCTCGATGGCCGGATCTGGCGAGGTGGAACAGCGACCGTTCTCGAGGAAGCGTTGGCGATCCGCGGGAACCGAATTGTCGCGACGGGCACGACACGACAGATTCAGTCCTGGATTGGACCCTCGACCCGAGTCGTTCAACTGGAACGTCAGCTGGTTGTCCCCGGCTTCAACGACAGCCACCTCCACTTCCTCAGCGGCTCTCTCGGCTTGACGCGGGTGGATTTGACAGGCGCCGCCACCGTCGCCGAGATATTGGCACGCATCCAGAACTATGCCCAGCGCCATCCGGAGGTTCCCTGGATCCTTGGCAGTGGCTGGGAGTACTCCCGATTCCCCGGCGGGGTTCCGACGAAGAGCTACCTCGACGCGATCGTGCCCGACCGACCGGTCTTCCTCAGCGCCTATGATGGGCACAGCGGCTGGGCCAATACCGCCGCCCTTAAACGCGCAGGTATCGACGCCTCCACGACCTATGAGGGCTTCGGCGAGATTGTTCGCAACGAGGCGGGAGAGCCAACCGGGATGCTCAAAGAGGGGGCACAGTCGCTCGTCAGGCGCCTCATCCCCTCGCCCACACGAGCCGAGAAGCTCGCGGCCCTCCGCCAAGGCCTCACGCTCGCCAGCTCCCTTGGGCTGACCAGCCTGCAGAATGCCAGCGGCTCCCCCGAGGAGCTCTCGCTCTACGAGGAACTCTACCGCGTCGGCGAACTGCCAGTCCGGTTCTCGATGGCCTTCTCGGTGGGGGAGCAGACCAGTCCCGAGATGGTCGACTACCTGACCTCTCTCAAACAACGGTATGAGCGCCATCCCCAGATCCGGGCAGGTTCGATCAAGTTCATGCTCGATGGCGTGCTCGAGTCCCACACGGCGGCGCTCCTCGATCGTTACAGCGATCTGCCCGCCAGTTCGGCGAGCCCCTTTGGCGAATTGGCCTGGAACGCTCAGGCTTACCGGGAGATGGTTGCGACCCTCGACCGCCGCGGATTTCAGCTCTACACCCACGCGATCGGCGACCGCGCTGTTCGCGAGGCCCTCCTCGCCTATGAGTTGGCGCAAACTGGCAGCCGGCGCCTCAATGCCCGTCACCGCGTCGAGCACATCGAGACGCTCTCTCCCGCCGATGCCGATCGCTTTCTGCGGCTGGGGGTGCTGGCCTCAATGCAGCCGATTCACGCCGATCCGGGAACGGTCGACGTCTGGTCCCGCGCAGTGGGTCCGGAGCGGTTGCCGCTCGCCTTTCCCTGGGCGACCCTTCGACGCGCTGGGGCAACGCTCGTCTTTGGCAGTGACTGGCCGGCCTGTATCAGCCTCGACCCGATCCGAGGGCTCCACAACGCAGTCAATCGACGGACCACCGATGGACACCCCCCCGGAGGCTGGATCCCCGCCCAACGCTTGTCACTCACCGAAACGCTCCGGGCCTACACCGAGGCCGGCGCCTATGCCACCTTCGATGAGCAAGAGAAGGGCCGTCTCGACCCGGGGCAGCTGGCGGATCTCGTGGTCCTCACCGAGGATCTCTTCGCTATCCCCGCGATCCGTATTCACGAAGCTCGCGTTCGTCTGACGATCTTTGATGGGCGCATCGTCTACCAGGCTCCACGACGCCCCTGACAGATCCCCCAACCTCTCTCCAGTCAGAGACTCGTCGTCCGACATTGTCCATTGGTCTGCCCAGTGGTCTTGCCCAGATGAGCGGAGTCCGGGTATCATCCGCTCATTGAATGCGGGGTCCCTCGCGCCCACGAAGTGAGCCGAAGCGGGGCCCGCGGAAGGAAGATGCGGACTGTTGGAGTGCGACTGGGCAGGGCCTTGAGGGATCCGGCAGCGACCCTCTCCCAACGAGTCTGGGCCCGTAGCCCTGCCAAGTGTAAGAGAAGACTGGCGATTCCTGCCTTTCAAGATTTCTCCCCTGCTGGAGAAGGGCCGGGCAGGTGAAGCAGTCATTCGTTCCCTCCGATCCAGATTGGTCTGCCCTGCCAGGGAGAAGAGATGCGGTGAAGAAGATCGGACGGGATCATTGGCATTTTGAGATAGCCTTGTGAAGGAGAACCACATGCGAGAAAAGATGGATCGACGGGAGTTTGTCCGGACCGGGGTGCTGGCGGCTGGTGGAACGGTCGCCTTGGGCCACACGGTGAAGGGCCGAGTCCTGGGGGCTAACGACCGAATCAACATTGGCGTCATCGGGGTGGGTGGCCGCGGAACGAGCGTCATGAAGTGGGCGATGGAGGTGGGGAAGACTACGCGGCCAGCCCAGATCGTCGCCGTCTGTGACACCTACCAGAAGCGGATCAATCGGGCCAAAGAGATCAGCCAAGCCGAGTTGGCCACCCTTGACTACCGGGAAGTCCTTGCCCGAAAGGATATCGACGCAGTGGTCATTGCGACCCCGGACCATTGGCACGCTCCCATCGCGATCGAGGCGATGCGCGCCGGTAAGGATGTCTACCTCGAAAAACCGATGACCCGCACGGTCGATGAGGCCCGCAAGGTCTACGAGGCGACCAAGGCCACGGGGCGCATTCTCCAGGTCGGCTCCCAGACCACCTCGAGTGACCAATGGTGGAAAGCCCGCAAAGCGATCCAGGATGGGATGATCGGAGATCTGCTGATGAGCCAGGGCTCCTACCATCGCAACTCGCTCGGCGGGGAGTGGAACTACCCGATCGATAAGGATGCCGGGCCCGATGGCAAGGGCGAGAACTTTATTGACTGGAAGATGTGGCTGGGGGCCGCCCCGAAGAGGTCCTATGACGCCGAGCGGTTCTTCCGGTTCCGCAAGTACTGGGACTATTCGGGCGGGATCGCGACCGATCTCTTCTATCACGTCGTCGCTCCGCTCAACATCTGCTGGGGAGAGGCACAGTTTCCGCACCGGGTCATGGCCTCGGGCGGCATCTATGTCTTCAAGGACGGACGGGAAGTGCCTGACACCTTCCACTTGATGGCCGAATTCCCGAAAGGCCATTCCCTCGTGCTCAGCTCGTCGATGGCCAATGGGCAGCATATCCCCGGCCTGATTCGTGGTCACGAAGGAACGATCATGATGGTTCCCGACGGGCGATTCGAAGGGCGGGTCGACCACATCACCGTCACCCCGGAGAAGATTGCCCGGACCAAGTTCAAGGAGAAGTGGAGCCAAGACGAGGTCAAGTTGACGACGGAAGTTCGTGAGAACCACATGGAGAACTGGCTCCGTTGCATTCGTACCCGCGAGACGCCCGTTCTCGATGCCCTGACGGCCTACAAGGCGATGACGACGATCGGGATGGGGGTCCAATCCTACCGCGAGGGACGGGTCCTCTACTTCAATGAGTCGACGCAGCGCGTGACCGACAAGCCCGTTGACTTGATGACCGCCCGCGTTTGATCCAAAGCCATCAATCGTGAAAAGTGGGCCGGGAGGGGATGGTTCTCTCTCCCGGCCCACTGCACTTCCGACGGAGCGATCTCAGGCGGCGTGGCAATCGTGGCAGGGCTTCCCTTGAAGGGCGAGCCAGGCTTCGCGGAGGATGATGGGGGTCATCCCGAGCGCGGCCACAGGATCGGCCCACCACCACCCGGCGAGACTGTTGCAGAGAAGACCGAAGAGGAGGATGGCCGAAAGCCACGCGCAGAGGTTGGTTTGGCGTGAGTCGGCTTCGAGGGCTTGGCTGCCGAGTTGCCGGGCGACCTTGCGCTTGGCGCGCGCGAGAAAGGGCATGACCAGCAGCGAAAGGGTGGCAATGGCGATGCCGATCGGGCTGCTCTCGGGTGCTTCGCGGGTGCGCAGCGTCTCGATGGCTTCCCAACCGACATAGGCGGCGAGGGCCAGGAAGCTGACACCGACCAAGCGGAGTGCACGCTCTTCACGACGTTGGCCGTGAGGTCCATCCTGCAATCGCCACAAGAGTGTCAGTCCGGAAGCCGTCTCGATGAGGGCATCGATCCCGAAGCCGACGAGGGCGATGCTCCCCGCCGCCAAGCCGGCCGCCGCCGAAATGCTGGCTTCGACCAGATTCCATCCGATCGTCAGATATTCAAGCCGTCGTCCTCTTTGCACCAAACTGGACTCGCTCTCGTGATGGCCTGTCGGCAGTGCGATCTCTTTCACTCCCCACTCCTTTTCGTTTGCACCTTCTCCTGGGATACCCTTCCAGTCGGAACAATTGTACGATACGCAACCGGCAAGTGGATTGGCAACTCGCCGGGATGGACGAAAGAGTCGCACCGCGCAAGGGCCCTTGGGATAAACCAGACTCGAGAGCGTGCCGGGACTCAGGATTGGTGGAAGAGACGAAAGAAAGGAAGAAGGAGTGGCGTTCGATGGATGGAACTGCGATTGTTTACTGTGAAGGGGCACTGGGGACTCCGGTGGGGAAGACGGCCAATGGCCTCGTGCGCTACACGGCCCGCTATCAGGTCGTGGGGGTGATCGATTCGACCCGGGCCGGGCAAGATGCCGGAACGGTCCTCGACGGCACGCCCGTCGGGATCCCCGTCTTCGGCAGTCTGGCGGCAGCGATCGCGACCCTGGTGACCCGCCCGGACTACTTGGTGATCGGTCTTGCGCCAGATGGTGGGCAGCTCCCTGAAGAGGCCCGCGCCACCGTGCGGGAGGCGATCCAGGCTGGTCTCCGGATTGACTCTGGGCTGCATCAGTTTCTGGGAGAGGATCCGGAATTTGCCGCGCTCGCTCGGGAAGCGGGAGTCACTATTCGCGACGTGCGCCGTCCTCCCCCGCGCGATCAGCTCCATTTCTTCACCGGCAAGATCGACGAGGTGACAGCTCTCAAGATTGCCGTCCTCGGCACTGACTCTGCCATCGGCAAGCGCACCACCACCGTACGGCTCCGGCAGGCACTCCAGGCGGCTGGCATCCGCTGCGAGATGATCGGGACCGGTCAGACCTCCTGGCTCCAAGGGGTGCGCTACAGTCTCCTGCTCGACTCCCTGATCAACGATTTCGTGACCGGTGAGATTGAACACGCCATCTACGAAGCGTATCAGAACGAACAACCAGAAGTGATCCTCCTCGAAGGGCAGGGGAGTATCGCCCATCCCGCCTATCCCGGAGGATTCGAACTGATTGCCGGGGGGAGAGTCGACGGAATCATCCTGCAACACGCGCCGGCCCGTACCGCTTACGACGGCTTCGAGCAGTACCCGATGGGCTCACTCGATCGCGAGATCCAACTGCTCGAGCTGCTCGCCGGGAAGCCCGTGCTCGCCTTGACTCTCAATCACGAACGAATGACCCGCGAGGAGGTCGAGGCAACCGTCCTCAACTATGAGGCCCGCTACCAACGCCCGACGACAGACATTCTCTGGCACGGGTGCGACAAGCTCGTCGCGCGCATTCAGGCTCTTCGGCACGCGAAGGGAACCTTGTAGGGGGTACAACAGCTCCTTGGCAACAATTGCCAACAATTGCCGAAAAAGGGGGGCCTCACGCCCCCCTTCCTCTCTCGCTCCTCGTTCGCGCTCCTCGTTCGCTCAATTGCCCTTCTTGACGAACTTGTCGGCTGTCAGCTTCGGATTGAGCTTGATCTTCGAGATGGTCCACTCTTCATTGGGGGTACCGGCCTCGATCTTGGTGATGCGGTGGGGCAGGGTAAAGCCGCCGACGGTCTGATAGTCGTCGAAGCTCCATCGATAATCGACATCGGGCGACTTCTCAAAGGCCTCCATCGCTTGGCGCATCCGTTGCTCACGCTCTTCCGGGGTTGGGGGCTGTCGCTGGCCGCCCCCACCACCACCACTCCCACCACTTTGGCCACCCGCACCACCTCCGCCGGGGCCTCCTCCGGGACGGCCTCCCCCAAATCCGCGGCGGGCCTGTTTGGCCTTGTAGCTGAGACCGAGCAACCGTGGCTCATCCTGGGTGAAGTAGAGGCGGACGGTCATGCCATCAGCCGCCTTGCCATCGAGGACATCCAGCTTGCTCCCCTCCGGACCTGGTGCTTCCCCGATGTAGGTGAAGGCCATCTGCGTCGCGGGAGGCGCAAGAAGGAGCATCCCAAGCATGGCTTGGACCAGTTCGCGCTTCTGTTGGGCCTGCATGTAGGCCATCATCGGGGAGTTGCTGCCGGCCTGCCCGCCCATCATCGTGCGCATCTGGCCCCCCATCCCCCCCATTCCCATGCCGGGAACGAAGTCGTTCCAGACCTCCTCGCCATTGAGGACGCTGATGATCGTCGCGAAGGAGGAGATTGTGCTCTTTCGCAGCTTGTCGGGGGCGAGAAACTCGATCTCCAGTTCGCTCTCCATCTGTCGCTCTCCGAAACTTTGGCGAACTGATCCCGTGATCTGCATCCCCTGCAGGGACTTGAATTTGGACTCACTGGCGACGCCTGCGCGAGCTTTCTTGAGGACCTCCTCGGCTTTAGCCTTCCCTGCCTCAGGGCTCTGTGCAGAAATGACGGTCGCCATCCCGATCAGTAGACACAGGATCCAGCCCGTCCACGTTCCTTTTCCAGGTGATTGATTCATTGTTGTCTCCCCCCTCCATTTTGGAACCTGTAAATTTTCCAGTGGGAATTTACAGGGATTTAAGGTGCTGCTTCGATAATGACGCTTCACAGTGACGTGTTGAATAACGGGTTCCTTGAACGATTGGTTTCGGAATAATAGGACGAACAGGACCTGTCAGACCCAGAGGGCGAACAGGGCCCAACTCGCAGGCAATTTTATGGGACCGAACGGTTCATTCATTTGTTCTACCCTTCCGACGGTCCTATGCGTTCTATACGTCCTATGCGTCCTATTCTCCTGTTATGACTATTCAAACTGCTAAACTGCTCTCCGTCGGAATGATCCTGTTGTGCTTGCTTGGGCAGACCGGCTGCCGGGAAGATCAAGCGAGCGCTGCGACCACCCCCAGGGATCGCCAAGTCATCCAGACGATCGGCTCGGACACGATGGTCAACTTGGCGCAATCCTGGGCCGAAGAGTACGGAACCGTTGAGCCTGGGACCTCGATCGAAGTTTCCGGCGGGGGATCCGGCACGGGAATCGCTGCGTTGATCAACGGCACGGCCGACATCGCCAACTCCAGCCGCCGCCTCGAGCCGCGCGAGATCGCTACCGCGGAGCGGGTCCTCGGCCAAGCTCCCGTCATGCACGTCGTTGGGTACGATGCGCTCGCCATCTTCGTCCATCCATCCAATCCATTGCGTGAGATGACCCTCGATCAACTCGGGCAGATCTACAGTGAGAAGGGACCGGTTACGCGTTGGAGCGACCTGGGGGTTTCGGTTCCGGGATGCTCCTCGGACCGGATGATCCTGGTCAGTCGCCAGTCGAACTCCGGGACCTACCATTACTTCCGCGAAGCGATTCTCGGGCGTGGTCGGGACTTCAAGCTCGGTACGATCGACCTGCACGGCTCAAAGGATG
Source organism: Blastocatellia bacterium (assembly GCA_049317725.1). Classification (GTDB taxonomy): domain Bacteria; phylum Acidobacteriota; class Blastocatellia; order RBC074; family RBC074; genus CAIOZW01. The sequence continues at coordinate 28,791 of JBMOHS010000015.1, forward strand.
TCGTCGAGCTGGTCGGTCGCACCCCATGTGCCATTGGCTACAGCGGCATGGGCTATGCGACCTCCCACGTACGCATGCTCGGAGTCGCACGCCGGGCCGGAGAGACGGCCTATCCTCCGACGGTCGACAACACGCAGCAAGGGCTCTATCCCATTTCTCGGCCGCTCTACATGTACACGGTGGGCGATGGCAAGCCCCATCTCAAACGCTTCTTCGACTGGATCTACTCCGAGAAAGGGCAGCACCTCGTCTTGGCGAATGGGTATGTTCCGATTCCGGAGACCGAGATGCAGACGGCCAGTGCCGGGGGAGCCACGCCAGCGCAGGAGGCGGAGTAGGCTGATGGCTGACGAGGGGACGACCATCATGCCAGTCAAGGAGAAGAGGCAACGACCACAGTGGGAGACCCGTCTCGAGAAGGCGATCGAGATCGTCATTCGACTATGTGGAATCAGTGCAGTCCTCTTTGTCTTTGGGATCTTCTTCTTCGTGGTGCGGGAAGGGGCCGGGTTTCTCCTGGCGGGAAAGCTCTCGATCAGCCAGTTCCTGGGGAGTATCGAGTGGTATCCGACGTCGCAGAGCCACGTCCGCTACGGCGCGCTCGCCCTGATTGCAGGGACGGCGAGCGTCACGCTCCTGGCGATGGTCGTGGCGGTGCCGTTTGGTCTGGGCGCGGCGATCTACCTCTCCGAATTCTGCGGTCGGCGCACCCGGGAAGTCCTCAAGATCGTCATTGAACTGCTCGCGGCGATCCCCTCGGTGGTCTGGGGTTTCATCGGACTGACGCTTCTTAACAGCCTGATCATCCGGTTCTTCGACGCTCCGATCGGGCTTAACGTCCTCAATGGAGGGCTGATCCTTGCCTTGATGAGCGTTCCGATCATTGTCTCGATTGGCGAGGACGCCCTCAAGGCGGTTCCAGACACCTACCGGGAGGCCGCATTGGCATTGGGTGCCACCCGTTGGCAGATGGTCTACCGGGTCTTGATCCCAGCGGCGAGGCAAGGTCTCCTCGCGGCGGTGCTGCTCGGAATCGGACGGGCGGTGGGAGAGACGATGGCGGTTCTGATGGCGACGGGCCACTCGGTGCGGCTGCCGCTGAGTCCGCTCGATTCGGTGCGCACGCTGACTGCGACGATCGCCGCTGAGCTGGGGGAGGCCCCCGTCGGTTCGGACCATTATCAAGTCCTCTTCATCATCGGGATCCTGCTCTTTTCGATCACCTTCGCCGTCAATTTGACTGCCGACCTGATCGTCCGCGGGATTCGTGGGAGGGCATCGTGAGCCCTTTCCGACACACGGTCGCAGAGGCCACCCAGCCACACCCCTTCGATCAGACCCCACTTGGGCGGCGTCAAGAACGGATGGAGTCGCTCGCCCGCTCGATCTTCCTCGCCATGGCATTGATCATGATCGTGCCATTGGTGCTGATCGTCCTGCATCTGCTCACCCAAGCCTGGCCGCTCCTCTCGATCGATTTTCTGCTGCAGCCCCCCATCCGCGGAATGCGGGCGGGTGGGATCTGGCCCGCCCTCCTCGGGACAATCTACTTAGTCATGCTCTCGTTGTTGGTCGCAACTCCGGTGGGAGTCCTCGCGGCGGTCTACCTGCACGAGTATGCGCGCGAGAGCTGGTTGACGCGGATGGTCAACTTGGCGGTGGTCAATCTGGCCGGCGTTCCCAGTATCGTCCACGCGCTCTTTGGTTTGGGCGCATTTGTGCTCTTCTCTGGGATGGGGCGATCGATCCTCGCCGCCTCGCTGACCCTGGCGATCATGACGATGCCGGTGATCATCGCCAGCACGCGGGAGGCACTCGCGGCGGTTCCACGCCCCTTCCGCGAGGCTTGCTGGAATGTTGGGGCGACCCGCTGGCAGACGATCCGCCACGTCGTTCTCCCCAATTCGATCAGCGGGATTCTCACCGGCGTCATTCTGCAGGTCTCCCGGACGGCGGGAGAGACCGCGCCGGTGATGTTTACCGGGGCCGTCTTCTACAAGGCGATTCGTGAAGGGGACTGGCTCGCCTATGGCCTCTTCGATCAATGCATGGCCCTCTCGATGCATCTCTTCACCGTCTCGACCCAGGTTCCAGATGTTCCGGAGCCCTTGCCCTACGCCACCGCTGTCGTCTTGCTGCTGACGGTGCTGACCTTCAACGCCCTCTCGATCCTTTTTCGTGTCTACCTCCGGTCACGCAAAAAGTGGTGATCCGATGATGCTGTCAGCGATTTCGCAGACTCAACGCAACAAGATCGAAGTGAGCGGTCTGACGGCCCGGTACGGGCAGAAGCAGGCGCTGCGGGGCCTCACTTTCGATGTCCGGGAGCACGAGATTCTGGCAATCATTGGGCCCGCGCAGTCAGGGAAGACGACGCTCCTGCGGGCGCTCAACCGCACGCTGCACGAGCAGGCGGGAACCTCCGTGGCGGGGTCAGTTCGCATCGACGGCGTCCTTCTCGACAAAAAGACAGATGTGCACGCGCTCCGGCGGAGAATTGGGATGGTTGCCCCTTTGCCGGTCGGCTTGCCCATGACCATCTACGAGAACGTTGCTTTTGCCCCGCGGATGGCTGGCCTGCGGAATCGGGCAGAACTCGACGTCATCGTCGAGCGCTGTCTGCGGCAAGCGGCGCTCTGGGACGAGGTGCGCGATCGACTCGACACGCTCGGGACCAAGCTCTCCGGGGGACAGCAGCAACGGCTGACGATCGCACGCGCGCTCTCCCACGATCCGGAGATTCTCTGTCTCGATGAGTTCTCGATCGCCATCGATCCGGTGACGACGATGCGGATCGAGGAGGTCTTGCACGAGCTTCGCTCGCGGATGACGATCCTGCTCGTCACCAACCTCACCCTGCAGGCCCGCAGACTCGCCGACCGGACCATGTTTCTCTGGAATGGGGAGATCGTCGAACTTGATCGGACCGAGGTCATCTTTTCCGAGCAGCCGGCGCAGCGGCAGACCTATGAATACGTCAACGGAATCTTCGGATGATGCAGGACATGACAACCGACGACTTCAGCTTGCAGACACGGGGCCTCCATCTCTGGTATGGAGACTTTCAGGCCCTGCGCGATGTCTCCCTCGATATTCGCCATCGCCAGATCACGTCGTTGATCGGTCCATCCGGGTGCGGCAAGACGACCCTTCTCCGCTGCTTCAATCGGATCAATGAGCGCTACGGCAATGTTGTCACTGAAGGGGAGATTCGCATTCTCGGCCGGAACATCTACGAGCCGGACATTGCGCTTTCGCAGCTTCGTCGAACGATCGGGATGGTCTTCCAGCGCCCCAACCCGCTCCCGATCAGCATCTTTGAGAATCTGGTGCTCGGCCTCCGACTCCACCAGCCCCGCGCCTCCCTCCGCCGTTCCACTCTTGAGGAGGTCGTCGAGGCTTCGCTGACCGAGGTCGGGCTCTGGCACGAGCTCAAGGACAGGCTCGATCGCCCGGCCACCTCCCTCCAGCTCGAACAACAGCAGAAACTTTGCATTGCCCGGCTGCTGCCGCTCAAGCCCGAGGTCATCCTGCTCGACGAGCCTTGCTCTGCTCTCGATGTCGAGGGGACCCGCGCGATCGAGGAGCTGATGGAACGGCTTCGCGAGCACTACACCCTCCTGATCGTCACCCACAACATGGCGCAGGCGCGACGGGCGAGCGATGAGTGCATCTTCATGCTGCTTGGTGAGGTGATCGAGCACGCGCCCACGGCCGAACTTTTCTCCGCCCCCCGCCACTCTCGTACTGCCGACTACCTCGCAGGCCGTTTTGGCTGAGGCGGTGATTCTCCCCTCCGCCTTTTCCCGCGTCGAGAGGCTTTCCTCGAATCGATAAAAGCCGTACTATGTCTCTTTTGATCAAGAGGGTGAGGAGCGGCATGACGGAGAGAGACGCGGAGACACAGCTGCCATTGGTGGCGATCATTGGGCGACCGAATGTCGGGAAGTCGACCCTCTTCAATCGGCTGATCGGCTCGCGCCGGTCGATTGTCGGGGACCTTCCCGGGATGACCCGCGATCGCATCTATGGTGAAGTGGAGTGGCAAGGCCGCGGCTGGCGGCTGGTCGATACGGGAGGGATCGTTCCGGACGATGAGGCGATGATCCCGTCGCGGATCTTTGCTCAGGCCCGAGCGGCGATTGCCGAGGCGCGCCTCCTGCTGCTGGTCGTCGACATCCGCGAGGGGATCACCCCCCTCGATGAGGAGCTGGTGCGCCACCTGCGGACAACGGAGAAGCCCGTCCTCGTCGTCGCCAACAAGGCTGAAGGAGGTCGGATCGTCGATCTGGCCGGAGAGTTTCACCGCTTTGGATTCATCGATGTGCTGCCCGTTTCCTCGGAGCACGGTGCCGGGATTGGAGATCTGCTCGACGCCATGCTCGACCTTCTTCCCGTTGCCGAGCCGCGCGTCGAGGAACAGCGCGAGATCCGTGTTGCGATCATCGGGCGCCCTAACGTCGGGAAGTCCTCGTTGGTCAATCGCCTGCTCGGCGAAGACCGTGTCATCGTCTCTCCCATTCCTGGTACGACCCGAGACGCCGTCGACTCGAGCTTCGAAGCTGAAGATGAGCAGGGGGCCCCGATTCGCCTGCGCCTCATCGATACGGCCGGGATCCGCCGCAAGGGCAAGACTGAGGAGATGGCCGAGATTCTCTCGGTCGTCATGGCCCGCAAGCACATCGAGCAGGCCGATGTCGTCCTCATGCTGATCGATGCCGTTGAAGGCGTGACAGCCCTCGACGCCAACATCGCTGGCTATGCCCATGAGGCCGGACGATCGATCCTCCTGGTTGTCAACAAATGGGACGCTGTCGAGAAGGACACCTACACCGTCAACCAGTATGAAGAGCGCATTCGCGATCAGATGAAGTTCCTCGATTACGCGCCGATCATCTTTCTTTCGGCCCTGACGGGGCAGCGCGTCGTCCGGCTGCCCGTCCTGATCGCCCGCGCCAACGAGGCCCGCAACCAACGCGTCACCACCAGCCAGCTCAACCAGTTCTTTCATGACCACCTCGAACAACCCAAGGCGACCATCTCCGGCAAGCACAAATTGAAGGTCCTCTACCTGACCCAGGCCGGCATTCGTCCCCCGACCTTCGTCATCTTCACCAGCGGGACCCGAACGAAGATCCATTTCTCCTACCAGCGCTACCTGATCAACCGCTTACGGGAGACCTTCGGGTTCTACGCGACGCCCATCCGCATCAAGCAGCGGAGTCGGGCACCGCGCAAGGCATCGTAAGCCAGGGGGAGGAGCAAGGTCGTGCGGAACGGGTTGCAGTTCGAGGTCGTACAGAAGGTCGAGGGGGGAGAGGCCAGACTCGGGCGAGTAACGACCGGTCACGGGGTGATCGAGACGCCCGTCTTCATGCCGGTGGGAACGCAAGGAACCGTGAAGGCCATCACCCAGGAGATGCTTGAAGCCCTTGGGGCGCGGATCATCCTCGGCAACACCTACCACCTCTGGCTGCGGCCCGGTCCTGAGACGATCCACGCCCTCGGCGGACTCCACCGCTTCATCTCCTGGGATCGGGCGATCCTCACCGACAGTGGCGGCTTTCAGGTCTTCAGCCTCGGCGACCTGCGCAAGATTCGTGAGGAAGGGGTCGAGTTTCGCTCCCATCTCGATGGCTCCCTCCGCTTCCTCTCCCCGGAACGCTCGATGGAGATCCAGCATGCCCTTGGATCCGACATCGTCATGTGCTTCGATGAGTGTACCCCCTATCCAGCGACCCGGCAGCAGGCGCTCGACTCTCTCGCCCTGACGACCCGCTGGGCTCGCCGCTCACGCCACGTCTTCGATCAACTGATCGGCACGCCCGCCTCGACCGCCGTCAACCCCTCGCTCTTCGGCATCATTCAAGGCGGCGTCTATCCGGATCTACGGAACCAGAGTCTTGCCGAACTGCTGTCCATCGGCTTCGAGGGCTATGCCATTGGCGGCCTCAGCGTCGGCGAGGAGAAGGCCCAGATGTACGATACCGTCGAGGCGATCGCTCCCCTCATGCCAGCGGATCGACCGCGCTACCTGATGGGGGTCGGGACTCCCGTCGACCTCGTCGAGGCGGTCGCCCGTGGGGTCGACCTCTTCGACTGTGTCATGCCGACGCGCAACGCCCGCAACGGCCAAGTCTTCACTGCCGATGGCAAGCGCAACCTCCGCAATGCGTGCTACGCCCAGGATCCCGGGCCAATCGACCCTGATTGCCTCTGCCCAGTCTGCCTCCGCTATTCCCGCGCCTACCTCCGCCACCTTTATCAAGCGGGCGAGATGCTTGCCGCGACCCTCTGTACCCTGCACAACTTGGCCTTCTACCTTGACACCATGGGTCGAATCAGGCAATCTATCGCACTTGGCCGCTTCCAGGAGTTTCGTGCCAGCTTCCTTACCCGCTATTCCCAGAGCGATTGAGGTGGCAAAAGCCGAACAATACCGAGCATCCTGGTGAGGCGGATTCCCGGGAAACGCACCGGAAATGAACGGGGGATGCAAAAGAGATGCACGGGAGGCTCCCTGACGCCTCCGACAGTCGCCCGTAAGAACAAAAAGCCCGGTCTGGCCGGGTTGATGAGAGCGAGACGATCCAACCATGCTCACTTCAATTGGTTTCTTTTTCTATCTGCTGCAAGCACAAGGTGGAGGGGGAGTCTTTGGCCTGTTGTTGCCGATGGTCCTCATCTTTGTGCTCTTCTATTTCATGATCCTCATGCCCCAGCGAAAGCGACAGAAGGCGATCGACGAGATGCACAACAATCTCAAGGTCGGGGATCGGGTCGTCACCAGTGGGGGAATATACGGAACCATCATCGGGCTGCGCGAAGACAAGCGCAGCCTCTCACTCAAGGTTTCGGAGAACCCGGCCGTGAGGATTGAGATTACTCGCAGCTCTGTTGCCGGGCTGCAAGAGGGCGGGGAAGAGTCGAAATAGTTATGAAAAAGAATCTGCGTCAGCGTGGACTGATCATTTTGGCCATTACCCTTGGCTCCTTGGCAGTGATCTTTGGTCCCTGGACCAAGCCGAAGGACTATAAGCGGAGCCCCGCGGACTTCTACCGCCCCTCCGCACTGCGGCAGAACCTCAACGACAACATCCGGCTCGGGCTCGACCTCCGCGGAGGCACGCACTTGGTGATGCAGGTGCAGGCTGATGACTACATTCGGGCTCTCACCGAGGGCAACCGCCAGAAGGCCGTTGATGAGTTGAGGAAAGGAAACATTGCCTTCCAGGACGTCAACAGTCCGAGCAATGGGCAGTTGGTGGTTCGCACCGAGGGAACGCAAGCCCACACGCAAATCCGCGAAAAACTCTTGCCGATCTTCGGGAGTGACATCTGGGAGGTGAGCACCTCGGCGACCCCCGCCCAGGTGACCTTTACGCTCAACAACTCGGCGGCGGACCTCTTCCGATCTGAGGCGACCGATCAGGCCAAGACGATTATCGAGCAACGGATCGACGCCTTCGGGGTGGCCGAGCCGACCATTCAGCTGCACGGCCGGACCGAAGATCACCAGATTCTGGTCCAGATGCCCGGCGTCGATAACCCTGAGCGTGTCAAGGAGCTGATCAAAGGCGAGGCCCGACTGGAACTCAAAGCCGTTGTTCCTCCGGGGACACTCTTCACCACGCGCGATGAGGCGTTGGCCTCCCTTGGGGGGACGCTCCCCAGTGACCGTGATGTGCTCCCGATCAGTGAGCGCCGCGCGGATGGCAATAACTTCGAGGGCTTCTATCTCGTCGAGAAGACCCCAGTGATCACCGGTGCCGATCTGCGGGATGCCCGTGGCGTCCCCGGTCAGTCTGGACCCGGTTATCGCGTCTCCTTCAGCCTCAAGCCGGGAGCAGATGAGCGCTTCGGGCAGTGGACCGAGAAGAACATTGGCAACCTCCTTGCTATTGTCCTCAACGATCAGATCAAGAGTGCACCCTCGATTCGCAGCCGCATCTCCGACAGCGGGGAGATCTCGGGCAACTTCACCAAGCAGGAGGCCGAGGACCTTGGTCTCGTCCTCCGCTCCGGTGCGCTCCCTGCCAAGGTGGTCTACCTCGAAGAGCGAACCGTTGGTCCCTCCCTCGGGGCTGATTCGATCCGCCAGGGTGTCATCGCCTCCCTGATTGGGCTCGGCTTGGTGGTCATCTGCATGCTGGTCTACTACCGATTCTCCGGCGTTAATGCTGTGGTTGCGCTCTTCCTCAACCTAATCATCCTGCTGGCGGGGTTGGCGATGTTTGGGGCGACCCTGACCCTGCCGGGAATCGCTGGTGTGATCCTTGGTATTGGCATGGCCGTCGACTCGAACGTGCTGATCTTCGAGCGGATTCGCGAGGAGCTCAACGCTGGCAAGATGGTCGCCTCTGCGATCGACACCGGGTTTGGCAAGGCCTTCGTGACGATCATCGATACCCACGTTACGACGATCGTCTCGGCGGCATTCCTCTACTTCTTCGGGACAGGGCCGGTGCGCGGATTCGCGGTCACCCTGACGATCGGTCTGCTGGCCAATCTCTTTACCGCGGTTTACGTTTCGCGCTCGCTCTTCCTCTGGACGATCCATCGCGGTGGCCGTCGCGCAGAAACTCTGAGCATTTAGTATTCAATCATGATCGAGATCTTTAAGAATACCAACTACGATTTTCTTGGCAAGCAGAAGCTCATGATCGGTCTGACCTGGGTGCTGATTCTGCTTGGGCTCGGTTCAATCCTTTATCGTGCTTTTGACGGTCGAGAGGAGACGAAGCCGTTCAATCTCGGCGTCGACTTCGTCGGTGGAACCTTGGCGACGGTCAAGTTCAATGGGGCTCCTGACCTCGGGCGGGTGCGCACTGCCCTCGGCAGCCAAGGTATTGAAACCGAGAAGGTGACCCTTCAGCCGATCGCGGATCCCATTGGGCAGGCCGCTCGTAATGAAGTCCTGATTCGCCTTCCCAATCTGGTTACCGTCATTCAGCAGGAGGGGCAATCGGCAACGGCCGCGAAAGCCAGCGACGACGCGGATATCGGGAAGGTCAAGCTGCTCTCGGCATTGGCAACCCTCAACGATCCCGCGACGGCAGGCAAAATCGATCTCAATGTTCTTGGTCAGGATCAGCTCGCCTCTGAATTGTCCGCACGCCTTGGGCTCGACGCACCAAGGGCCAGTGAGATCGCCAAGCGAATCGTCGACTATCGCGAAGATGTGCGTGAAGGACTCATCTCAGACCTGAGCGAGGTTCGCAACTTGAGCGGCATCGACCCGCAATTGGGAGACTCCCTCGCCCAGAACTTCTTCACCGGCAAGGCGGCGATCAAGAGCCTCGAAGCGGTCAGTCCGCAGGTCGGTGCCGACCTCCGCAACCGGGCGATCCTCGTCTCCTTCGTCTCGATCCTGGGCATGCTTGTCTACGTTGCCTTCCGCTTCAAGTCGTGGGGCTTCGGGGTCAGCTCGGTCATCGCAATCATTCACGACGTGCTGGTCACGCTGGGCTTCTTCTCCCTCATGCAGTGGGAGATCAACCTGACGGTTATTGCCGCGCTTCTGACCCTCATCGGCTACTCGATGAACGATACGATCGTCATCTTCGACCGGATCCGTGAGATGATGCGCGTCAGGCGTCGCGAATCCCTCGAGACCCTCACCAACGAGGCCGTCAACCAGACCCTCTCCCGGACGGTGATCACCTCTGGATTGACCTTTCTGACCGTCTGCTCCCTCCTCTTCTTCGGAGGGGAGGTCCTCAAGAGCTTCTCCTGGGTTCTCTTCATCGGGATTATCGTCGGTACCTACTCGACGATCTACATTGCCTCGCCGTTCATGCTGATGTGGGAGCGCTGGCGAGGCAATCGCGCACGTCTTGCAATCGCGGGAAGCTCCACTGCTGGATCCTCCGGAAGCACGTTCCAGCCCTCTGGAGCGAATGGGACGGAAGTCTCGCCCCGTATTCTTGCTGCGGCGGGCGTCTCCGCCAAACGGCGCAGGAAGGGCCGCTCGTAGGCGCCCTTTATCATCACGC
>JBMOHS010000016.1:0-36063 GCA_049317725.1 Blastocatellia bacterium
ACCGGTTCTGTGGGCGAAAGAGGCAGTCTCTGGGGATCCCACAACCGGCAACACATTCTGCTCAACCACCAATTTCGCAGAAGCGTTCCCGGTCTGAGCATTTCAGATTGTTGGGTTGGAAGTAGTCCTCCGTCCATTGATCGGTTGGATCGAGGGCGAAGGGCTTCCCATTCCGGGCTCGGGCGGGTTGCGTGACGCGAAAGCGGAACCGGTAGTGGTCGTAGATGCGAAGCAGCTCGCAGCCATAGGCGTCGGCGACATCCGGGTCAGCGCGAAGGATGAGGTAGTTCTCGTCATTGCCTTGTGAGGCGGTCTTCGAGTAGTTGTGAGATCCACTGATGACGATCGGGTTCTCGGAGGTGAAGTCGACAAGGATCGCCTTGGTATGGATGAGGATGTTCCCGCGCTGTCCCCGCGTCGATTCCCGTAAAAAGCCCTCAAGCCCTTCCTTGAGCATCGCGGTGGCGACGAAGCTGGCCGTGCGGTCGGCGTGAAAGCCGGTGATCCGGCTGCGCGTATTCTCAAGCCCATAGCGCAGTACTTGGTCGTGCGGTGCCCCGATCAGTGCGTTCTCGACCTCGTCGTCGAGGTTGAAGGTGGTGCAGAAGAGGACATCCCGCCGCGCGCTCTGGATCAGGGAGATGAAGGCCTGGAGGTCCTCTGGCGTGGCCCGCGGCGAAAATCCGGCAAAGATCGGGGGGCGCAGGTCGATCGGATCGTGCGTGGTGATGAATCGCCGGGTCTCCCCTGGGGTTGCCCCCTGGAAGAGCTGCTCAAAGAGCGTCACATACTCCGTGGCGATCTCCTTGCGATCGAGGATGTGAACGACATTGGCTTGGCGATAGACGCCGTTCTCGGTGAAATTGGCTGACCCACTGAGGACCGAGATGGGTTGTCGGACTCCCTCCTTTCCAAGACGGCTGAGCACGATAAATTTGTGGTGGCAGATGTGGCTGGTGACGCGGGGGCGCTTGAGTTCGTCTGGAATTCCGCGGAGGTGGTCTTCGTTGATGGCGGTCTGTTTGTCCCCGCGTTTGGCGTGGTAGACGATCCGGACCTTGACCCCCCGCTGGTGGGCAGCTTCGACGGCCTTGGCGATCGCCTCCAGTTCGTATTCGTAGATGGCGATGTCGAGCGCCCAAGTTCCATCCGTTGCGCGGGCCAGGAAAGCGAGAATCTGCTCGAGCAGTCCGTCGCTGAGCCATTTGAGGGCACGTGGGGGCAGTTGGTATTGACCGAGGGTTCCCGCACGGCGGGCCTCTTCGATGGCCCGGTCGACGTCCCGGAAGGTGCGGGAGAAGGCTTGGCTGGCGGCGGCGGCCCGGTTGAAGTGGACAATCTGCTTTCCGCTGAGCAGTGTCTGGGGATGAACGAGGATGGTCGGCCCCCGGTCGAGGCGGAGACGGTCTGGCGTGCCATAGACGGCGTGGACGACGTACCGGTACTTCTCTCCCGCGCGGACAGTGTAGTCCGACCAGCGAAACCGCTGGATTGGGGCAACCTGAGTCGAGGTCGGCTCGCCCGGCTCTCGCGAGACCCCGGGGAAGTGGAGCAGTCCTTGGAGCCATTGCCGCTTGCCAGTGGAGACCTGCTCGCGTTCGATCGCAAATCCGAGCAGCCCCTTTCGCCGCTCTTCCGGTACATTCATCGCCAACAGTACTGCGTTGGAGCCAGTATAGGTCTTGACGTGAATCCCATCGCGTTGTGCCCGCTTTCTCATCGCGCCCGCCGATCCTTTTGAGCCGTTCGAGGGGCTCTGTTTCCAAAAAAGAGGAGGGCTGCCCCCTGGGTAGAAGACAGCCCCGTTGATCAGCCGATCTGTCCGGATCAGGGTCTGGGTTGCTCCGGCTGGGCCATCTGTTGAAGGAGAGTCCCGAGGCGTTGCAGCTCCTCTCCGTAGCGGGCCCAATCGCCATTGCGCTGGGCCTGGATGGCCCGGTCATAGGCCTGCTGGGCCTGGACGGCGAGGGAGTTTCTGGAGGTGTCGGCCACTGCCCCAGCGGCTGCCGCGCCAGGGAGGGCCGAGGCTGCGGCGCTGGCTTCGGTGAGCGAGGCTCCCTCGGGGGGACGTTCCCCAGTTCCTGCCCCGAAGACCCGCGTCAGGCTGGCATCGAGCGTCTCCTCCATGGCGATCCGATTCTCGACCGCGACAATCACCCGTTTCAACTCGGGGATCTTCCCTGAATTGGCCTTGAGATAGAGCGGTTGCACGTAGATCAGCGACTCCTCGATCGGGATGACGAGGAGCGTCCCCAGAATCGCTTTCGATCCCCGCTGGTCCCAAAGCGAGAGCTGGCGGGAGATCTCCGCGTCCTGGTTGATTCGCGCCATCACCTGTCGAGGGCCGTAGACCAGCCGCTGCTTGGGGAATCGGTAGACGACCAGTTTCCCGTAGTTCTCGCCATCGGACCGGGCGACCATCCAGCTCGCGAGGTTGTCCTTGCGGCGTGGGGTGAAGGGAAGCATGAAGATGAACTCCTCTTTCTGCTCCCCGGGCAATTTCATGACCGCATAATAAGGGCTCATCGTCTTGGCGCGCCCGTCCGCCTCCTGCGTCGTCGCCAGCTCCCACTGGTCTTCCTTGTTGTAGAAGACCTGTGGCTGTTCCATATGGTAGGTCGAATAGACCGCCGTCTGGAGGCTGAAGATGTCCTCGGGATAGCGAAGATGGGCCCGGAGATCCGCCGACATCTCGGAGAGGGGGCGGAAAGTGCCGGGCAGGATCTTCTCCCACGTCTCAAGAATCGGATCTTTGACGTTGGCCCGATAGAGCGTTACCCGACCGTGGTACGGGTCGACGACCGCCTTGACCGAGTTGCGGATGTAGTTGATGCCACCCACCCGCTGCGCGTACGGGTAGCGATTGCTGACGGTATACCCGTCGGCGACCCAGTGGAGCCGCCCTTCGGAGATGACGAGGTAGGGATCCTGATCAAAGCGCAGGTAGGGCGCAATCCGGCTGAGCCGGGTCATGATGTTGCGATGAAAGAGGACTCGGCTCTCCGCAGTGATGTCGTCGGAGAGGAGCAGCTTCATGTCGCCGAAGCGGGTCGCAAAGACCAGCCGTCGCCAGTAGCTTCCCAGCGAAACACCGCCGGTTCCTTTGTAGTTGGTGTAGACGTTCTCCTCTCCGGCGGGATAGTTGAACTCCTGGGCGGAGGTTCGAACATAGACCGGATCGTGTGAAAGCTCGCCGTAGTAGATCTCTGGAGATTCGACCTTGAGCGAGGGAACCGTCGTCACCGGTGGCAGATCCTTGGTGAAGAGGACGGGAAGTCCTTCCGTCGTCACTTGGTTGGCCGGCCCCAACGTGATGCCAAACCCGTGGGTGAAGGTCAGCCGCTCGTTGATCCAATTGCGATTGGGCAGGCTGCCAACATTGATCTCCCGGGGAGAGATCATCGTCTGCTGCAGCTCTCCATTGATGAGGTAGCGATCATTGTCGACCGAGTTGAAGTCGTAATAGGTCCGGATCTCTTGCAACTGTCCAAAGGTCTCGAGGAGTGGCTCGTGATCCCACAGTCGAATATTGTTGATGGTGGGGCGGTTGGCGTCGATGTCCGCCCGGGTGAGTGTCTTCTCCCCAGAGATCTCGCGCTCTTCGACGGCGTCGATCCCGAAGCTCTTTCGTGTCGCCGCGATATTGTGTTGGATGTACGGTGTCTCTTTGACCAGCTCGTTTGGGGCCACCGAGAGGCGCTGGACGAACGAGGGGTAGAGCCACTTGCCCCCGACCAGGACCAGTCCGTAGAGGACGATTCCCACCAGCAGCAGTGAGTTGCGGGCGACGATCAGGCTGGCCAACGCCACGACCGCCAGCAAGAGTGCCAGGAAGAACTCGACCTTGAGCACGGGAAGCAGGGCGTGCAGGTCGGTGTAGCTCGCGCCCAAAACCGGTCCCCGCTCCGAGTAAAGAAGCTGGTACATCTCCAGCCGGGTACGCCAGGCGATGATTCCCATCAAGAGCGCGCCGAGCACCAGCAGGTGGCGCCGCCCGAAGCTGCTGATCCAGGCGGACTCCTTGCCCCTCCCTCCTGAGAGCAGCGGCATCAACTGCAGCACGAGGACGCCTCCGATGATCAAGACGAGGAGCTGGAGCAGGACCGCTGATCCAACTTCCATCACTGGCAACGTGAAGAAGTAGAAGGAGAGATCCTGGCCAAAGATCGGATCCTGCTCCCCAAAACTGCTCCGATGCCAGAATTGCTGGACAATCTCCCACGAGGCCCAGAGCTGCAATCCGACCCATGCCCCTCCGACGAGCGCGATCGGGAAGAGCCAGCGCCGGATGAACCCCGCGATGTCCGGCAACTCCAACCGCTCATTGTTGACGGAGAAATAGCGAACTGTCCGCTGCACGCCTGCTCCGGCTCGCAGTGCCAGTCGCAGGTTGACCCAGATCAAGAGGGCTCCCAGCACGAATCCTCCCGCGCCGAGTGCTAGTTGCGTCACCAGCCGCGTCGAGAAGACCCGTTGATAGCCTGTCTCCAGATACCAGAGCCACTCCGTATAGAACCCGACGACCGCGGGCCAGACAAAGAGAAAGAAGAGAAGGATGAGCCCAAAGAGCAGCACCGGGGAGCGCCGCCGCGTCGGAGGGCGATCCTCTCTTTCCACCTGATCGACAAAAAATTCGTCATTCATCGTCTGTTTACTTTCCTTCTTGGCTGATCGAAGGCCTCTCTACTCCCATGAAAATGGTCATCTCTCAGAAGGGGAACGGTCGGTCATACTCTGTGATCTCTGTCATCGATTCAATCTGGACCATCATCACTCATCCGTGCTGGAAGTACAATGCGCGAGCCAGGGGGGAGCGGGCTTGTCGGCTCACCTGCCAAACGCCACAATGGAGAGGTCAAGACGAGGGAAGATCCTCGGATTGGTTCTGCGTGGATGGGATGACTGGATAAGGCTCGGCGCGGCCGTCGTGTGACGCCGAGTCAGTCGAGATTGGAGGACCGATGCGCAACCCGCTTCTTCGCTACCTGCTCGTCCTGGTGGTCGGCCTGCTGGCTGGTGCTCTGGCCTTCTCCCTCTGGCCCGCTGATGGCACCTCCCGTCTGGGAAGGACGCGTGTCGAGGGGAGCATCGAATCGACCGTCCGGAATATCGGAGAACTCGTCGTCATGAAGGCCGTGCTCAAGGAGATCGTCACGACCGAGATCAACCGCGACAACCTCTCCATTCCCAAGAAGGCCGCGCTCATCTTCAAGTTTGATCTCAACTTTAAATATGATTTACGCCAGAAGGAGTTTTCGATTCAACGCATCGATGAGGAGCGGGTCCGCATCGTCATGCCTCCAGTCAAGGTCGATTTCCACATTCGCGACCTGATCGTCTATGACAAACAGCCCGGCCAGAAATGGTTCCAAACCTACCCGATCACGGTGCAGGAAGAGAATGAGTTGATTCAGCAGGCACGCTCTTCCGCGGAGAAGCAGGTCAGCGAGTTCGTCACGGAGTATCGCGCGCAATACCGCGCCTCGGCCGAGTCGATCATGAAGCTGCTTGCCGAAGGGTTTGGGTACCGCACTGCGACGGTCGAGTTCCAGGGGGAGTGACCTCCCCATCCTGGCTCAGGCCAGAATCCGCTCGATTCGTTCCCCGTGGACATCGGTCAGCCGGAAGTTGCGCCCCTGATATTTGTAGGTCAGGCGCGTATGGTCGATCCCCAGCAGGTGGAGGATCGTTGCGTTGAGGTCGAAGAGGCTGACGGGATCGCGGGTGATGTTGTAGCTGAAGTCGTCCGTCTCGCCGAGCGTCTGGCCGGCCCGGATCCCGGCACCCGCCAGCCAGACGGTGAAGCAGCGCGGATGGTGGTCGCGCCCGTAGTTCTCCGGCGTGAGCGCTCCCTGGGAGTAGACGGTGCGCCCAAACTCCCCCGCCCAGATGACGAGCGTGTCATCGAGCATGCCGCGCTCTTTGAGGTCCGTCAGCAGCGCCGCGGTCGGCTGATCGACGTCACGAGCCTGATTCCGGATCTGTTTCGGACAGTTGTTGTGTTGGTCCCAGCCGCGGTGGAAGAGCTGGATGAAGCGAACTCCGCGCTCCGCCAGTCGTCGAGCGAGGATGCAGTTGGCGGCGTAGGTTCCCGGCTTCCGCGCGTCTGGACCATAGCGTTCGAGGGTCCGCTCCGGTTCGCGGGAGAGGTCGGTCAGCTCTGGCACGGAGGACTGCATCCGATAAGCCATCTCGTACTGGGCCATCCGCGCGAGGACCTCCCGGTCCCCGACGTTGGCGGCGTTCTTCTCGTTGAGGCGGGCGAGGTCGTCGAGGAATCGACGCCGGACTTGGGCCTCGACCCCCTGTGGGTTGGAGAGGAAGAGCACCGGATCCCGCCCATTGTGAAACTTGACCCCTTGGTACTGGGAGGGGAGAAATCCACTTCCCCAGAGCCGATCGTAGAGCGGCTGGTCGCCGGAATTTCCCGTTCCAATCGAGACCATGACGACAAACGCTGGCAGGTCGCGATTCTCGCTGCCGAGGCCATAGGCGATCCAGGCGCCCATGCTCGGCCGTCCGGCGAGCTGAAACCCGGTGAGGGCCGCGGTGATCGCCGGGTCATGGTTGATCTGCTCAGTGTGCATCGAGCGGATGAAGCAGAGATCATCGGCGACTTTGGCGGTGTGGGGGAGCAGTTCGCTGAGCGTTGCACCGGACTGCCCGTGACGATCGAAGCGGAAGAGGCTTGGCGCCACCGGGAAGCTCGATTGAAAAGCCGTCATCCCCGTCAATCGTTGGCCCTGCCGGATCGAGTCGGGCAGATTCTGCCCGCGGTACTTCTCCAGTCCCGGCTTCGGATCGAAGAGGTCGAGCTGTGAAGGTCCACCAGACTGGTAGAGGTAGATCACCCGCTTCGCCCGTGGGGCATAATGCGGCCCATGGGCCGCTTCCACACCCTCTGCCCGGACGACTCCTTCCGCCGAGAGCAGGCTGCCCAGGGCGGCCGCTCCGAGCGTCGACTCGCGCAGAAATGCCCGGCGCGAAAGGAGGCTCCCGAGTTCTGACGCTGGGTCTGTTGGTCGTGTGGGCTCGTCTCGGTATGTCTTGTTTGTCGTCATTGCCAGGTCTCTCCAATCCGTCGATGACAGGTCAGGGCCGCGTGATCGCCTCGTCGAGGTTGAGGATCAGGCTGGCCGTCAAGGTGTACGCCGCCAGTTCGGAGGGGGCGAGACCCGCACCGTTGCGCCGTTCTCCGACCTCCAGCAGGCGGCGGGCTTCCTTGGGATTCTCCCGGTACCAGTTGATCTGGGCCGTCAGGTTCTCCTGGAGCAGCTCCCACTCCTCCTTCCCTGGGGGACGCGAGGTGACGACCCGGAAGCCCCAGGCGAGCCGCTCGGCGACCGTGGTTCCCCCCTCCCGCAGCATCCGCTCGCCGAGGAAGCGCGCCGCTTCAAGGTAGGTGACATCGTTCATCAGGTTGAGTGCCTGCAGCGGCGTATTGGTGCGGACGTCCCGCACAGCGCACTGCTCGCGGGGCGAGGCGTCGAAGACCTGCATGGTTGGGTTGAGGATGGTCCGCTTCCAATGCGAGTAGAGGCTTCGCCGCCAGAGTCCATCCCCCGTCGAAGGGGTGTAGCGGGTCATGTTCGAGAAGACCATGTCTTTGAGCAGGTCCGGCGGCTGATATGGCCTGACCGAGGGCCCTCCGATCCGTTCGACGAGCAGGCCCGCCGCCAGCAGTGCCTGATCACGGATCATCTCGGCGGATAAGCGCAGGCGCGGTCCCCGTGCCAGCAACCGGTTCTCAGGATCGCTCGTCTCGGCAGGTTGCCGGGAGTCCTGCCGGTAGGTCGCACTCATGACGATCGTCTTGAGGAGATGCTTGACCGACCAGCGACGACTCGGCTCCCCTCCCCCTTCCATCCATTCGACCGCCAGCCAGTCGAGCAGCTCCGGATGGGAAGGCCGTTCCCCCTGCAGCCCAAAGTCCTCGACCGATTTGACGATCCCCGTTCCGAAGAGGGTCTGCCAGAACCGGTTGACGGTGACGCGCGCCGTCAGCGGATTCTCCCGGCTGACCAGCCACTGCGCCAGCTCCAGCCGGTTGGCAGGAGCCCATCCCGGCGCACCCTCGGTCAGGACGGCCGGGATGCCGCGCTCGACCCGTTCTGCCGGCTGATCGTAGGCGCCTCGCCGCAGGCGGAACGTGGGGCGCGGCTCCGGCCGCTCCTCCATGACCATGACCGTCGGAAACTGTGATTCGAGGTAGCGTCGTGTGGCGAGGAGCTGCTCCCGTCTCGCCTCCCGCGCCCGCAACTCCTTCGGGGCCCTCTCGTTCAACCACGCCCGTGTCAATTTGAGTCGTTGTCCGTGGCTCCGCTGCGATGGCGGGATCGTCGCAATCTTCTGGATTGAATCGGCGGTCGCCAGGACGGCGAGAGCCTCTTCGTCCGGTGCCACCTTGTAGATGCGCACCTCGTCGAGCGCCCCCCGGAACCGGTACTCGGGCCCTCCGCCGCCCCCAATTCGCAACAGTCCCCCACCGTCGTTGAAGGTGCGGAAGAGGCGCCCATTGTTGAGCTTGATCGCCTGCCGCTTTCCGTCGAGATAGATCTGGGCCCGGTCATAGGGGAGCGTACTGTCGAAGATCGCCACGACGTGGTGCCACTCTCCCAGCGAGACCTTCTCGGCCGTCTCGACTCGATAAGAGTCGTCCGCCCAGACCCCCACCAGGTTGAAGTGGAGCTTCCCGTCGATGAGGAAGAGCCCGTAGCCCCGCGCCTTCGGCAGGTTGCCATCTTTCTCGTAGGGCCCATCCTTCATCCGGGTGACAATCGCGCCGCTCTGCTCGGAGTCCGCCCGGAACCAAGCGGAGATGGCGAATTGATCCTTGTAGTCGACCAGTCGATCCCGGAAATTGAAGTTCCCGACATTCCCGGCATCGAAGAAGAGTCGCCCATCGAAGGCTGCCCCTTTCCCGAGCGGGGAGGGCAGGTAGCGTGGTGTTCCCTCCCGAAACCCGGTCTTCTTCACGTCGAGCTTCTCCCGGGTCCCGAGGTCCTCATCCGGCCGCGCCATGTCGATGTGGTCGACCGTCGCGACCAGTTCGACGGGTTGGTCGGGATCGAAAGCGTGTCGTGTCGTCAGCTCCCGCGTTGGAAACCAGTGGCGCGGCGGCTCCTTGGCGAGTCCGCGGGCCCACTCTTCGATCTGGTCCTCGTGCGCGGCTGTCTCTCGGGCTACTTCCTGTTCGATCTTCTCGATCTGGCGGTCGATCTCCTCCCCCCGGGCCCGCTGCGTTTCGGTTGGGGCGGTGATCCAAGGGGCCGAGTTGCCGAAGTTGTGCGCCCGGCCATCCTCAGGGATGTTATTGAAGTAGGCGTAGAATCGATAATACTCCTCGTGAGAGAGGGGATCGTACTTGTGGGTGTGGCACCGCGCACAGCCCATCGTCAGACCGAGGAAGACCGTCGCCGTCGTGTCGACCCGATCGACGACGTACTCGACCTGGTACTCCTCCGGCACGATCCCATCCTCGGAATTGAGTCGATGGTTGCGGTTGAACGCTGTCGCGATGCGTTGCTCCATTGTTGGCTGTGGCAGGAGATCCCCGGCAAGCTGCTCGATCGTGAACTGGTCGAACGGCTGGTCGCGATTGAACGCGTCGATGACCCAGTCCCGCCAGCGCCACATGAAGCGCTCTCCATCGATCTGATAGCCGTTGGTGTCGGCGTACCTCGCCGCATCCAGCCATTTGAAGGCCATCCGCTCACCATAGCGGGGACTCGCAAGGAGCCGGTCGACGACTTTTTCATAGGCATTCGGGGCCGAGTCTGCCAGAAAAGCATCGAGCTCCGCCGGCGTTGGAGGCAGCCCCGTCAGGTCGAAGGAGACACGCCGCAGGAGGGTGGCGCGATTGGCCTCCGGGCTCGGCTTGAGCCCGGCCTCTTCCAAACGGGCCAGGACGAAATGGTCGATCCCGTTTTGAATCCAGGATCGATTCTGCACCTCTGGCAGCGCGGGCCGTTCAGGGCGAATGAACGCCCAGTGGGCTTCCCACTTGGCACCTTGACGAATCCACTCGGTCAGCAGGGAGATCTCTTGCTCGGTCAACCGGTGGGGGGAATCGACCGGCGGCATCCGCCGCGCCTCGTCGCGATGGGTGATCCGCCGGACCAGTTCGCTCTGCGCGGGATCGCCCGGGACAATTGCCCGTCTCCCCCGGCCCAGGTCCGCCGTCGCCCCCGCTTCGGTATCCAGCCGCAAGCGGATCTTCTTGGCCCCGGCGTCCGGCCCATGGCAGGCGTAACAGCTCTCGGAGAGAATCGGTCGAATCTCCCGGTTGAACCCAATCGGGCGAGTTGTCGCTTTAACCCCCCATCGATCTTCCACCAGAAGTCCGACGAGCACTGCCCCCAGCAGCACCAACCCGATGGCCCAGCGTCGCTGTCTTTGGCCTTGGGCCGTCGATCCGGGTTGTTGTAACCTTGCAATGTCCATTGCTCTTCCACTCTCTTCCCACAGGAAAACTGAATCCAAGCTACGGGTGCCCCACGACCTTCTCGTGGTTGATGGCCTGTTTTTGCCAGATCGGACTGTCGGTTCACGGGTGTTCTCTTCCCGTTTTCAATCCCCAGAAGTTTGGCAGCAATACGCTCAAGATAGGTCAGTTGATTGAGGGAATCAAGTAAGAGGTGTTGCAAGATGAGGGATCAAGGAATGGTCGTTGTTGCAATCATCGAGCCGCTCTTGGTCAAAGGTCCAGACCATTGGCTGTTGATCTTTTTCCCTCTTCCGTCCGGCAGATTCCTTGACGAAATCGTCACGGGACGGGATGATGAAGCTCTTTTCGATAGGGTTTGTAACCCCACCCATCTTCTTCTTTCTTTGCATCTTTTTTTGGAGGAACCCATGTCGTTTGTCGACGTTGTCGCCGGCACCTTCGAGCAGCAGGGGTACTATGTCTCCTATCCTGGCAAGCACGAATCACGATTCGCGCTTGAGTTGCATCGCCTGGGGAGGCGAATCGCTGTCCAGGTCAAGGACTATCAGACAAGGTGCAATGTCAACCAGGTGGAGAAGGTGATCGACTTTCTTGAGTCGAAGGAGTGTCGGCAGCGTTTCTCCGAGGTCTGGCTGATCACGAGTCAGGGCTACTACGACTCCGTTTCGACCTATGTTCAAGCGTCGGAGATGACCCATTTTCGCCTCGGGACCTTCACTGAGGGCAAGTTGCGGTGGGTCTATCCAGCTGAGCTGGACGGTGGGGAGACCGCCTCCGGAGAGTTCGAGCAGCGCAAATATATCGGGGTCTTCACCAGCAAAGGGGGCGTCGGCAAGACGACGGTCGCCGCCCACTTGGCCGGGGCCTTCGCCCTGATGGGGCATGAGGTAGCTCTGCTTGACCTCGATCCGGATCGAAATCTGCAAAAGCTCTTTGCGGTGGATCCTTCCAACCCTACCGGGAGCGCCTCCCTCTTCGTCCCGCCCGTCCAGCGGGACCAGCCTGGTTCGACAATCACCGTTCTCTCACCCGATCAGTGGCCTCAGGGAGACGTTCGGGGGGCGAAAGTGGTCATCTGTGATTGCTCCCCCGTCCTGGCAGAGAATCCCTCGAGCTTGGTCGAGCGGTTTGACTACTGCCTGATTCCGACCCTCCTGACGCCGCTCGGAATTGCCAAGAACGCCGACGTCATCCTCCGGACCTTTCAACACGTGCGGGAGATCAACACGAAGGCCGAGATGTTTGCCTTCATTAACGGGTACATGCCGGCGGAGGAGGAGCGGAATGAGCTTTTTCTGACCCACCTGCGGAAGCATCTTGCGTCGTACCTCAAGACGGATGGCAAATGCAAATTTGTTCATCCGCGGTATGCCCATATCCGCCACAGCCTCTCGCTGCTCTACTGGGGAGAACACATCGTCAAGAAGACCCGGCCCCAATTGGCCTTTCAAAAGGTTGGTGGACGAAGCTACCCGCTTGCCGATTTTCTGAATTTGGCCAAGTACCTCGAACGTCATACCGAGATTGAATAGTCAGACGGTGGGGTGGCCCCTGGTGGGGGGGGCAAGGCCAGGGAGTCGTACGAGGCCGAATCAGACCTTGCCGCACTTGGCGATCTCTTCCGGATCGGCTAGTGTTACCCGGCAAGTAAGGGAGGTGGGGCGCTGCTCCTCTGGTTCGATCAACGGCTTTGTCCAGTCAGACGACTGAAGAAGAGGAGGAGAGATCACGTTCCCAGTCTCTTCGCCCAAGTCCGGATGGCTTGGTGTCCGGTGCCGGTCGCGGACGACCGGAGTTTCCTGTCAAAAGGGAAGAGGAGGAGTTCTCCCTCTTCCCGTGCGCTGATCACGCGAGAAGAAGCGAGCGTCTTGTCCTCCAAACCACCACGACTGATCTTTCTCGACCTGCTGCGAGCGCTGGCGGTGCTGATGATGGTCCAGGGCCACACCGTCGACGTCCTGCTGGCCAATGCCTCCCGCCAGGACTCGTCTTGGTTCTACCACCTCTGGCTCTACGTTCGCGGGATGACGGCACCGATCTTCCTGGTGACCACGGGAACGGTCTTTGTCTATCTGCTCCGTTCGGCTGGGCAGCCCCTGGCAGGGAATCCACGCTGGCGCAAGGGGGTTCGCCGGGCGCTGCTGCTCTATGTGCTGGGCTATCTGCTCCACTTTCCGATCGGCTCCCCACGCGCCGCGCTCTCACTGCCCCCGGAACGATGGCTCGGATTCTGGGCTGTCGATGTGCTCCAGTTGATTGGGTCTGGACTGCTGCTGCTTCTGCTCGGAGCCTGGGTGGCGGAACGGAGCCGGATCCGGGAAGAGCTTGTCTACGGCGTCTCGTCGCTCTTCTTCTTCCTGGCCGTGATCGTCACCGAGTATGTCGACTGGGGACGCTGGTTGCCGCCAGGGCTCGTCGCCTATCTCTTCTCGAAGACGGGCTCCCTCTTCCCCCTCTTCCCCTGGGCGGGGTACATCTTGGCGGGAGGAGTGCTGGCCCGCTACCTGGGGAGAAACTTTCCGGCGATCACCGGCCTTGCCGCGGCGCGTCGACTGGGGATCCGGCTGGCGCTCCTGGGGACAACCATGGTCTCCCTCTTCTTTGTCGCTCGAAGGATCAAGGAATTTGGAGTCGGATCAGAGGAGTTCTGGATCGTCAATCCCGATCTCTTTCTTCTGCGGCTCGGCTCGGTCCTCTTGCTGATCACCGTGCTGGTTCTGCTCTCGGTACGAGTGCGCACTGTTCCTTCGCTTCTCTTGACGATCGGTCGGCGGACCCTCCTCATCTATGTGGTCCACTTGGTCATGCTCTACGGCAGCGCGTGGTCACCCGGGATCGATCGCCTCTGTTCGCGCTGTCTAGGGATCGGGCCCTCGATCCTCTCAGCCCTGCTGATGATCAGTGCCATGATCCTCCTCGCCATTCTCTACACCCGTGTCGAAGCCCACTCAGGGTGGAGTGGCTCCGCGCTGCGTGGATGGTCTGGTCGGCTCTGGTCCCGGCTCGCGAGGCGTTCCGAGAGAAGCTCTTCCCGCCTGTGACCGGAAGGGGGCCCCAAGCGACTTGCCCCGATCCAGTGCCGTCTACAAGTACATCGACAACTACCCGAGGGCCGCTCGAGCCAGACGCGCCTACCCAGACTTCTCCTGCCTTGACGGACGAAGGGCTTCCCCCAGGCAAAAAAAAGCGGCATCGCTTGTAAACAAACGCATGCCGCACGCGAAACTCACACATTGTTGGAAGCGCTTGCTTCCATCATACTAGACGCTCCTCCCCCGCCTTTTTTGTCCCTCTCGGCAACTTTTTTTGAGGAAAGAAAAAAAGAGAGGGCCGGCCCTCGAGAGAAGCCGGCCCTGCTGCCTGGTCAAGCAGGGAGGCTGGAATCGATCCCAGCCTCCCCGCCAAGGCGAGCATTAGAAGTGCAGTTTGAGGGCAAACTGCACGATGCGTGGGTCGAACGTGCTGGTGACCCGCCCGAAGGCGGCGCTGCGGACGTCGACGACCGGAGCGCTGAAGTTGGTCCGATTCAAGAAGTTGAAGAACTCGGCGCGGAACTCGATCCGGGCTTCCTCATTGAGGGCGCGGAGCGGGAAGTTCTTCTGCAGTCCAAAATCGACCTGGTAGAAAGGGAATCCGTAGACAGCATTGCGCCCCAAGTTTCCAAAGGGTTGATCTGCCGTCGGGACGCTGATCTTGGTGCGGTCGAAGAAGTACTCGAACTCCTTCAAACCAAGGGCGTTGCGCTGGGCCTCGGTCGAGCGGAGCGGCCCGCCGGTGACATTGGGCCGCAAGGCAACACCGCCGAGGAAGTCGGGCTGGCCATCGGAGAGTCGCTGGTCGAAGTCGGCGTAGCGAAGGTTGAGCGGCTGCCCGCTCTGCAGCCAGACGGTGCTGCTGATCGCCCAGCCGCCGATGACCGCGTCGAGGGCCGCAGGCATCGCTCCGCCCAGCCATTTCCCCTTGCCAAAGGGGACCTCCCAGACGAGGCTCGTCGTGTTGTTGAAGCGCTGATCGAAGCTCGACGGTCCCTTGTCATTCCTCGGGTCAAGGACGTTCTGCGGGTTGGGAGAGCCTCCGTTGCTGACCTCGAGCACCTGGGACGAGTTGTCGATCGCCTTGGAGTAGGTGAAGGAGTTGAGGAGCAGCAGGGAGTTGGCGCGGTGCTCCACCTTGACCTGCAACGCATTGTAGCTGGAGAAGCCATCCGGCAGGATAGCCGTGATGTTACCCACCCGGACCGGACCGACGCCGGGGATGGTCACGCTCTGAATTGGCCGTCGATCGAGGAGCGAGGGGCGCTGGGCCGCCGGCAGGGCCAGCTCCGCCGTCGTCAACGGTCGTGCCTGATTGAAATCGGGCAGGATCGGCAGGTTGCTTCCGCGATTGCCGACGTAGGCGACATCCACCATCGTGTTGCGGGTCAACTGGTGCTGGATGGTCACGTGCCAGTTCTGGACGTCGCTCCAGGGAAGATCCCGTGGCATGTAGAGGATCACGCTGCCCGGGCTCGAGAGGAGGTTGGTTGGGTACCCATCCTGCGTTCGCCGGAAGCAGCCACTGAAGTTGTTGCCCGTACAGACGTTCCCGAGGGTCGCCGCCGTATTCTGCACGGAGGCCCGCGTGACGAATGGTGCGTTGGTATTCATCAGCTCGGCACTGGCCATTCG
Source organism: Blastocatellia bacterium (assembly GCA_049317725.1). GTDB lineage: Bacteria > Acidobacteriota > Blastocatellia > RBC074 > RBC074 > CAIOZW01. Next base: position 15,115 of record JBMOHS010000016.1, read on the forward strand.
GTTCCAGTAGTTGTAGCCGAGGGCATAGCCGGTGCGCAGGACCGTCTTGTCGAAGATCTGCCACGCGAGCCCGACCCGCGGAACGAAGTTGTTGGTATCGAGGTCGCGGATCGCCCGTTCGGCGGCCGACCCGTCCTGCGCGACTACCACTGAACGGGTGGTCGGATCAAAGTTGGCCAAGCGGTTGTTGGCGTCGTAGACCGGCGTCACCAGCTCGTACCGAAGCCCAAGGTTGAGCGTCACCTTCGACGACAGCTTGAAGTCGTCCTGGAGATACCAGTAGTGGAACCGCTGGCGCATCTCTGCCCGGGCCTGCGTCGCGAGCTGATAGTTGTTGCGGGCCCCAAAGAAGAAGTCTGCCAAGTTGTGGAAGTAGGTCGCTCCCACCGTCGTGTTCGGGCGGCTGAATCCTCCGCCGTAGTTGTCGATGCCGTAGAGGGGGTTGGTGTCATCGACAGTCTGGTTGAGCGCGACATACTCGTAGCCCGTCTTGAGGCTGTGACGGCCGGCGAGGAAGGTCATGTTCAGCCGTGAATTGATCGTCGTCGGGAATTGGGATTGCGGATTGGTCGACTGACGACCGATTCGTGTGCCCAGCCCACCGATATCCTGCGGGGTAATCCCGCCCTGAATGCGCGCACCTTCCGGCAGCCCAGTGATCCCGAAGAGCTCGCGCATGCTCGGCCCACCGACTGATGCGGGCAATCGATCCATTCCCAATCGCGTCACCGCGAAGCGGTAGTCGAGCACCGTCTTCGGGTTGACCGTCCAAGTGACTCCGCCAACTCCTTGCTGGTTGTAGCTCGCCAGGTTCCCGATGGCGTTTCCGCCGGAGAACCCGGTGATCAGCCCCGGCTGCTGGATCGTTTGCCGCCGGTGGCTGTACCGCGCAAACCCACTCAGTCGATCACTGAAGGTGTGGTCGAGTCTCAGATCTCCCTTGTCCTCAAAGAGGCGGTTCCGAATGAACCCACCATAGTTGTTGGCCACCCCGAAGGCACCCCCACCGGGTCGGTTGGGGGCTGGCAGATTGCCCAGGACCGTGCGTGCGAACCGTGTCATCGGGACAGGCTGCCCGGCAGCAATCACCGTTCCGGCAGTGATCGTCCTCCCTTGGTCATCGACAAAGTCGTACGGTACCCGCACGTCTGTCCCCAGAATCCCTCGCCGTTGATCGAGCGTCGGCAGGGAGGCCAGCCCGAAGGGGCTCTGAATCCAACGCGATCCCTCATAATCGAGCATGAAGAACGTCCGATCCCGCACGATCGGTCCGCCAAAGACAAACCCGAACTGGTTGCGGTTGACCTGCGGCTTGCGCCCATCGATCGGCCGGAAGAAGCCGGCCGCGTTGAGCGCCGTGTTCTGCAGGAAGTTCCAGGCACGACCGTGGAATTCGTTGGTGCCACTTCGCGTCGAGACGTTCATCACCGCACCCGTCGTCCGGCCATACTCCGCACTGTAGGTGTTGACCGACATCCGGAACTCCGCCACAAAATCGGGTGAAGGCTGGACGGCTTGATTGGAGAATCCCTGATTGGTCGTTCCGTAGAAGTTGTTGTCGATCCCGTCGAGCAGGAAGTTGTTGTAGACACTCCGCTGCCCATTGACGTTGTAGGCCCCCTCGCGCCGGAACGAGATGTCTCCCTGATTGCCCGATTGCGATTGACGAACCCCGGGTGCCAGCAGCGCCAGCGATGAGTAGGTCCGCCCGAGGATCGGCAGATTGGTCATCTGCTTCTCACCAATGATCTGCCCCTTGGAACTGGAGTCTGTCTCGAGCAAGGGCACTTGACCGCTGACCGTGATCACCTCCGTCGCCGCTCCCACTTGCAGCGCAAGATCGACCCGTTTCCGTGCCTCGACCGTCACCGCCACCTCCTCGACCACACCGGTCGAGAAGCCCGCCAACTCCGCCGTCACGCGGTAGGCGCCGATCTTCACCGAAGGGAAGAGGTAGTCCCCGTTCGGGTCGGTTGTCGTGGTTGCCGTAATCCCGGTCGCGGTATTTCGCAGGGTGACCTTCGCTCCTGGCAGGACTGCTCCATTTGGGTCCCGCACCGTCCCGAGGACCACTGCCGTCTCAAACTGAGCCCAAACAGGAATGGTCATCAAGGTGATACACGCTACCGCCACGGCCCAGCGCAGGGTCTGCTTGTAAGTTTCCACTTTCTGCATCGTTTTCTCCTTCTCCTTCAAGTTGATGAACAGGATCGTCAACCGCGATCCCTGTTGTCTTGACGCAATTGAACCCCCCGCCTTCAGCGTGGGGGTAATTGTCATATTTGGTGTCAACGATAACGGTCGACATTCTACCTCTCCAGTGTTAGAAAAGGCTTATCAGTGTCCGCGCCGCCATAAAATGGATCAACCACAGTCACGGCGAAGATGGCCGGTGAGGATGACCGGCAAGGATGGTGGAGAGAGGATGCGAGGTTGGCGGGGAAGATCGCGGAGGGGGGAGAGTCTGCCGGGATGGATCAAGAGACAAATGTCGCGCGACGGGTGCTGGTTGGGGCCATCCTTGGAGGGCTCACCCTCCGGTTGATCGCCGTCATCTGGGGGGATCTGGACCCGGGTGGGGATGGCCTGCAGCGGTTGTGGATCGCGGTGGAATGGGCGGCGCATCCGCAATGGCAAGGACTGTCGGGGGTGTGGCCACCCTTACACCACTATCTGTTAGGAGCCTTGATCTGGATCTGGAAAGAGCCGGTCTGGTTGGCGCGAGGGCTCAACCTGTTGATGGGAATCGGCTCCCTCTTCGTCCTGCGAGCCGCGGTTCGGCCAGGCTACGGGGAGTTGACGGCCGCGGTGGCCATGCTGTTCCTGGCCTTCAACTGGACCCACATCTGGTTGACGTCCTCGTATTGGGTCGAGATCCCTTATCTTCTGCTCGTCTTCGGGGCCCTCTACTTTGCGGAACAGGCACGGGCAGAAGGACGGGCTCGTCACGCTTGGTCCACGGGCCTCTGTTTGGCACTGGCGGTTCTGCTGCGGCACGAAGGGGTCCTGCTGATCGCCCTCTTCGCCGGATGGTTTGGTTGGCACGTTCGCCCCCGGCGACAAGGGCTCCAGATGATGATCCTGCCGGTGATCGCTTGTCTCTGGCAATGGGTGGAGCCCTGGTGGATGGGGGGCTCCTACTTCGACTTTGTCGAGACCTATCGATCCCTCAAATCCAGCGAGAACCGTGTCCACGGCTTTTCCCTGATAGATCGACTGGGGCAGATCTTCCTCATGCCGGCCGTTGTCCCCTCCTTGTTGGTGGTCATTCCAGGCTTTCTTGGGCTGTGGGCCGGTCGAAAGCGCTGGCGCGACGATCTTTTTGGGTGGCTGTTTGCGACCCACCTCCTCTTCACCCTCTGGATGGCCCTCCAGTCTGGTTGGCGACCACAGTTACGGTATGTCCTTCTCTACTTTGTCTTCCTCTTTCCGGCGGCCGCATCAACTTGGGTGCGCTGGGCGCAGCGCGGAAAAAAGCCGATCGTCCTCTTCTGCCTGCTCATCCTGATGGTCGGGATACAGGCAAGCGGCTGGTATGTTGGGCGGAACGAGCGGCGGGCTTGGGGATGGTTGCCGTTGCGGATCCGTACCGAAGCCCAGATCAGCCTGGATGACTGGGTGAGGGAGCGTCGGGATCGGCTGGTCAATTGGCCCGGGGCAGCCCCCCTGCAGATCACCCACCTCGTCACAGGAGCACTCGATCAACCATGGCGTCTCCCGCACAGCCTGCTGCTTCATGGGGTCTATCTGCCCGCTGCCCAAATGCGGGAGTACAACCTCGCCTATCAGCCACAAATTTTTGCGGGACCGCTTCCGGACGACTTGATCAAGGCGGACTTGGTCGTGCTTGACACGCGGATGGAGGGGGCTTCGTCGCTGATCACCGAGATGACGGGCCAGGGGAAGGATACGAAAATCGAAAAGATCCATCCCCACGTGACGATTCTCCTCCTCTCTCCCCTTGCGCAGCAGCTTCTTCGCTGATCGTCAGTGGGGACTGGCTGCTTCCACGCTCCGTCGGTTCGAAGCCACTGCTTCCTCGTAATAGAAAGGAATGTCAATGATCCTCCTGCTTCTGCTGGTCACCTTGATCTTATCGTTGGGGGTCTCTTGGCTGGTGGCGAGACTCTTTGGCCCCTCGATCGAGTCGATCCTGCGCCGGATCATCGATGACGAGATCAGCTTGGTCTGGAGCAAGTACCTCCGCTTCGCCATCCTCGTCGTCGGCGTCTCGAATGGCGTGCGCGTTTGGGACTATGAGAAGTACCTCAATCAGAACAAGGAGGGGACGGTGGTCGCTCTGACCACTGAGCGCTGGATCTTCGAGCTCTACCACACGGTCATCAGCGCGCTGCAGGGGATCGCTTGGCTACTGCTGGTCTTCTTCGTCTTTGCCCTCCTCGCCTATGTCGTCGTGCGGGCCTTTGATCTCCGTCAAGGCTTGCGACAAGGCAAGTCTCCAACCGCCCCATCTGACTGAGCGCCCGTAGTCTGCGCTCAGTCTCTCCAAGGGATGCGGGGCAGGTCGGGAATGTGGGGCAAACGCCACTGGGTTGGCCAGTGCCAGTGGGCAATCGCCCGCTTCGCCAGCTCACTGCAGGCGAGGTAGAGCAGGGTGATGACGAGGAGCTGTCCCATCAGCGCGGCTGGCAGCGGAACGAAGTTGAACCAACTGGCGACATAGGGCAACCAGGGGAGCAGGACGCTACCCACTGCGACCAGCAACGTGCTGACCCAGAGGGCGCGACCGGGCCGGCTGCGGAGGAGGGGGCGTCGGGTGCGCACGACGAACAGGATCAGCAGCTCGGTGAAGAGCGATTCGAGGAACCAAGCCGTGCGAAACTCCTCTGGGGAGACTCGCCAGACCAGCAGCAGCAGCCCAAAAGTCAGAAAATCGAAGAGCGAACTGATCAGTCCGAAGACCAGCATGAAATTGCGAATCTGGCGAACATCCCAGCGTCGCGGACGGTCGATCAGCTCCCGGTCGACTTCGTCCGAGGCGATCGCCATCGCTGGAATATCCGAGAGAAAATTGTTGAGCAGGATCTGCGTCGGGAGAAGCGGCAGGAAGGGCAGGAAGACTGAAAGCCCGGCCATGCTCACCATGTTCCCGAAATTGGCGCTGGTTGTCGTGTAGACATATTTGAGGGTATTGGCGAAGAGGCGGCGCCCTTCTTCGATGCCTTGGCGCAGGACATCGAGGCTCTGTTCGAGGAGGACGAAGTCGGAGGCTTCCCGCGCGACATCGACGGCATTGTGGACCGAGACGCCGACATCGGCGAGACGGAGGGCGGGCGCGTCGTTGATTCCATCCCCCAGGTACCCGACGACGTGCCCAGTGCGTTGGAGAGCCGAGATGATCCGCTCCTTCTGGTTGGGGTCGACCTCGGCAAAGATGGTCGTCCGCTCGGCGAGCTGCCAGAGGGCCTCGTCGTGCAGTTGATGGAGCTGCGGACCGGTCAAGAGCCCCTCGACCTCAAGCCCGACCTGGCGGGCGACGTGGAGGGCGACGCGGTGGTTGTCGCCCGTGATCACCTTGAGTTCGATGCCCAGGTCGCGCATCGCCTGGAGGGTATCGTTCATCCCCGGCTTCGGAGGGTCGAAGAAGAGCAAAAACCCGAGGAAGACCATCTCTGTCTCATCGGCGACCGAGTAGTTGGCCTGCACTGCCAGTGTACGCGAAGCCACGCCGAGGACCCGGTACCCCCGATCGCTCCAGTCGCGGAAGAGCTGCTGGAGCGCCTCCCGATGGGGCGTGTCGATCGGCTCGCGCTTCCCCCCCTTCCCGACGACCTCGTGGCAGACCGCCAGCACCGGCTCGAAGGCCCCTTTGGTGAAGAGCGTCCGCTCGCCTGCCTCCTCGACGAGGACACTCAACCGCTTGCGGACAAAATCGTAGGGGATCTCTTTGACCTTCTCCAGGCGGGAGAGATCGACCTGGACCGAGGCCAGAATCGCCTCGTCAAGGGGATTGAGCAGACCTGTCTGCAGCGCGGCGTTGATGCCGGCCGCGCGCCGAACCTCCTCGGAGGGCTGCCCGAGCGGATCGACCGCGCCGTCCAACTGGACGACTCCGACCGTCAAGGTCCCTGTCTTGTCGGTGCAGAGCACGTCGATGCTCCCGAAATTTTCGATGGCGGAGAGGCGCTTGACGATCACTCCCTGTTGGGCCATCTGCTGGGCACCCCGCGAGAGGGTGACGCTGATGATCGCTGGGAGGAGTTCCGGCGCGATCCCGACGGCCAGGGCCACCGCAAAGAGGAGGGAGTCGATCGGGGCCTTGTTGGAGAGGACGTTGACCGCGAAGACGAGGAACATCAGCAGACCCATGACCCGCGTCAAGAGGATGCCGAAGCGGGCGATCCCCCGCTCGAAGGCCGTCTCGGGCTGGCGCAGCGTCAGCCGCGAGGCGATCGCACCAAATTCGGTGCGCATCCCCGTCTGGCAGACCAGCAGCCGCGCCGATCCGGTACGGACCGTCGACCCAGTGAAGGCACAGTTGGTCCGCTCCGCGAGCGTTGCCTCCGCCTCGGCCTTTCCCGAGTGCTTCTCGACGGGAAAGGTCTCTCCCGTCAAGACCGCCTGGTTGACGAAGAGATCGTCCGCCTCCCACACGACCCCATCGGCGGGGATCAGGCTTCCCGCCGAGAGTTGAACGACGTCTCCTGGCACCAGTTCCTCCGGGGAGGAAGAGATCAACTGGCCGTCGCGCAGCACCTGGACGCGTGGTTGCACCCGTTCGCGCAGCGCTTCGACGGCGCGACCCGCATGGTACTCCTGCACAAAGCTGAGCAGGCCGCTCGCGATGATGATCACCAAGAGGATTGCGACATCTACCCAGCCGCCGGTGACGGCCGAGATGAGCGCTGCCAGGACAAGAATCAGGACCAAGGGGCTCTTGAATTGTGAGACGAAGAGGAGCCAGGGCTGGAGGGACGGCCGGGACCGCAGCCGATTTGGGCCAACCTGCTCCTGCCGCAGTCTTGCCTCCTCCGAAGTCAGGCCGGCTGGGCTGGTGCTGAGCCGTTCGAGCAGCTGATCAGGCGAGAGCGACCAGTATCGATCGATTTCGAATCGACTCCCAGCTTCAGTCGTATCGATTCGCCCACCCCACCAGCGCCACCCTCTCTTCGTCTCTCCTGCCTCCGCCATTCGATTGCCGCGCATCTTGTGTCGTCTCCCGTTCTCTTTCCCAGCCAGCCCGGGCTATTGGGGGACTGAATAGACGGTAAAGTCAAGAAAAAAGGGTCAAGAAAAAAGCCGGTGGGGGGACACGCCACCCACCGGCTCTCGACCAAGATTTCTTTTCTGGAAGGATTACAGGTCAAACCGATCGAGGTTCATCACTCTCGCCCAAGTCCGAACGAAGTCTTGCACGAACTTCTCCTTCGAGTCATTTTCGGCGTAGAACTCGGCGAGGGCGCGCAGCTCCGAGTTCGATCCGAAGATGAGATCGACAGGCGTCGCCGTCCACTTGACCTTGCCCGTGGCCCGGTCAACTCCCTCATAGATGCCCTCACTGGTCGTCGACTTCTTCCACTCCGTCGACATATCGAGCAGATGGACGAAGAAGTCGTTACTGAGCGTCCCTGGGCGGGTGGTGAAGACACCGTGGCTCGCCCCTCCAACGTTGGCATTGAGCACGCGCAGCCCGCCAACGAGCACCGTCATCTCCGGCACGGAGAGGGTCAGCAGATTGGCCCGATCGACGAGCATCGCTGGTGGCGAGGTTCGCTCTGCCTTCTGGAAATAGTTACGGAAGCCATCCGCCGTCGGCTCGAGCGGCGCGAAGGAGAGCGCGTCGGTCTGCTCCGGTGTCGCGTCGACCCGACCAGGCGTGAAGGGCACTTCCACTGAATGGCCCGCGTTCTTCGCTGCCTGCTCGACCGCTGCATTTCCACCCAGGACGATCAGGTCGGCCAGCGAGACCCGCTTCTTTCCGGAAGCCGCCGCACCATTGAACTCCTTCTGGATCGCTTCAAGACGGCCCAGCACCTTGGTCAACTCCGCCGGATTGTTGACCTCCCAGTCCTTCTGGGGCGCCAGCCGGACCCGGGCGCCATTGGCTCCCCCGCGCATATCGGTTCCGCGGTAGGTCGAGGCCGAGGCCCAGGCGGTCCGCACCAACTCCGGCACCGTCAGCCCGGAACCGAGAATCTTCGCCTTGAGTGCGGAGACATCCTTCCCATCGATCTTCTGGTAGCTGACGGACGGCAGCGGATCCTGCCAGATCAGCTCTTCCTTGGGGACTTCCGGACCAACGTACCGCACGCGCGGTCCCAGGTCACGATGGGTCAACTTGAACCAAGCCTTGGCGAAGGCGAGCCGGTACTCCTCTGGATTGGCGAGGAAGCGGCGCGAGATCTTCTCGTAGGCAGGGTCAAACTTGAGCGCCAAGTCGGTGGTGAACATGATCGGCGCGTGACGCTTCGAGGCATCGTGCGCGTCCGGAACCGTGTTGGCCGCTTGGTTGTTGGCTGGAATCCACTGTGTCGCCCCCGCCGGGCTCTTGGTCTGTACCCAGTCGTAGGCGAAGAGGTTGGCGAGATAGCGCGAACTCCACATCGTCGGCGTCGACGTCCAAGCCCCTTCCAGGCCGCTCGTCACCGTGTCGGCTCCCGCGCCACGGCCGCACTTGTTCTTCCAGCCTAAGCCCTGCTCGTCGATTCCAGCGGCAGCCGGTTCCGGCCCGACGCACTTCGAGGGGTTGTAGGCACCATGGGCCTTCCCAAAGGTATGGCCACCGGCGATCAAGGCGACCGTCTCCTCGTCGTTCATGGCCATGCGACCGAAGGTCTCACGGATGTCCCGCGCCGCGGCGAGCGGATCCGGATTTCCATTCGGGCCTTCCGGGTTGACGTAGATCAGCCCCATCTGGACTGCTGCCAGCGGGTTCTCTAGTTTGCGGTCACCGCTGTAGCGCTCATCGGCGAGCCACTTCTTCTCCGGACCCCAGTAGACAACATCTGGAACCCAGTCGTCCTCACGGCCACCCGCGAACCCGTAGGTCTGGAACCCCATCGACTCGAGCGCGACGTTGCCCGTCAGCACCATCAGGTCAGCCCAGGAGAGCTTCTGCCCGTACTTCTGCTTGACCGGCCAGAGCAGCCGACGCGCCTTGTCGAGGTTGGCGTTGTCCGGCCAACTGTTGAGCGGCTCAAAACGCTGCTGGCCGCCCCCGGCTCCACCACGACCATCCGCCACCCGGTACGTCCCAGCACTGTGCCAGGCCATCCGGATGAAGAACGGGCCATAATTGCCATAGTCGGCCGGCCACCACGGCTGCGAGGTCGTCAAGACCTTCTTGATGTCCGCTTTGACCGCTTTGAGGTCGAGCGTCGCGAACGCCTTGGCGTAATCGAAGTCCTTGCCCATCGGATTGGCCGTTGGCGCGTTCTGGCGCAGTGGACTCAGGTCCAACTGTTCTGGCCACCAGGATTGATTTCCCATCGGTTGACCCGGCGTCTGTGCGCTGACATCCCGGAATCCTCCCCCGGACATCAGGACCATCGCCACGATCGCGAAGAATCCCTTCCACCCTTGCATATTTTTCATCAGCTTCTCCTTACAAAACTATCGATCGAACTGATCTTCGATCGTTGGTAGATTCCGGAAAGGGGGCCCATTACGGTCTCCCCCTCCCGTCTTCGTTCCTTGCTCATTCAATCCGACGACGAAACAGAAACGGACTGCCGCTGGCAATCAGCACACAGTCCACGAATGGTGATTTGATACGATTCGACCCGATGTCCCCCCGGAAGTGGGGCGAACGAAGGCGGGATGATGTCACGCGGGGAGACGTCCGTCACCCGCTCGCACCCTTGACAGATGAAGTGATGGTGCGGCGAGGTGTTCGGATCGAAACGGACCGAACTCGACTCGAAGACCTCCCGGATCAGCCCTTCTCCCTTTAACCAGTTGAGCGTATTGTAGACCGTCGGACGCGACGTCATCGGAAATTGCAGATTGACGGCTTGCAGGATCTCTTCCGCCGTCGGATGGGTGTCGCACTTCTGCAGGTACTCGATGATGGCTCTTCGCTGTGGCGTCATCTTCAACCCCTGCGCCAACACCATGCTCTCTACTTGCTTGAGATCAAGTCGCTGCATGGTTGCTAGACTAAGTCTAAATTGAAACAATGTCAACTCATAGGAAGGGGTAAGGGAAGGAGGGAGAAGATGAGGCGAGGGCGATGGATGGTCATTTGGGGGCTGGTATGGTTGGGAGTGGGGTGTGAAGGGAGGGTGGAGCGTCTCCGTGGAGTGGGACAGGCGGTGGTTGTGGTGACGGATGATTGGAATGGGATGTCGGGACGGATGGGGAGGTACGAGCGGGAGTGAGGAGGGTGGCGACGGATTGGGCGGGAAGTTCCGGTGGTGGTCGGGCGGGCAGGGCTGGGATGGGCCGGGGAGACGATCCGGGCTGGCTGGGGCGGGGGAGTGGGGCCCGTCAAGCAGGAAGGGGATGGTCGCTCGCCGGCAGGGCTCTTCCGTTTGGGGACTGCGTTTGGGGAGGAATCGGCGAGAGGCGAGCACCGTTGGCGAATTCCCTTTTGGGGAGTGACGGCGAGCCTGGTCTGCGTCGATGACCCGCGCTCGAGCCGGTACAATCGACTGGTTGACGCATCGAGGCTGGGGAACGAGCCGCTCGACTGGAGTTCGGCGGAGCTGATGCGCCGGGAGGATGAGCAGTACCAGCTGGGAATCGTCGTCGAGCAGAACCACAGGGCGGTCCGGCCCCGGGAAGGGTCGTGCATCTTCCTCCATCTCTGGGAAGGGCCCAATCGGGGAACGATCGGGTGCACGGCGATGGATCGCGAGTCCCTTCTGGAGCTGCTTGACTGGTTGGATGGGGCGAGGGCACCGCACCTCTTGCAACTGCCCAGATCGGAATTGAAACGGTTGCAGCGAAGTGGTCAGCTTCCTCCGCTGCTCGGGACAGGCGCGGGGCAGTGAGGAGCGATGGGGACTGTCGAGGGCCTGATTGCCTTTTGGAATTCTGTGTCCTACACTTCGGGACGCTTCCCTCCGGTTGAGCCGGCCAGCGAGGGGGCGACCTTATTCCTATTTTTTCGTGGGATCATCGGGACGGATGCTGAGTATGGCGGAACCCTGGGAGGGCGATTTTCCTCTTGGGGGGGGCGGTGTGAGGCAGGACTTGGTCTGAAGGAGAGAGGATGAGAAGAATCCAGCTATCGATCGTTGTCGGCCTGATCGGGTGGGGACTTGTGGCCTGGGGCGGGAGCAGAATGGGCCAAGGGGTCCAAGCGAGCCAAGCCGAGGCCAAGGTCCGCTTCAATCGCGACATCCGCCCGATCCTCTCGGATCGGTGCTTCTCCTGTCACGGGCCGGACGAGAAGAACCGCAAGGCCGGGCTTCGCCTCGATACATTCGAAGGGGCGACGAAGCTCCGCGGCGGCTATCGGGTGATCGCGCCGGGGCGACCCGACGAGAGTGAACTGCTCCGGCGAGTCACCTCTCACGAGGCGGCGGAGGTGATGCCGCCCCCGGCCGCGAAGCGCTCCCCGATCACCGCGGCCGAGGCCGACCTGCTCCGCCGTTGGATTGCCCAGGGAGCGGGCTACGAGGGCCACTGGGCTTTTCAGCCGCTCTCCCGATCCATTCCTCCATCAGTTCGTCAGGCAGGCTGGGGGCGAAACGAGATCGACTCCTTTGTCCTCTCGCGACTGGAAGCGGAGGGGATCGCACCATCGCCACAGGCGGACGCGGCGACCCTGATCCGACGGCTCTCGCTCGATCTGACCGGGCTGCTGCCCAGTCCGGAGGAGGTGTCCCGATTCGTCGCGGCTTTCGACGGCGGCACGGTCGCGGAGCAGGAGCGATACTATCGCGAGTTGGTCGATCGGCTGCTCGCCTCCCCCCATTACGGGGAACGGTGGGGCCGTCACTGGCTTGACCAGGCGCGGTATGCCGATACCCACGGCTATACGATCGACGGCGAGCGGGAGATGTGGCCGTATCGCGATTGGGTCATCCAGGCGATCAACGACGACAAGCCGTTCGATCGCTTCACCATTGAGCAGCTTGCCGGGGACCTCCTGCCCGTCCCGCCGGATCCACGCGCGGCCAAGGCCCAGTTGATCGCAACGGGATTCCATCGCAACACCGTCATCAATCAGGAAGGGGGCGTCGATCCGGAGCAGGCGCGGGTCGAGCAGGTCATGGACCGGGTCAACACGACCGGTGCGGTCTGGCTCGGCCTGACCGTGGGGTGTGCCCAGTGCCATACGCACAAGTACGATCCGATCTCGCATCGGGAGTACTACCAGATGTACGCCTTCTTCAACTCCACCATCGACTACAACAACCTTGGCCCGACGGTCTTTGTCGAGCCTGGCGAGGTCCTGCGCGCACCCCGATCGGCATCCGTCCCGCCGCCTCCTGCGGAATGGAGCCGGGCAGAGTGGGAGCAGAAGGAGCGGGAGCGACTGGAGAAGAGCCCGGCCGTGCAGGCACCGCCGGGGCCAGTCGAGTGGACCCCCTTCAAGGCGTTTCGTGTCCAGACGGAGGCCCACGCGAAGATCGAGGCACGGCAGGACGGCAGCTACTTCGTGCCTGCCAACGGATCGATCCACGACGCCTATCTGCTGCTGGGAAGGCTCGAACGTCCCGAGCTGCCTGCGGTCCGCTTGCGCCTCGAGCCCGACGAGCAGCTGCCCAACCAGGGGCCAGGGCTGGGGGAGGGCGGCGCTTTTCTGTTGAGCGAGGTCTACATCGAATCGGAAGGTGGGGCTCACCGTTTCCTCGACGCCTTTGCCGTTGATGAGGACCCTGCCTGGCCGGCACGGGCCGCGACGGACAACGACCGCCGCACTGCCTGGACGACACCGCTCGAGGATCGGTCCCGGGCGCCGAAGGAGATCGTCTTTGTCTCTGGGCCCGGAAAGAAGTTCAGCAGCCGGCAGGTCGAGTTCGTGCTGCGCCACGACACGCAGCCCAATCAGGGGGTTGGCCGTTTCCGCATCGAGATCGCGTCGAGAGTGCCACACGACGCGCGGGGCGCCACACTTCTCACCGCCCTGCGGCTCCCCGCGGCGGAGCGGACCCAGGCGCAACGGGAGCTGATCGAGGCGGCCTATGCTTCCGCGCTGGCGGTGCGACAGAAGCAGGATCCGCGCCGGGTCATGGCGATGGTCATGCGAGAGGTGGCCTCTCCCCGCCAGTCGCACGTGCTTCTCCGCGGAGATTTCACGCGTCCGGATCGCGAGGGGGGGCTGCTTCAGCCAGCCGTTCCCGGGGCGATTGCGCCGGCCCTGCCCCCCGCGGAACGACCGCGGAACCGGCTCGATTTGGCGCGCTGGATGGTCGATCCCGCCAATCCGCTGACGCCGCGTGTGACCGTCAATCGGGTCTGGATGCGCTACTTCGGTCGCGGGCTGGTCGAGACGGAGGAGGACTTCGGGACCCAGGGCTCTCCGCCGACCCATCCAGAGCTGCTCGATTGGCTGGCTGGAGAGTGGATCCGCCAGGGCTGGAGCCCCAAGGCGCTCCACCGCTTGATCGTCACCAGCATGACCTACCGCCAATCTTCGCGCGCGCGCCCGGACTTGGCCGAGAAGGACCCTCGCAATCTGCTCCTCGCCCGCCAGGAACGGCTGCGGGTCGAGGCCGAGATCGTCCGTGACCTCGCCCTCAGCGCGAGTGGCCTTCTCCATCCGGCACTCGGCGGACCGAGTGTGCGTCCGCCCCAGCCCGACGGGGTCTATGCCTTTACCCAGGTCAACAAGCGCTGGATGGCGGCGACTGATGGCGATCGCTTCCGTCGCGCCCTCTACACCTTCTTTGTGCGCAGCGCACCCTATCCCCTCTTCACGACCTTTGACGCGCCCGATTTCCAGACGGTCTGTACCCGGCGTCCGCGTTCCAACACGCCCCTGCAGTCCTTGACACTGGCCAACGATGCCAGCCTGCTCGAGTTGGCCGACGGCTTGGTCGCCCGTCTCGGCCGGGAGGTCCCGGGCTCGTTTGCCGAGCAGCTCGACCGACGCCTCGATCGGGCCTTTCTCCTCTGTTTCAGCCGACTGCCGACTGATCCCGAACGGGCGGCCCTGCGCGGCTTCGTCGATCGCGAGTTGACCCGCTTTCCCGAACCTCCCCCCGACTCGTCGACGGGGAATCGGCCGCTGCTGACCAAGAGTGGGCTCACCCGTTCCCAGTCGTTGGCGATGGCAGGGGCGATCCGCGTCCTCTTCAACACCGACTCCTTCATCACGCGGGAGTAGCGAACAGAATCAGCGAGAGGAGAACAGGTGAAAGAGCAGCAAACCGAACCGACGGAAGACCTCCGGGACGAGACTCGACGCTATTTTCTGGAGCAGTGCGGCATTGGGCTGGGGGCGATCGCCCTGCAGACCCTGCTGCGGGGCGAAGTCCAGGCCGGGCAGACAGGGGAAGGCGGTGGTCCGTACCGGCTCGCAATCGACCCGACCCGGCCAATGGCTTCACGTCGTCCTCCTTCCAAGGCGCGTGCCAAGCGGGTCATCTATCTCTTCATGGCCGGGGCACCCTCGCAACTCGAGCTCTTTTCCGATAAGCCGAAGCTGCGCGAGCTGACTGGACAGCCTCCTCCTCCCAGTCTGATGCAGGGACGCCGCTTTGCCTTTCTCAAGGGGAACGAGCGTTTGATGGGGACCAAGCGACAGTTTGCGCGCTACGGCGGTTCCGGCATGACGTTGAGCGAGCTCCTTCCCCACCATCGCCGCATTGTCGACGAGGTCTGCTGGCTCCGTGGCGTGCGGACCGACGTCTTTAATCACGGACCCGCCAAGCTCTTCATGAACACCGGCTTTCAGGTTCCAGGCCGGCCCGCCTTTGGCGCCTGGGTCACCTACGGCCTTGGCAGCGACAACGCAGATCTGCCCGGCTTTGTCGTCCTGCAGAGCGGCCGACGTGGGCCGCGGGGTGGGTCGACCCTCTGGAGCAGCGGATTCCTGCCGACCTCCTTCCAGGGAGTCCCGTTTCGGAGCCAGGGGGATCCCATCCTCAACCTGCGCAGCCCAGAGGGGCGTGACCGGCAGGCGGAGCGTGACTTCTACGATACTGTCGGGACGCTCAACCGGGCCCGCCTGGCGGCGACGGGCGATCCAGAGATCCTCACGCGCCTCAATGCTTACGAAATGGCCTACCGCATGCAGACCAGCGCGCCGGAGTTGATGGACCTCGGGCAGGAGAGCCAAGCGACCCTCGACCTCTACGGCGTCACCCCGGGGCAGCCCGGGTTTGCCGCCAATGCACTGCTCGCCCGGCGCCTCATCGAGCGGGGAGTCCGCTTCGTGCAGCTCTACCATACCGACTGGGATCACCACGGGGAGCGCGGCAACAACCTCGACGGTGATCTTGAGGCCCGTTGTCGCGAGGTTGATCAAGCCTCGGCGGCGCTCGTCCTCGATCTCAAGCAGCGCGGGCTGCTCGACGACACGATCGTCATCTGGGGAGGGGAGTTCGGGCGAACCCCGCTCGGAGAGGTTCGCGAGACTACCGGGCGGGACCACCACGTCGACGGCTTTACGATCTGGGTAGCGGGCGGCGGTTTCAAGGCGGGCCATCTTCACGGGGAGACGGATGAGTTGGGCTTCGGCGTCGTCAGCGGGGGTGTCCACGTCCACGACCTCCACGCGACGCTCCTCCATCAGCTCGGCTTTGATCACGAGCGGCTGAGCTACCGCTTCCAGGGGCGTGATTTCCGCCTCACCGACGTCCACGGCAAAGTTCAGCACCAGCTCCTCGCCTGACGAGTGCGCCTGGATCCAGAGAGAGTCAAGCGATGCGCCAGCGCCGTTGTCACTTGCAGGGCCTGACCCGCGTCGAGCGGTTGACCGCCTTGACGCGGCTCGAAGAGGCGATCGGCCGGGCCGACGGGTGGCTCCTCGACTTCCACCTCTTCTCGAACCTTGCCGCGGCGTTTCACCTCGAGGTTCCTTCTCGCCGCTTTCCTCAGTTGCTGATCGCGCTTGAAGAGGCCGGGTTCACCCTCGATCCACCCAAGGCAGGACCAAGCCCAGGAGAGGAGCCGGGGGATCTCGCCGTGACGCTCCAGATCACCTTTCTTCACGACGAACCGGACCTGCGCCGTGAGATCCCCGCCATTCCTGGTTGATCCCCCTTTTCGTTTTGGCCCCTCGTCTTGGCGACGAAGGATGGTTCCAAGATTTGGCTCACACGAAGACACAAAGGCACGAAGTCTTTGGCTGGTCGTTGACAGGCTCCAGATCTTTGCGTGCCTTCCTGCCTTCGTGTGAGATCCTCCCGTCATGAATCGCTCTCCCCCGGTGTCTGGATCGCCTCTACAGCCGGCAGATGAGCAGCTCCCGTTCGTAGATCATCTCTGGGGGAAGGCGATCGTGCAGTTCGATGAAGAGCTCTTCGTGCCCGAGGACCTCCTCCCGCCACGCCGACCGGTCGAACGATTGGAGCTGCTCGAACTTCTCCCGGGGAAAGTCGAGGCCATTCCACTCGATCTCGTCATACCCCGGCATCCATCCGATCGGGGTCTCCCGTCCGACGGCTCGCCCGTGGACGCGGTCGACGATCCACTTCAGGACCCGCATGTTTTCACTGAAGCCGGGCCAGATGAAGTTCCCCTCGGCATCCTTGCGAAACCAGTTGACGTGGAAGATCCGCGGGGTCACGCTGAGGTTCCGCTGCATCCGGATCCAGTGGCGGAAATAGTCTCCCATGTGATACCCGCAGAAGGGGAGCATCGCCATCGGGTCGCGCCGTACTTTCCCGACCGTGTTCCCCGCGGCCGCCGCCGTCATCTCGGAGCCGATCGTTGCGCCGGTGTAGACGCCCGTGCTCCAGTTGAAGGCTTGGTAGACGAGCGGGATCGTTCTCGCCCGTCGTCCCCCAAAGAGGATTCCGCTGATCGGCACACCTTCCGGATTCTCCCAATCGGGGTCGATCGTCGGACATTGGCTCGCTGGAGCGGTGAAGCGGGCATTCGGATGGGCGGCTTTCGCCCCGGTCTGCCGCGCGATCTCCGGCGTCCAGCGGTTGCCCTGCCAGTCAAGACACTCCGCCGGGGGCTCGTCGGTCATCCCTTCCCACCAGACGCCTCCCTCCGGCGTCAAGGCAACGTTGGTGAAGATCGTGTTGCGGGAGAGCGCCGCCATCGCGTTCGGATTGGTCTTGGCCGAGGTACCCGGGGCCACCCCGAAGAAGCCCGCCTCTGGGTTGATCGCCCGCAGTCGCCCGTGCTTGTCCGGCTTGATCCAGGCAATATCGTCTCCAACAGTCCAGACCTTCCACCCCTCAAATCCTTGCGGCGGAATCAACATCGCGAAGTTGGTCTTGCCACAAGCACTCGGGAAGGCTGCCGTCAAATAGGTCTTCTCCCCTTGCGGACTCTCCACGCCGAGGATCAGCATGTGCTCGGCCATCCAGCCTTCATCCCGCGCAATATTCGACGCAATCCGCAGGGCAAAGCATTTTTTACCAAGCAAGGCGTTCCCTCCGTATCCCGAACCGTAGGACCAGATCTCGCGCGTTTCCGGAAAATGGACAATGTACTTCTCCTGTTGGCACGGCCAGGGCACATCGGCCTGACCGGGGGCCAGTGGCACCCCGACGCTGTGCATGCAGGGGACGACCCGCTTCTCGTCGCGATCGATCAGCTCGAAGACAGCCTTGCCGATCCGCGCCATGATCCGCATGTTGACGACGACATAGGGGGAGTCGGTCAACTGCACGCCGATCTGCGAGAGCGGCGAGCCGACCGGACCCATGCTGAACGGCAGGACATACATCGTTCGCCCGCGCATGACCCCACTGAAGAGGCTCTTCAACTTGCGCCGCATCTGGTAGGGATCCTCCCAATTGTTGGTCGGCCCCGCGGCTTCCTTCGACAGCGAACAGATGTAGGTCCGATCCTCGACCCGGGCGACATCGCTCGGATCCGAGCGGCTGTAATAACACCCTGGCCACAAATCTTCGTTCAGCTTGATGAAGGTCCCATTCCGGACCAGCAGTTGACACAGGTCTTCGTACTCCTCTTCGGATCCGTCGACCCAGTGGATCGCCGCCGGTTGTGTCAACTTGGCCATCTTCTCCACCCAGCGCAGCAGGTGGGTGTTGGTGCTCAGCGGCTGCCCAGTATTGCGCGATTGCTTGGTTGGCGTGGCAGGATCTCCTCCCTCCACTCCGCTCATTCCTCTCTCCATGCCTCACTCTCCTTCCGATGCTGGTTCCTTCTGGATCCTTTCGATCCAGGTCATTCTTCATTGCCCTTTCTGGCATTACAGGGGCTATCGTACCGACCCTTCCCCCCGAACTTCAAGACACGTCGACCTTTGATACCGAATTGGCTGGCCACTTGGTTTTTCCAGACGACCAAGCATCCGGCGAGGTCAAACGTCCCTCCTGGCCCATCTTGACAAGTGGCTGGGGCGATTCGTAGATTGAACGGGTCTTGAAAAAGGGAGGTCGTTCTCCTTACCACGCACGATGCCTTGTTGCCTGCCGTATTATTTGATGCGTACTGTTGCCACCTCCCTTTTGGGTCGGTGATGGGCATATCGGGATAGACGGTTGTTTCAGAGAGTATCCTGGCCGACACTCTTCTCCAGAAGGGATCAGATCGAGATGAAGGCGGTTCTACTCGCCGGAGGATTGGGGACACGCATTTCCGAGGAGACCCACCTCAAGCCAAAACCGATGATCGAGATTGGGGGCCGACCGCTCCTCTGGCACATTCTCAAGATCTATTCCCGCCACGGAGTCAACGACTTCATCATCTGTTGTGGATACAAGGGGTATACGATCAAGGAGTACTTCGCCAACTATTTTCTGCATATGTCGGACGTGACGTTTGACATGTCCACCAACCAGATGGAGGTCCACCAGCGGAAGGCAGAGCCCTGGCGGGTCACGCTGATCGATACCGGGGAACAGACCCAGACGGGAGGTCGCCTCAAGCGAGTGGCCCCGTACCTTGTCGGCGAGCCGGCCTTCTGTTTCACCTACGGAGATGGGCTGAGTGACGTCGATATTGGATCCTTGATCGCATTTCACGAGTCCCACGGAAGGTGGGCGACCGTCACTGCCGTGACACCACCCGGGCGATATGGGGCCATTGAGCAGGACGGGCCGACCGTCACTGCCTTTCTTGAAAAGCCACGCGGGGACGGAGGATTGATCAATGGCGGGTTCTTTGTCCTCTCCCCCCGCTGTCTCGATCTGATCGAAGGGGATGAGACCTCATGGGAGGGCAGCACCATGCCCAAGCTTGCAGCAGAGCGTCAGTTGATGGCCTTCGAGTACAAGGGATTCTGGCAGCCGATGGACACCCTCCGCGAAAAGAACTACCTCGAGCAGCTATGGGCCTCCGGGCAGGCCCCTTGGAAGACTTGGGAGTGACTGTGGATAATCCATCGGCCGATTTTTGGACGGGGAAGCGGGTCCTGGTGACGGGCCATACCGGCTTCAAGGGGGGCTGGCTGACTCTCTGGCTGGCGCAGCTTGGGGCAGATGTTTGGGGAGTCGCCCTGGCTCCAAAGACCAAGCCGAACCTCTTCGAGGCGGCCGGAATCGAGCGGCACTGCCAGCATACCGTCGTCGACATCCTCAATCGTCAAGCGCTCTGGGACTCCATCTGCGAGGCCCGTCCGGAGATCGTTTTTCATCTCGCCGCCCAGCCCCTGGTGCGGGAGTCCTACCAACATCCCGTTGAGACTTATGCTACCAATGTCCTGGGAACAGTCCACGTTCTCGAGGCTGCCCGGCAAGTCGGGACGGTTCGGGCGATCGTCAATGTGACGACGGACAAATGCTATGAGAACCGCGAGTGGGTCTGGGGCTATCGTGAGGACGAGCCCATGGGGGGCCACGATCCTTACAGCAGCAGCAAAGGCTGCTCCGAGCTGGTGACCAGCGCCTACCGTCGCTCTTTCATGCGCGAGGCCAACATTGCGCTGGCCTCGGCGCGGGCGGGCAATGTCATCGGAGGCGGCGACTGGGCCACCGATCGGCTCATTCCCGATCTCCTCCGGGCGCTTGCCAAGGGGGACCCAGCCCTGATCCGCTACCCCCAGGCAATTCGCCCCTGGCAGCACGTCCTGGAACCCTTGTCGGGCTATTTGACGTTGGCGCGGCGCCTCTACGAAGATGGGCAAGCTTTTGCGGAAGCCTGGAATTTCAGCCCCACGGAGGAGGACGCGCGCCCCGTTCATTGGATCGCCGACTACTTGACGCGGGCCTGGGGGGAGGGAGCCGGCTGGGTTCAGGACGGTGGCAATCACCCCCACGAGGCCACCTACCTCAAGTTGGATAGCTCGAAGGCCCGGGCTCGATTGGGCTGGCGTCCCCGCTGGTCACTCCCTGTCGCGCTCGACCGGATCGTCGCTTGGCATCGCGCCTGCCTCGATGGGGCTGATCTGGCCGCCACCTGCCTCGCCCAAATTCGGGAATACGCCTCAGGTGAAGCAGGCATTTGATCCGGCGGTCATCGTCGACCCGGCAAGTGATCTACACTCGGCTCCAAGCAAGCACACAGAGAAGACAGCAGAGAGGAAATAGACGAGAGGGAGGGGCATCGGGGCGCTCGTGTAATGCGCTGCTCGGAGAACCCTGCGGGGAAGCCATCCCGACCGACTGATCACCCTCCCCTCCACTGACTGCGAAGAGGTCCCAAGCCCCCCAGAATCCACGCTCGGAGACGTCGAGCCTCCTCCACGACGAATGTCCGTAGGGGCACCCCTTGTGGGTGCCCTTCTCCTGGTAGCGGTCCGTTCACCAAAACCAGGGCCGGCACAAGGCCTGTCCCTGCAGACTTTGGACATTTCGTGCCAAAAAGGGATCTTGTGGAATGGAGAATGGAGAATGGGGTAAATGGAGAATGGAGAATGGAGAATGGAGAATGGGGTAAATGGAGAATGGCGATCGTTTCAACACGGCCGGTGTGAGTTGTAGGGGCAACCCTTGTGGTTGCCCCATC
>JBMOHS010000017.1:0-35751 GCA_049317725.1 Blastocatellia bacterium
GATCTATGAGCTGCCGATCTTCCGTGATCGGAACAAGCTGACCGGGAAGATCCTCGGTGGCTGGACCCTCAGCGCGGTCTCCCAGATGCAGACAGGAACCCCCTTCAGCATCGGAACCGGCGACGACTTCGCGGGTGTGGGAACCGGCAGCGGGGCCCAGTTCTGGCGAGTCGATGGTGATCCGAGCCTTGCCCGCAGCAACCAAGCCTTCGCGACCAACCGATCGGATCCGAACTTCTGGTTCCGGATCGCGGACGCGAGTGGCAACCGCATCTTCAACCGCCCCGCTAACGGGACGATTGTCAATGATCGGGTCCGTTCGATCCTCTATGGTCCTGGCTTCCAGAACCACAACATTGGGATCTTCAAGGAGTTCACCATCAAGGAGAACCACCGAGTGGTCTTCCGGGCCGAGGCCTTCAACTTCCCGAACCATCCGAACTGGGGTGGACCGGACACCAACCCGAACAACGTCGTGCTCGACGCCAACGGGAAGGTCGATCCAGTGCGGAGCGCCTTCGGAAAGATTACTGGCAAGGGATCGGAGCGCGAGCTTCAGTTCTCGATCCGCTACCAGTTCTAACCCATTGCCTCTTTGAGGTTCGATTTGCCCGCTCGGCTCCTCTTCGGATCCGGGCGGGCAATTTTTATTGCTAGGGGAGGGGAGAGATGAGCAGAGAGAAGATCGTTCTTGCGGTGGCCACTTGGCGAGTGATCTGTACGGTTGGGGTTGTTCTGGTTGGGGGGAATCTGCGATTGCTGGCTGGCGTCCTTTCCGGACAGGAGGGGCAGTCTTCCACCTCCCCGACCTCCCCCCTCGAAGTGGTCAAGTTTCGCATCGAGGCCGATCTGTCGCGATTGCTGGATCGAAAGCCGAGTCCCTTCACGGCGGACAATCCGGACGTGCCAACGACGATCTCCGATACGCTTCAATATTCCAATCCAAGGCGGCGATCGGTTCGCCAGGCGGAGGCGAGAGAGCGGGGTCGGTCGCGAACGCAGGTTCTCGTCATCGGAGAGGCTGAGACGATCACCCTGACGGTTCGGAACCGCGGGACGTCGACTATTCGCTCCTTTGTCTGGGACTTTGCCTTTCCCCGCTATGTGGGGGGCAAGCTGGTGACCCGGCAGCAGGTGACGAGTCGGGTCGAGATCAAGCCGGGGGCGAAGAAGACAGTCGAGTATCCGCTTCCCATGGGCGCACGACGCTGCCAGACAATCGTCGTGCGCCCCGAGGCGTCAGGGGAAAAGGGCGGCGAGAGCGTCTTCGAGGCCGTCTGTGGACCGGGTTTCCAGGACTCCTCTGGACTGGAAGAGCCCACGGTCCTGATCCGCCAAGTCGAAGAGGCGAGCCCTAAGGCTCCATCCCCTCAATAGTTTTGCGAGGGGACCAACAGACGAGGGTTACTCCCGTCCCAGCCGGATGCGCAGGCCGGTTGAGAAGGTCATCCGATACGCTGGGAAGCCGTAGACCTCCTGGTACGACCGGTTGAGCAGGTTCTCGACCCGGCTGAAGAAAGTTACCTGTCGGTTTAATCGGACGCTTCCGGAGAGGTCGAAGCGGCTGTACCCCGGGTTGATGAGAGGTCGCCCGGGTGCGGTAAAGCGGGCAAAGGTGACGGGATCGAGGTCTCGACGGCTGCCGACGAGGAAGCCATCGAGGTGGAGATCGAAGCGGTTCCCGAGCCAAGTCGCCTGGATTGCGCCCGAGTGGCGCGGGCGTCGCAGAAGTGCGAAGCCGACCTCTGGGTTCGGTGCGAGCTGGAAGGTCGAGTAGTCGATCGTCTCCGCACCTGTAACCAACCTCGTCCGCAAGTGGGTGTACTGGGTGTTGAGGCGCAAGCGGCTGAAGGGGCGAGCCGAGATCAGCAGCTCATAGCCGTGGGCCCGGGCGCGGTCGTTGTTGAGGTAGTGGGTCAGCCGTCCGTCCGCCAGCGCTACTGGACCGCCGAATGTGGCCGGATTGGCGACGAATGCAATCTGGTCGCGGAAGCGGTTGTCGAAATAGTTGAGTTCGATCCGATAGCGATCCTTCCCGAGCAGTTGTTCCAGCCCAAGATCGAAGCTCCGTGCCCGTTCCGGGCGGAGCCCGGGATTTCCGAGAAAGAAGCCATTGGGACTGAAGGCCTCAACGAGGGTCGGGGCCTTGATCCCTTCGCCGTAATGGAGGCGCAGGCGGGTCGGGCCGAGGCGACTCTGCAGACCGCCCTGCTGCATTACCCAGGCGAGAGAGGCTCTCGGAACGAGTTGCGTGCCAAATCCGATCGTTCCCTGATAGGGAGCGGATCCGAGGCCAGCCAGAATTCCCGGGAATGATTCAGGCAGTGAGGCTCGATTCTGCTCCAGGCGGAGCCCGGTGGTGAGGTAGAGGCGGGACTGGTAGGCAAACTGGTCTTGCACATACATCCCCGTCGAGCGTCGCAGCGAGGCAACCCGGTTGCGACCGGCAAAGCCACTGTCGAAGACGGCGGACTCCTCCTCATAGTCGAGTCCGGAGCTGACGAAGTGGCCATTGTTGAAGACAACATCGTTCTGGTACCGGATTCCGAGGCGCCGCTGATGGTTGCTGAAGAGCCCTGGAAAGTCGTTGAAAGCCGTCCCGGGATCGGGAGGGGTCGCAGGATGGCGCAGATCCTGTCCGGTGGGATCGAAGCTGAGCTGATGATTGGCGGAGTAGACGTAGCTGACGCTCTGGCGCCAGACGCTGGTCGTTTGGTTGTCGAAGCGACTGCTGACGGCAATCCGGCGTCGCTCGATCCGCTCATCGGGATCGACGAAGAGGAAGGCGGTCGGTCCGGGGACGCCCGCCCCCGAGTTCTCATTGCGGACCGTCAAGCGTCCCTGTGTCTGAGCATTGAACTGATAGCCGAAATTCCCGCTGGCGATCCGGTTCTGGTAATCATCATTGCGATCTCTACCGTTGGTGCGCAGATGGGTAAAGCCGAGCGAGTAGTCGAGTGCGCGGCGAAGCCCGGAGAGGCGTGCCGCCTGGCGGTTGAAGCCAAAACTGCCTCCCTCCGCCGTCAGCTCGAAGTTCGGGTGGGGAGTCGTCCCACGGTGAGTGAAGATCTGGAGGAGACCCGTCATCGCGTCCGAGCCGTAGAGGGCCCCCTGGGCGCCGCGCACCAGTTCGACCCGCGCCAAGTTATCGTTCGTCAGGTCGGCCAGATCGAAGGCCCCCCCCGCATCATTGGCCGGGACTCCGTCGATCAGTACCTTGGTGTAGTCGGACTCTCCCCCCCGCACAAAGAGCGACGTCACCCCTCCGCGGCGTGCCGTCTGCATGACTGTCGCCCCGGGGGACGAGCGCAGGACGTCGAGGAGGCTGACCCGTTGTGCCCGCTGCAGATCCCCCGCCGTGGCGACGAAACTGCGGGGCGCCGTCTCGCTGAGACGCGCTTCCCCGCGGGTGGCCGAGATGATCAGCGCGTCCTCGATCGCTGCTACTGTCATGACGATGCCCCCTTGCATGACTCTTCCCGGCTCGATCTGCGCAGGTTGTGCCCCCCCCGGTTGGGTCAGCCCGTCCTTCTCCGCCGAGACGGTGTAGCTGCCCGCTGGCACATTGAGAAAGGCGAACTCCCCCCGCGCATTGCTCGACGTCTCACGGATGGCGATCCGGTTGGCTTGGAGCAGGACGACGCGGGCCCCGGGGACGACCGCTCCCTGGGAGTCGATGACGACTCCGACCAGGGAGCCCGTCGGCATTGTCTGGGCTTGGATCTGATACCATCCCCCCGGAAGAAGGAGGAGCAGCGAGGTGAGGAGGGCAACGCGGAATTGTGAGAGGGAACGACGAGGCTTCATAAACGGTCTTCCTTCAAGCAGGGACGGGTACCGGACCGAGAGATCCGATCGCGATTGGCAATGGGTCAAGGGGGGGCGCTCCCTCCCCATCTATAGAAAAAGTCAGTGGCGCAAGAGGTCACTGGCGAACAAGGTCAGCGAGCGATTGGCCAATCTGGCGCATTGGCCTTTTCCTTCCCACGAACTCCAGACCAGAAGATGCGCGGATGGCCACTCACCGGATGAGCATCGATCCGCAACGGGAGCGCAAAGAGGTCGCTTAAGCCCTCTTCAGTCATGACCTCCCGTGGGGGGCCGCTGGCAATCAGGCAACCGTCTTTGAGCAACAGCACCCTGTCAGCAAACTCGATGGCGAGATTGAGGTCATGAGTCACCAGCAGCGCCCCTAGGTCAAGCTCGCGGACCATCTGCCGCACGCAACTCAACAGCGAGATCTGATGGGCGAGGTCAGCATTTGCCGTCGGCTCGTCGAGGAGCAGAAATCGTGGAGTCTGCGCCAGCGCACGCGCCAGTGTCACCCGCTGCCGCTCTCCCATCGAGAGTTCCATCACCGAACGGTCGACAAACGAGAGCGCCTGGGTCTGCCGCAGCGACTCTTGTGCAATCGCGACATCCTCGGGGGAGTCGAACCCGAGCGAGTTTCCGTAGGCGAACCGCCCGGTCAGCACGTACTCGAGAGCGGTCATCGGGAACCGGATCTCGCTCTGTTGCGCCACCCGGGCAATCGTCCGTGCCATCTCCCGGCGGGAGAGAGAGAGGATCGGGTGGCCATCGATGCGGACCTCTCCCCGCTGTGGGACGAGCAGACCCGCGGCGAGCGAGAGGAGCGTCGATTTTCCCGCCCCATTCGGACCGAGCAGTGCAACGATCTCACCGCTCTCCACGGTCAGGGAGACCCCTTCGATCCCGGTGCGTCGAACGGTCGTGGGTCTGGTCGGGTAGTGGTAGTCGATCTGGTCAAATTCGAGTCGCATCTTCCTCTCTCGCTTCGCACGCTCTCCCGTCGCCGCTACTCACGGCAGTGGCGAACTTCAAGGCATCCTTTGGTCCAATCGTGACTGCCCTGTCTGATCCACATTTCCCAGCCTTCTTCTCCGTGGTCTCTTTGTCTCCGTAGTGCCATGATGTCTTCCATTCAGGGGCTCGTTGAACATTGGCCCAGCCTGTTTCAGCGCCGAAGGTGGCGGCTGCGCAGGAGCAGGAAGAGAAAGGTCGGGGCACCGATCAGGGCAGTGATCGCCCCCGTCGGGAGTTCACGCGGCGCAACGACCGTCCGAGCCAGCCCATCGGCGAGCAAGACCAGCAGCGCTCCGCCAAGGGCGCTCGCCGGGAGGACCAACCGATTGTCCGATCCCGTTGCCAAGCGGATCAGATGGGGGACGACCAATCCGACATAGCCGATCGCTCCTCCCACACTGACCGCCGCCGCCGTCAGCAGCGAAGCGACAACGAAGACGATCCAGCGCACCCGCCTGGTCTCGACCCCGATGGCGAACGCCTCCTCTTCCCCGATCATCATCAGGTTGAGCGCCCGGGCCTGTGTCCAGAGAATACCGACCGAGACGATCGTCACTCCCATCACCAAGAGGGCTCCATGCGGCTGGCCGCTCGAGAGATCTCCCAGCAGCCAGAGGGTGATTCGGCGCCAGCGGTATTGATCGGCAATCGCCGTCAAGAGGACGATCACGGACGAGAGGAGCGTCGAGATGATGACCCCCGCGAGGACCAGATGGGCCGGATCCGATTGCCCTCTCCCCAGTCGATAGACGACCCCCATCGAGACCATTGCCCCAAGAAACCCGAAGAGTGGCTGCCCAAAGAGAAGACCGGGCAGGAACATCAGCGCCAGAATCGATCCCAGCGCCGCACCACCCGAGATCCCCAGCACGTAGGGGTCGGCCAATGGGTTTCGCAGGAGCGCTTGAAACGCCCCACCGGCCACTCCCAGCGCCGCCCCGACGCCGAGGGCAAGCATGACCCTTGGCAGCCGGATCTCGAAGAGAATCACCCGGCTCTCTTCCGGCAGAGAAGAAGGCGATCCCGTCCATCTCCCCCAGAGGGCGGCAACGATCTGGTCGAAACTGATCGGCTCACTCCCGATCAGCAGGGTGGCCAAGCCAACTCCGATGACCAGTCCGCCGAGCGGGATCAGAACCCATCCAGCCCGTCTCTTCGTCAAGTAGGCCGGGCTTCTGGTCACGGGCTCTCCGGATGGATCGCTTGCGCGAACTGTTCCAGGGCTTCGACGATGCGTGGGCCCGGTCGGTTGGCCCAGTCAGGGTCGATCCGCACCAAGCGGTTCGTCCGGATCGCCGGAGTCGTCGCGAGCAACTGCCGGATCGCCGTCGCTTCCACCTGATCGTTCCCGTGAGACGCTGGGAAGAGGATCACCTCGGGTGCTCGCGCGAGGACCGTCTCCCGGGAAAATTGCGGATACCCCACCTCACTGGCCGTGATCGACTCTCCCCCCGCCAATCGAATCAAGTCATTCAGGTAGGTGTCCCGCCCCACGCTGATCAGCGGTTGGGTCTGCAGCACGTAAAGAACACGGATCCGGGGCAGACGGGCGACCCTCGCCTCGACCCGTCCCATCCGTTCACGCATCTCGGCAACCAACGCTGCCCCCGCTTCGCTGCGTCCCGTCACCTCTCCCAGTTGCCGGACGCTGTCGAGGATTTCCTGGATCGTGCGCGAGTGGCAAACGAAGACGGGGATGGAGAGTGCCGTCAAGCGCTGGGTCAACGATTCGAGCTGGCTGGCCGTTGAGACGATGACCAGGTCAGGCCGCAGCGCGACGATCCGTTCGAGGTTGGGGGAGATCGTGTCCCCAACCTTCTCTCGCGTCGTTGCCTCCGCCGGATAGTCGCAGTAGCTCGTCACCCCGACGACCTTCTCCCCCACCCCCAGTGCGAAGAGGATCTCCGTGATGTTGGGAGCCAGCGAAACGATCCGCTGCGGTGGGGTGGGGAGCGTCACCTCCCGTCCCATGCCGTCGGTGATCGTCTGGCTGGGCCCTGACAGCTGCTTATCCCGTGATCCCGGTCCGCTGCATCCTCCAGTCAGGGTAATCAGGGCAATCAAGGCGATCAGGGCCATCAGGGGCAGTCTGATCAAGGTCAGGCAGACCACTTTCGACAGTCCCTCTGGCACAGACGACCAAGCGCGGCCCACTCTCCAGATCGAAAGGGGAGGCGAAAATCTACTCAGTGAGTCGGGTCGCCGATTCACAGTCGTGGGGGGCATTTGCATATTGGACGCCTGGGACTCAGGGGAAAGAGGAGGAAGGGGAGTCCAGGCAAGAAGAGAGAGGCAATTCCAGACGTGAGATCTTCGTCAGGGCCTCCGAAAGAGACCCTGCGTCCAGGTACGCCGTTCAGGCAGACTCGCCGTCCTCTTTCATCCGAAGAGTCGTCGAAAGAACGAGAGGCAGGTCTCCTGACTTCGCCGGGGTACTGGCTCGACGCAACCTTCTCACTTCCCTCCGATCTGGAGCGAAGCAATGGCTCTGGCGTGATCCCTTTTGCTACAGTAGCTGGCGTTACAGTGGCGGTGACCGCGCGGGATTCTCACCCGCTTCCCTATTCTCCCGCGACAATCGTGTCGCGGGCACCTCTCATCTGTGAGATGAACCGGTCGTCTCGTCAGGGTAAATCGAACCATTTCCCATTCATCCCAGAGACATTCCAGTCATCAAAACCATCGTGATGGTGGCAAAGAACTTTTCCAATAACAGGTGGCACGCTACCACGCCCCCCCAGCCAAGTCAATACGGCGATCGGGCACCAGGCGTCGACGGTTGGAATCCCTCGCCCCTCCCCCCTTCCCCTGTCGAAGATTCAGTGATACTTTCAACAGCGATCACCACAGGACGATCTTTCGGTTCCATTTCAGACAGCGCAGGTCTTGAGTGTCCCGGACAGGCTTGGCCGACACTGGGCGTTCTATCAAAAGGTTGTAGACATGAGGGCAGAGCAGGGGAATCGCCTGTTGTCGAGGATCGCCTCGCGAGAGGCATGGATTGGAGTCATCGGGTTGGGCTATGTGGGGTTACCCCTCGTGGTCGAGTTTGGGGAGAGTGGGTTTCGGACGACCGGTTTTGAGGTCGATCCACGCAAGGTCGAGGCGATCGCTCGGGGGGAGTCCTACATTCCAGACGTGCCAGCCGAGCGAGTGGCCAAACTGACCACCGCCGGCCGGTTGACCGCCACCACCGACTTCCGCGCCTTGGCCGAGCAGGAGGTGATCGTCATCTGTGTCCCGACCCCACTGCGGAAGACCAAGGATCCGGATGTCTCCTTCATCCTTGCGGCGGCAGAGGTGATTCAAACGGCCCTCCGGCCAGGGCGGCTGATCGTCCTCGAGTCGACGACCTACCCTGGGACGACCGATGAGGTCTTGCGCCCCATCTTCGATCAGACCGGCTTGCGTCTCGACGAGGACTACTTTCTTGCCTTTTCACCGGAGCGGGTCGATCCTGGGAACCCCACCTACCACACCCGCAACATTCCGAAGGTCGTCGGAGGGGTCACGGCGGACAGCACAGAGATTGCCGCCGCCCTCTATGAGACGATCGTCGAGCGCGTCCATCCGACTAGTTCCGCCCGGGTTGCCGAGACCTGCAAACTGTTGGAGAACACCTTCCGCGCGGTCAATATCGCCATGGTCAACGAGCTGGCGCAGCTCTGTCACGCGCTCAAGATCGATACCTGGGAGGTGATCGCGGCGGCTTCGACCAAGCCCTTTGGCTTCATGCCATTCTACCCTGGGCCTGGGATCGGAGGCCACTGCATCCCGCTCGACCCGCACTATCTTTCCTGGAAGGCCCGCATGCACGGCTTTGAGGCCCGCTTCATCTCGCTCGCAGAAGAGGTCAATTCGCGAATGCCCGAGCATGTGGTTCATCTGGTGACCCTGGCGCTCAATCGAGTGCAGAAGGCGGTCAATGGCGCGAAGATTCTGATCCTTGGTGTTGCCTACAAACGGGATATCGATGACATGCGGGAGAGTCCGGCACTCTCAATCATTGAGCATCTCAACTCCCTCGGCGCCATCGTGACCTACCACGACCCGTTCGTTCCGGTGCTCGACCTGGAAGGAGGGGGAGGGCGTCTAGAGAGTGTTGCACTCGACGATGCCCTACTGGCGACGGCGGATTGTGTCGTCATCGTCACGGATCATCGAGGCGTCGACTATCGACGAGTGGCCTTGCTGGCACCGCTGATTGTCGATACGCGCAATGTGACGCGCCATCTCGATGTCGCTGGGTTGGAGTCCAAGGTGGTTCGCCTCTGATGGGCAGGTATCCGGTCCAATTCCTGCGCTTGTTTTGGAGGAGCCGGGGAGATTCGCGCGAGCTATCGGACAATCAGCACGCGGTGGAGCCCCTCTGGGATACGAAAGCTGGCTGAGGCGCCGACGGAGGTACTGCCGAGGATCGATTGATCGACGGTGACGGTCGTCTTTCTCCCCGCTTCGCTCGGAACAAGAACCCTCACCTCTTGGCCTGTCTCGATGGTGAAGCTGAGGGTGCGGTCCTGTCGCCGATACCCGTAAAGCCGGACAGGCCCTTCACATTCCAGCTCGATCTTGCCGTCTCGCCGAATCAAGGTGCGGGAGGGCCCGGCGAGGAGGTCGAGACGACTCTCGCGAAGTCGGACGGTGTCGAGGCGCCGATCCTCCGTCAGCGTGCGGCTGCCGAGCGTCAGACCGCCCAGCGGGTCAACGAAGAAGAGTTCATCGAAAGTCGGCCAGAGGCGCAGGGCTGGCAAGGGTGATGGGGGGGCCACTGCAAGTGGCAGGGCCCCTCCTGCCCAGAGAAACTTTGCGAGCTCGGCCGCCGCCTGGTCTTCGCGGTAGCGGCGGAGCCCCTGATAGACGAGATAGGATCCGACAGACCGGTTGGGTTGGAGGTCGGCCGCGCCAAGCAGGGGGGCGAGGTGGATCATCATCCGCTTCGCCCGGTCCGGATCAGGGATGCCGGCCAGCATCGGATAGAGGCAGCCGAGGGTCAACCGCGAAGAGCGGCGCCCGTCCCAGTCCTGGTCGAGATAGAGCCCCTGTTCCTCGTCCCAGAGACGAGTATTGATCAGCATACGGAGCCGTTGATAGCGGTCGAACAGGCGCTCCGATTCGAGCGTCAAGCCCAGTTCCCGCGCGAGCAGGGCGAGGCACTCGGTATCGAGCGCGTGCAGGCTGTTGAGGCCGACCGAGTTCAGTTGGAAGGTTCCATTGGCCGCGTCGAAGGCGGTCTCTGGCGAGCTGTTCGCAGTCAGCCCTCCTTCCGTCGCGGCGAGTCGTCTTCGCTCTTCCAGTTTGAGGTCCTCGAATGCCAGGGACCCGAACTCAAGTTCCGCATTGCTTCCCCATTCGAGCAATCCATCCCCATTGCCGTCCCGCCACCCGCGTCCGGGATTCCGGTGCGTGTGCCACCATTGGTTCCACTGGAGCAGGCGTGGGTAGGACCAAGCGAGAAACTCCAGATCCTGGGTCAGCAAGTAGAGCTTGAGGGTAATCCAGGCCGCCAGCGGGGGCAGGGACCGTCCGGCGGTTGGGGACAGGGTGCTTCCGGCAGAGAGAGGGATGCGCCCATCTGGCAGTTGATCCGTGAGGAGGAGACGAAGCGTGCCCTTTGCCGCCTCCGCATCCAGAAAGGCACCGATCAAGGACCCGTAGAGGGCCGCCTCAGCGGGGGGAAGCGTTGCCTCAGGACCGCCAGAGGCGGCACCCGGGTCGAGAGATTGTCCGAACGTGAGATGGAGCAACCCGCTACGGGGGTCGAAGCGGCGACTCGCCAGAACACTTTGTTGGATGGCCTCGAGCGGGTCTGCCCACTCCCCGCCACTGCGTGTCAAGTTCGTTTTTGCCTGCTCTTCGGCTCGGGCCAGTTGCGCGGGAATCGGACCCAGCAGGAGCGTATCCTTGACCTCCTGCTCCATTTGCGCCCACTGATCTCCGATGGTGGCGACGAAGGAGACCGTTCCGTCCTGGCTCAGGTCGAAGCTGAGGGCCGCACGTGTCCGGGGAGAGAGGAGAACCGTGCCCCCTTCAGAAGAGCGCGGAGTCTCCTGGGCGTGGCCCTCCGCCATCAGCTGTGTCCGGAGGCTGGCGCTATCCCGAAAACTCGCAGCACCAATGGCGGTCCGATCTGTCTGAAGCAGAAACCGGCGACGTGGTGGGGGAAGGCCCCGTGGATGAACAGACTCCCCGACCAGCGTGCGTCGATCGGGACGAGATCGGAAGTGGGCCCAGCTCTCCGAGGACATCCCTGGCTGGTTCTCCCAGGGGGGGTACGCTTCGAGGGCGATGCGCACCCCTTTGGGGGCACTCACCTGGGCGAGCAAGAGGTGGGGAGAAAGGCGACTCCAGCGCAGGGTGATCGGTCGCTCCGGGTCGAACCGGGTCGCCCAGCTGACGCTCCCGGCCCCTCCATCGGCGGTGTGTGGCCCGGGGGTCATCCGTGCAGGGAGCTCCTCGATCGCCTCGTTCGGTCGGTAGACGAGCATCCGAATCCCGAAGGCACTGAAGATCTGGGGTGTCGACGTGGAGACGGTCCGGCTCAGCAGGACGAGCCCTTGCGGCGCGGCTTGGTCGAGACGACCGACGAGCACTTGCTCCGCGCTTTCGTCTTGCGAGGCACGGAGATGGCCAGTCGCCAGCTTCCCGGGCAGGGCACGAACCTCCGCCTCCCCTCCCACCACCAGCCATTGTGGAAGCCAGCCAATCAGCAAGATGCTCAGGATGATTCCTCGACGCGTCGCCATTCTTCGGGTCGCTCTTTGGCCGTCTCTCTTCGACTCTGCCGGCTCTCCTCTCACTTTGCTGCCGGCCGACCGCACGGTCTCTCGTCGCCACTTGAGAGGGTATGGGCAACTCCCCCGAGTTGCAAGTAGGCAGCCCTCAGAAAATCGGCTACAATCCGTTCCTCTTCTGCGTGGGCGCGCAGAAGAAACGAATCCTGCACACGGGAGGGCAAGATGGCGACCTACCAGGAGATGAGTCTGCACGTCAGGCTCTTCATGCGGAAATACCCATTTGACCGGTATCGCATCGATCCCGTGCCGTGTACGCCGCTGGCGAAGCCGTTGTCGGAAGCGAATGTGGCCATCGTTACGACCGCTGGGCTTCATCTGCCCGACCAGCCGGATTTTGATCATGGCCGCAAGTTGGGAGACCCGTCGTTCCGGGAGATTCCGGCGGAGATCGATCCGCAGATCTTACGGGAGTCGCACCGAAGCCAAGCGTTCGATCACCGGGGGATTGCCGAGGATAAGAATTTGGCGTTTCCACTCGACCGATTGCGCGAGTGGCAGGCGGCTGGACGGTTGGGAAGCATCAACCATCGTCACTTCAGTTTCATGGGGTCGATCATTGGCCCGGGGCCTTTGATCGAGGAGACGGCACCCGCCGTCGCCTCGATGTTGCGAGAGGATGGGGTCGAGGTCGTCCTGTTGACGCCGCTCTGACCAATGTGCAACCAGACGGTCGGTCTGGTCCAAGCGGCGCTCGAGCGGGCGGGGATGACCACGGTCTCGATCACTCTGCTGCGTGAAGTCACGGCACGCATCCGGCCTCCACGGGCGCTCTTCGTCCCGGTGCCGATGGGCTATCCTCTCGGGGCCCCGCACCAGCCGGCGCTGCAACATCAGATTCTCGACGCCGCCTTCCGACTGCTTCCCCGGACGGACCTGCCCGTGCTCGAGGAGTTCGTCCCGACCCCTTGACTCGCCCGGATGCGAAAGGAGTGCCCCCTTCCGATGAGTAAACTGACCTATCGCCAGGCCACTCTGGCCGATGCCTCGACAATCGCTGACTTCCAGTTGTGGATGGCCCTCGAGACAGAGGAGGTCATCCTCGACCCGGCGATCTGTCGCGACGGGGTCGTCGCGGTCTTTGAACGCCCCGGCCTCGGTTGCTACCACGTCGCCGAAGAGAATGGGCGCCTGCTTGCCTCGACCCTCCTCACCTACGAATGGAGCGACTGGCGAAATGGGGTTGTCTGGTGGATCCAGAGCGTCTACGTCCCACCATCAGACCGCCGCCGCGGGATCTTTGCCGGTCTTTACCGCTATCTTCAATCTCAGGCTGAAGCGGATCCGCTCGTCCGGGGATTGCGCCTCTACGTCGATCTTCGGAACAGATCGGCCCAGGAGGTCTACACCAGGCTCGGGATGAACGGGGAGCACTACCGCGTTTTTGAATGGATGAAACCGGGCGCTTTAACTGAGGACGAATAGGACGAATAGGACCTAAGGTCCTATCCGTCCTATCCCCCTATTCCCTTCGGTCAGCCAAGCCCTCAGACCACAGCCCCCCCGTCGACCGTGACGACCTCACCCGCCATGAAGCTGTTCCGATCGGAGACCATGAACGCCGCGAACTCAGCAAACTCCTCCGGGCGTCCATTTCGCCCCTTCGCTGCCCAGAACTTATACATCCCGGAGAGACGGTCGGGCAGCATCTCGGCCAGCTCCGTATCGAAGATTCCCGCGGCAATCGCGTTGACCGTGATCCCGAACGGAGCTCCCTCCCGCGAGAGGCACTTGGTAAACCCGATTACGGCGGCTTTCGAGGTCGCATAGTGGACGGCCGTCGGAAGTGCCCGAATCGCCCCAATGCTGCTGATGTTGAGGATCTTCCCGTTCCGCTGCCGCAACATCTGCTTGAAGACCGGCTTGGTGACGTAGAAGAGGCTGTTGACGTTGGTGTCGATCACCTGGTGCCACGAGCTCTCGGTCATCGTCGCAAAATTGTCGGAACGGTTGATTGCTGCGTTGTTGACCAGAATATCGATTCGGCCAAATTTCTGCTGAATCTCCCGCACCATTCGGTTGAGACCCGGTCGATCGGTCACCGAGACCTTGAAGGCAAGGGCTCGTCGCCCCAGTGCTTCGACCCGGCCCACCACCTCCTGGGCCAACTCGTCCCGCGAATGGTAGTTGAAAGCGATATCCGCCCCCTCTCGGGCGAAGATCTCACACAATGCACGCCCCAATCCACGGGATCCCCCCGTGATCAAGGCCGTCTTCCCTTCCAATAATAGGCTCATAAAACTCTCAGGATGGCTCTGCCGAAGGCTCCTCAGAGCGGATCGGCATGGATTCAGAGATGAAATGGTCAATGTACTCAATCCCGCCGCCCTTTTCCAGCCCGACAGGGGATCCGCAGGGGAATATTGGTCGAGGACGTAGCTTGTGCTATCCGCGAAGGGGGCGCTCGATGGCTACGGCTGGGCCAGCCGGAGCCGAGAGGGGGGGGAGAGGGGGGGCAATGACTGTTCCTTCCACTTTATAGAGCAATTCCTGAACAATCCGCTGGGTAGCGTTGGGAACGGCCAAACGCGAGGCGGCCCGCCGCATCGATTCGAGTTCGGCGCGGTCGTAGGTCAACCGGCGGACAAGTGGCACCACCTCCCGCACGTGGCGAAGCAGCACGCCAGCCTGATGCCGGACGATCAGATCGGCCGTGCGCGATTCCTGTGGCATCGGCGGCGTAATCGAGTCGGCGAGAATCGGGAGTCGCGACGCTAGAGCCTCGAAAGTTGTCAACCCTCCCAGCTTGGAGATCATCAGGTCCGCCGCGTGCATCAACTTCTCCATGGCGTTGCTGTACCCAATCACCCGCGTCGGAAAAGGGGATCGTCGGGCCATCTGCTCGATCTGTCCTTGCAATCGCTGGTTCCGGCCCGCAAGAAAGATCGCCTGGGCATCACGCAACCCCTCACCCTCCCGGACCATCTCTTCGTAGATCTGGGGGATGTTGCCGCCTCCCACCCAGCCAGCATTGATAAAGACCGTGAAGCGCTCCGGATCCAACCCGAGCTGACGTCGAACCTCTCCGCGCTCCTCCTCTGGCCGCCCCTCGAACTTCGAGTGAATGGGGATCCCGCAGATACGGATCTTCTCGGCTGGGACGCCATAGTCGACCAGTTGCTGGCGCGCCTCCTCCGTCGCCACCAGGTAGAGGCTGACCTCCTCGCAGGCCCACCCGTGCCAGAATCCGTAGCACGGATCGGTGACAACCGTCACCAATGGAATCTTGTCGAGGAGCCCCAGGTCGCGCAGTGCCCGCCCAAAGAAGTGCTGCGTCATCGGATGGACTGAGATGAGGACTTGTGGACAGTACTTCTCGAAGAGTTGCCGAACATACCGCGAGGTCAAGCGGTAGAAGAGGCTCGATTCATTGGGGCGCAAATGCTCGATCGCGCGGTAGTAGTAGTGGACGAAATCCTGGTGGTGGCGCAAGAGATAGTTGTAGAGATCTGCCATCCGCCGTGCAAAGAAGTGGGATTCTTCAATCGCACGCACGATCTTGACGAGACAACCCTGCGCAAGGGAGCGATGGAGGCCGTCGGCGATTGCGGCGGCGGCGCTGGAGTGGCCTCCCCCCGTATCCGAGGTGATGATCAGAAAGCGCGATGTCTTCTCCACCGTCATTGGTGTCGCCCCCGCTTGGCTGACCGCCTCTTGCTGCCGCGATCGTGGCCCCGTCTTCCATCGTTGCGTCGCCCAGTTTCCTGGGCGGTCAATCTCCGCTGAGTGCCGATCCAACCGGGTTGGAAGCGGGGAGTGGCTGACCCGAGTCGGGAGGCGTCGGCTTCAACTGCTTGAGCTGTCGCTCCAACCGCTTGATCTGAATAAGGTGCTTCGGGTTGAAGGCGAGCGACGGGTAGTAACAGTTCGACTCGTGGGTACAGAAACATCCGTTCCGGACGTGCTCCCGCCGAACCTTCATCTCAGGAGAGTTCCAGAGCGCCCAGAAGTTCCAATCGTAGTCGTGGAGATTCCCGATGGGATCGAGATTCTCGCAGCTCGAGACCGTCCCCTCGTCGTAGATGACACCGCCGGTCGTGCCAGCAAAACAGCGAAGCTGGGCTTTTTGGGTCTCCTCGGTCCGCGCGATCAGCTCGTGCATATAGATGTCGACGGCCGCCTTGAAGTGTCCACCTTTACCCTTGTAATGGTTCTTGATCACTCCATTGCGGGAGTCGTCGTCGATCATTGTTGCCAGCCGACGGTACCGACTGAGATCGATGTTGAGCTCTTCGGCGCGGGCAGAGGGCGGGCGAATATAGTTGACGTTGATCTTGTCCGGTTTGAGGTCGTAGCGAAGGAAGTCGTACCACTCGAAGATGCGATCCTGGTTGGAGTTCATGAAGCAGGTGCAGGTCTGCACATCGAGACGGGGAATCTCCCGCTGAATGGCCTGCAGCTGACGGGCGGTATCGATCGCCTTCTTCCAGCTGCCCGCCTTGCCCCGAATCTTCTCGTGATCCTCTTCGAGACCGTCGATGCCGAGGGCGACCGTGACGTTGAGGTTCGGACACTCCTCGAGAATCCGGCTGACGTCCGGCATGATCCGCTGCTGAATTCCCCCGTTCGACATCAGATAGACTGACTCGAGCTGGTTGTTTTCATAGAAGGCGCGAACCACCTCGGGAAGATCCTTGCGGGTGAACGGCTCGCCGCCGGCGATGATGAGGATCGGCAAGCGGCCCCCGAGGGTCTCGCTGATGCGGACCAACTGCGAGGTCGTCATCTGCCGCTTCTTGCGGGGCTGGTCGTCCAGCTCCTCCGTGAAGAAGCAGTGTCGGCATCGCATGTCGCAGACGGAGGTGATGAGGATGTTGAGGATGACAGGTGAGGTCACCCCTCCAGCGAGAACGGTTCCGTACCGTTTGATCAATTCCAGATTGTAGTTCATACCACTCTTTACCGCGCTTGACCGCGCTCTCAGGGCATTCTGCTCAGCCCTTGTCAACCCTTACCCCATCTTCCAGAAGAACCAATCAGGAGAGATTCAGGAATCTGGAGAAGTTTCTGAGCCTTTCGTCGCCTTGTCTTGGCGATCTTATCCGTTTTTATCGAAGATACGCACCTCGATATTAACCCGCTTTTGTTGAACAAAGTCAAATTGAACAGTCGACCACTCGTTTCTATGGAAGGATCGAGTGGGAGGCTGGCCTCGAGGCCTCGTCGAGACGGCGCGCAGAGCGGTCGCCGCAAAGCGGAATGAGCAGAGGGGGGGGACCCTCTGCGCGCCCCTTGCGTCCCGGTTGCGCGGTCCGCTATCTTGTCGCAGGGGAGATCCGAGGGCGTTGGAAAGCTCCCCCGTGCGGTAAGATGGCGATCCGGAGATCCTCGATTGACTGGCCTCGACTGAGCGTACCCAAGCAGCGCCCGAGCGGGAGAGCGTTCCGCCGAGAACCAGTTTGACAATTGCTCTTGACCTACGTGGAACGGTATGACGGGATGGTATGGAAGAGACTCGCAGTGACGTGCAGCAAGTGCCCTGGCGGGCGGAAGGCGCATTGATTGCTTTGGCATTGATGTGGGGGACCTCCCACGTCGTGACGAAGAGCATTCTAGCGACGCATTCGCCATCATTCTATACCACCACGAGGTTTGGGATCGCGGCCCTCTGCTTCGGGCTGATCTTTGGGGGACACCTCCGGCGCAGTCGTTGGGAAGAGATCCGTCGTGGGATGCTCCTCGGGCTCTGCAGCTTGATGGGGATCGCCTTTTACGTCACTGGGCTGGTCTTCACCCAGGCGTCGAAAGCGGGCTTCATCACGGGGCTCTACCTCGTCTTCACTCCAGTGGTAGCATTTCTCCTATTTCGGATGCGTCCGACGCGGGACCACGTGGCAGGTCTGCTGGTCGCCTTGGTCGGCTTCGCCTTGCTCAGCTTTCCCAGGGGACAAGAGACAGTCAATTGGGGAGACGTCCTCGTGCTGCTCGCCGCCTTCTCATGGGCGACCCACATTGCCGCGACGACTGCCTTCGCCAAGCTCGGAAACGTTCGGACCTTGGCGGCCGTCCAGGTGATGACGGTCGCCGTTCTGGCCTTGACGATCCACCTCGTGCTGCGGGCCATCGGGTGGGAGACCCGTTCCAACCCGATCGATCGCTCGTTTCTTTGGCAGATCGGGTACATGGCATTGATGGTGACCTTTGTCGCGGCCCTGATCCAGACCTGGGCTCAGCGGCGGGTCCCGTCGACCCATGCCGCGCTTCTGTATGCCCTGGAACCGGTCTCGGCAGCCCTCTTCGCCTATCTGGCCTTCGGCGAGCGGCTGGGCTTTTCGCGTGGGGCGGGGGCCGCGCTGATCGTCGTTGGGGTGATCCTCTCCCGCACGGAGGGATTGACCCGCTTGCTGGGCCCGCGCGTTGCGAAACTGCCCGGCGATCTGCCTTCTTCGACCTGATCTATTCCGTTGACTGAGAGATGCCTGTGATCAAGGTTCTGATTGTCGACGATATCGAGGGGGTGAGGCGAATGCTCACCTATGCGTTGGAGGATGACTATGCCATCCTCCAGGCGACTAATGGTCTGGAGGCGATTGAGGTGGCGACCCGTGATCAGCCCGACGTCATCCTGATGGATCTGGATATGCCGGTGATGGATGGGGTTGAAGCGACACGCCGGATCAAGGCCGACCCCCAGTTGGCCCATATCAAAGTGCTGGCCGTTTCCGGACAGAACAATAGTGAGAAGGCTCGCTTGATTGTTGACTCGTGTGATGCCTTCATCGAAAAGCCGTATGCCATCCCGGATTTGGTTTCGGCGGTGCGCCGCTTGGCGGGTAGTCCCACCTAGGGAAGCGACAGGTCGATTGCCAAGATCGGGGAGGAGGAAGAGATGACAGATGAGAGGGACGACAAAGATGCCTATCTCGCCGCGGAGAGGGGGGATTCGAGCGGGCCAGCCGTGCTGAAGCGGCCGAGCGGGGTCTTCGAGCGACTGTTGGGGGTGGTCGTCTCTCCCGGAGAGGCCTTCGCGGATGTCGCCTGGGCCCCGCTACCATACCTTCCCCTCCTGCTCTTACTGGCCCTTACCGCTGGGGCGACCGCCTTCACCTTTGCGCGAATTCCGATGGATCGGATGATCGATGAGCGGTTGGAGCAGATGGTCGAGGAGGGACGGCTGACCCAGGAGCAGGTCGCACAGCAGCAGGAGCAGATGGCCGCGATGCGTCCCGTCATGCGATGGGTCGGGCCGATCTCTTCGGTGGTGGTCATCCTCTTATTGACGCTGGCGGTAGCGGGATTCGCGCGGCTAGTCAGCATGATGATGGGGTATGAGAACCGATTCCTTTCCCTCTGGTCGGTGACGATCTATGCTTGGTTGGCGACATCGCTCTTCACGACGCTTCTCTTTCTGGTGGTCGTCTTTGTCAAGCCAGTGGAGGAGATCGACATTACCAATCCGCTGGGCTCCAATCTGGCAGCCTTGTTGCCCCTCTTCGGGCTGACCGGCCTGCCACGCTTCGTGACCTCTTTTC
The DNA here is from genome assembly GCA_049317725.1 of Blastocatellia bacterium. Classification (GTDB taxonomy): domain Bacteria; phylum Acidobacteriota; class Blastocatellia; order RBC074; family RBC074; genus CAIOZW01. The sequence continues at coordinate 19,088 of JBMOHS010000017.1, forward strand.
TTGCCTGGGTGGACCTTTTTTATGGGTGGAAGGTGGTGCTGCTCGGGATTGGGTATGCCGCCGTCACCAAGCAACTGGCCGCTTCGACCTCGCTTCTCTTCTGCGGAGTCATCGCCCTCTTGATCGCTCTCGGCGCGGCTGCTTGGGCTGCGGCCTTTGGCTGAGCAGGTGAGCTGGCCCACACGGGGTTGTCACCTGAGAAGAGGTCGAGAGCTGGCAGTGGGTACGAATCGAGTTGTCGTAGAGCAGAGAAATCTTCTCGAAAATAGTGTAGAAGTGTAGAAAGGATGGGAGAGAGTCATGAATCAGCAGAGAGCAGCGCGCAAGCCACCGGTCTATGATGTCGTGATTGTTGGATCAGGGGCAGCGGGAGGGACAGCGGCGTGGGCCTTGGTCAAGGCTGGGCTGCGGGTCGCCATGCTCGAAACGGGGGCGCTGCGCCGTCACTTGCTCGACTTTCCCTACCACGAACCCTTTCCGTACCAGGATCCCTACAGGGGGGTGAAGACTCCGCTCAGCCAGAGTGACGAATACAAACAGCGTTACTCCCTGACGGGAAGCACGCCAGAAGAGCCCTACACGACGCCGGAGAAGATGCCCTACGAATGGTTTCGGGCGCGGAATGTCGGGGGGCGGACGATGTTCTGGGGGCGCTTCTCGAACCGGTTCAACGAGAACGACTTTCGCGCCTACTCCCGGGATGGTCACGGCAAGGATTGGCCGCTGACCTACCAGGATCTCGCTCCGTATTACGACCGCGCGGAACTCTTCATGGGGGTTTGCGGTGAGAAAGAGGGGCACCCGGATCTGCCCGACAGTGACAATTTTCTCCCTCCCGTGGCCTACAAGTGCTCCGATCTGGCGATCAAGCGGGCCGCAGAAAAGATGGGGATCCGGACGATGCGCGTCCGGCGCGCCATGCTGACCAAGTCCTACCAAGGCTATCCCGCCTGCCACTACTGCTCGGGTTGCGACGATGGGTGTGAGACCCACTCCTTCTACAACTCGGCCTTCCGGCAGGTCGCGCCGCTCCTCGAGAAGTATCCGCGCACCTTCACGCTCATCCCGGAGGCGATGGCCTACAAGGTTGCCGTCAACGCGCGCGGGCTCGCCAGCGGGGTACACTACATCGACAAGAAGACTGGGCGTGAGCGGACGATACGAGCGCGCACCGTGGTCGTGGCCTGTGGTACGCTTGAGAGCACGCGGTTGCTGCTCCATTCCGGCATTGCCAACAGCAATGGAATGATCGGGCGCAATTTCATGGAGCATCTCGATGTTGGGGCACAAGCCTACTTCCCGGAACTCTTCTGGATGGACCGGGAAGCGGGAGACGGCATCGGGGGATCGCATATCATCATTCCGTGGTTTGGGTACTTCCGTCCCAATGAGAAGCGTGACTTTCTGCGCGGCTTTCAGATCGAGCCGTCATCGCGGATCCGGATGCGGCCCGACAAGAACGCCAAGGGAATTCCCGGATTTGGCAGTGACTTCAAACGGGAGGTCCGCAAATGGACTGGGGCCCGGGTCGTTCTCGCCTCGCACGGGGAGATGTTGCCGTCGGAGAAGAAGTTTGTCGAACTCGACCCGAGCGTCAAGGACAAGTGGGGGATTCCGGTGCTCCGGATCCATCATCCTTGGGAAGAGAACGACTACGCGATGTATCGCTATATCCGGCAGACCTACGAGGAGCTCTTTACCGAGGCCAAGGCGGTCGATATCCGACTGCCCAAGCAGCCGGATACCCCAGGCCACTCGATCCACGAGATGGGGACGCTCCATATGGGAGCGGACGCGAAGACTTCGGTACTCAACCAGTACAATCAGTCCTGGGAGGTGCGCAACCTCTTTGTCGTCGACGCTGCCGCCTTCACCTCAGGCACACATAAGAACCCGACCCTGACGATCATGGCGCTCAGTTGGCGTGCCAGCGACTACATGATGGCCGAGATGAAGAAGGGGAGCTGGTAGCAGGCGCGATGATCGGTCGAAGATGGCTTTCGCTCTGCCTCTGTCTGCTCCATTGTGGGGCGCTGTTTCTTCCGGCGCGATCCCACCCCTTCGGCAACTATGCGACAGAGACCGATTTCTACCACTACTATGCGCCGGATGCGACGCGGCTGATGGTGGGTGCCTTTCCGGAGAACCCCTACCAAGGGCCGGGCTACCCGGTAGTTCTGGCACTGCTGGCCAAGGGGACGGGGCTCGATCTCTTTGTGGTCGGCAAGTGGCTCTCGGTCCTCTGCGCGGTCGCGGTGGGTGGGCTGCTAGCAATTCTCTTTGGGCGTCTCCTCGGGTGGGGGGGCGGGATTGGGGCCCAACTTCTCTTCATCGTCAGCGGGGAGGTGCCCCAGTTCTCGATCAATGCGGCAACGGACCTCTTCTTTCTGACGATCTGCTTGGCCGCGCTGGTCGTCCTGCCGGGGGCGAGTTACCCGCATCGGGCGGGAACAGCGCGGGTCATCGTAGCCGGAGCCCTGAGCGCCGCTGCCTACCTCACCCGCTACAATGGGCTCTTTCTGATCCTGACCTGTGTTGCAGCGCTGCTCTGGATCGATCCGATCGCAGCAACATGGCGACGCCGGCTGGCAACGGTCGCCCTCTACCTCGCCATCTGCCTGCTGGTCGCGAGCCCGTGGTTTTATGCCAATGCGGTTCACCGTGGCTCCCCTCTCTACAACACCAACTACCTCAACTTGGCGACCCAGTTCTATCCGGAGCTGGTGGCGGGCAAGACCAATCAGGACGGCACGCGAGCCTTGGCCGAGCGGTTTGGCTCCTTCAAGGACGTTCTTGTGTATGATCCGGGACGCGTCGCCGAGGTCTATCCCCGCTCGCTCGGGCAGAGCCTCTGGTACAGCCTGACGGGAGGACTGGTTCATCCCCTGACGGGGGGGCTAGCCTGGATGGGAATCGTCCTCTTTCTCTGGCGACGGCGGGAGGCGAGGGGGCTTGTCCTTCTCTGGGGGGCCGGTCTCTACCTCTTGCTGATGGCGCTCAACCATTGGGAGACAAGGTACTACTTCTTTATTGGGGCCCTCTATTCGGGGATGGCGGTCTTGGCGATACAGACCGCAGGGGAGTGGCTGACGGGCAAGGGGGCGGTCGCCGGGTGGCGGAAGTGGGCGGGACGTCTTCTCCCATGGGCCGCTTTCGGGCTGGTCTGGGGGCTCTCCCTGGCGCAATCGAGCGCGGATCTCCATAAATTTCTCGCGGCGCAACCGTGGGAGGTCGAACGGGCACGAGCGTATCTGCGCGGTGCCCATCCGGAAGGAAGACGGTTGCGGATCGTCTCGCGCAAGCCGCACCTCCCCTATCTCCTCGACAGTGAATGGGTCTTCTTTCCACCGGTCAAATCGCTCGGGGAACTGGAGGACTGGGTCACCCGTCACCGGATCGACTATCTGGTGATTGGTCGTCGGGAGCTGAAGGAGCGCCGGGAGCTGGCCCCACTCGCCAAGCCCGAGCAGGCACCCCCTTGGCTCTTACCCGTCTGGGTCGATCCGGAGACGAGGCTGGTTCTCTACCGGGTCGTGCCTTCTGCGGCAACGGCGGGCAGGTACTCGTGTTCGATCTCCGCTTGGTACTCCTGAATTGCCTCAACTCGCTGCGCGTCAGTCCAGCCAAGCCTCTTGGCGAGATGGGAGGCGACAATCTCCGCGGCCCGGAGCGAATCTTCTCCTGCCAGCATGGCGAGCCGGGTCCGGCGAGCCAAGACGTCGGCTGGCGTCATTGCCATCTCATACTCGATGGCATAGACCACTTCGACCACCAAGTCGGGCAGTTGTGAGTCGGGCAGCAGCGGAAGTCGCCGTGATTCGTCCTCGCGCATCAGTTCGAGCAGGCGTGGAGTTTCTGACCCGTAGCGGTAGACGAGATGGCGGGCGCTGGTGAGGGAGAGATTCTCCTCCGAGGCAATCTGGTGGGCCCGCGACTCGAACTCCTGTCGGTTCCACTCCCCCCCGCAGAGGGGACGTGTCCGTGTCGAGGCTGGGCTCGACCCTTTTCTCCCCAGTCGGCGCTCGGCGAGGTCGATCCCGTGCTCTGCCATGCGCCGATAGGTTGTCAGCTTGCCGCCGGCAATCGAGATGACCCCATCCGCCGTCTCCAACACTTCCTCTTTCCGGGAGATGTCGGTTGTCTTCTTGACACTCGGATCACTGATCAGTGGGCGCAGGCCCGCCCAGGCCGTCAGGACGTCTTCTCGATCAAGCTGGGCGCTGGGAAAATAGGCGTTGATGGCCGCGAGGATCTCCCGTACCTCCTCTTCGTCGGCTTGGGGGTGGTTCTTCTCTCCGGTAAAGTCTGTATCGGTCGTTCCAATGTTGACACGCCCCTCCCAGGGAACGACGAAGTAGAAACGGTGTCCCGTCAGAGATGGGATCAGCCAAGCGCCCTCGACGGGCAGCCGATCGGCAGCCACCGTCAGATGAATCCCTTTCGAGGGGCGGACTGTTTTGGTCAAGCTCCTCCCCTCGCCACCGGGTAGTTGCAAGGTCTCCCCCATCCAGACCCCCGTGGCGTTGAGGACGATCCGGGCCTGGCAGGGGATCTCAGCTCCATCCTTATCGAGGAGGTCCCGCACCCGTACCCCCTCGACCCGGCCCTGCCCCTCTCGAAGAAAGCGGCTCACCTCGGCGTAGCTCAGCAGGCAGGCTCCTGCACGATGCGCTGTCTTGGCGATCTCGACTACCAAGCGTGCATCGTCGGTTCGTCCGTCGTAGTAGAGCAAGGCACCACGCAGCCCACGCGGGTCGAGTTGCGGACCGAATTTCAGGGCTTCCTCGCGGTTCAGTCGCCGGTGCCGGCCGAACCCGTACCCACCCGCCAGCAGGTCGTAGAGCAGCATCCCGGCGCGCATCTTCCACGGGTGATCGTAGTTCCGCCGGGGGTCCGCATAGATGGGGACGAGAAATGGAACCGGCTCCGCCAAGTGCGGCGCAATCTGGGTCAGAATTGACCGCTCGACCAGTCCCTCCCGAACCAGGGAAAAATCGAAGTGCTCGAGGTAGCGCAACCCTCCGTGAAGGAGCTTGGTTGATCGGCTCGATGTTCCCGCTGAAAAGTCGCGCCGTTCGAGCAGGACGGTCTTCCAGCCACGCCAGACGGCATCGAGCGCCAATCCCACCCCCGTCACGCCTCCACCAATGACGCAGATGTCGAAGGTCTCTTCCGTCAATCGCTTCAGGTTCTGTTTTCGTTCCTGCCAGGAGAATTCCATCATTGGGCCCTTTGCTTGATCTTTGGTATTGATGATGTGTCCCTCGGCGACAGTTCTTTCCGGGTGGCGCGTGGAACCTCAAAAGGATATTCTCTTGTTCGCGCGTTTGCCAGTGGATAGGACGAATAGGACTGATAGGACTGATAGGACGGATAGGATGAATACGATGAATAGGATGAATAGGATGAATGAGACAGATGGGACTTACAGGATGGATGAGATGGGTGGGACGTATATATTCTGTAAATCCTATCGGTCCTATTCCTCCTTTCTGATGGTCATTGCAATTCTGCTCTCCGGATTTGTTCACGACGTGGTATTGGCCCAGAAAGCCCCTTCAACGAAGACCGCCCAATCGGGCAAAAGGGCAAAGAGAGTAACCCGGCCGCCTGCGCCTGCGAGGAGGCGGTCGCGGCGGACCAGTCGACCCCGCCGGAACCGGCGAGTCTCGCCGGTAATCCCGGCAGGCCCTTCCTTCGACAAGGTCATGTCCGAGAACCGGGATCTCTTCACCCAGGGACCCGTTGCCGAGATTGCCAGCCAGCAGATCGACGAGCCAACGTTGCGAGCCCATCTCCGCTACCTCTCCGACGATCTGCTGGAGGGGCGAGGCACAGGGACGCGCGGAGGGCTTCTCGCCGCCCGCTACATCGCCGCCCAGTTTGAGTCGCTTGGCCTGGAGCCAGCCGCTCCGGGCGGATCTTTCCTCCAGTCCGTTGAGCTGCTCGGCAAGACGACCGATCCTGCCAGCCTGCTCCTCTTTCAAGGCGGGAAGGGAGAGTCACTCGATCTGACCTTCGGGCGAGACTTTGTTGCGGGCAGTGACCTTTCGCAGCCGACCATTCCAGTGACGGGCGATCTCGTCTTCGTGGGGCACGGCATTCACGCCCCCGAGCAGGACTGGGACGATTACCAAGGCATTGATGCACAGGGGAAGATCCTTGTCATGCTCGTCAATGAGCCTCCCGCCACCGCGACAGAACCCTCGCTCTTTGAGGGAGCGGCATTGACCTACTATGGCCGCTGGACCTACAAGTTCGAAGAGGCCCAACGGCGCGGCGCGGCTGGGGTCCTGTTGATCCATACCAATCAATCGGCCGGATATGGGTGGGAGGTCGTCCGCAACTCCTGGACGGGAGAGCAGTTTTCCCTGGAGATGGCCCAGCCGGAGAAGGCCCTGCGACTCAAGGGCTGGATTGCGGAAGAGCCTGCCCGACGGCTTCTTCGGCTCGCCGGGATGGACCTCGATCGGCTGCGGCAGGCGGCCAGTCAGCGAGGCTTCAGGCCCGTCCCCCTCGCCGGACGGCTGGCCACCACTCTTCAGACGGAGGTTCGTCGGGTCGCCTCCCCGAACGTTGCCGCCCTCTTCCGCGGGAGCGATTCGACCCTCCGGCAGCAAGTCGTCGTCTACACCGCTCATTGGGATCACCTGGGAATCCGTCCCGATCAGCCTGGAGACAACATCTACAACGGGGCGATCGACAACGCCAGTGGGGTGGCCGGCCTGATTGCCCTCGCCCGCGCCTATGTCGCCCTCCCCGTCCGGCCCAAACGCTCGATCCTCTTCCTGGCGACGACGGCCGAAGAGCAAGGCCTGCTCGGGGCCGAGTTCTATCTGCAGTCCCCCTTGGTGCCATTGGACCAGACCGTGGCCTGTCTCAATCTCGATTCCCTCAATGTGCTGGGGGCCACCACCGACGTCGTTCCCCTCGGGGCCACCTACTCGACGCTTGACCCGCTGGTGGCCACGGTGGCGCGCGAGGCCAATCTGACCATCTCTCCCGATGAGAGCCCGGAGCAGGGGCGATTCTTCCGCTCCGACCATTTTCCCTTCGTCAAGCGGGGGATTCCCTCGATCAGCCTCCTCGCGGGGCAGCAGGTGGTTGGCCAATCTCCCGAGTGGGTCAAGCAGCAGCGTGCCGAGATTGCCCGAACCCGCTACCACCAACCCGGAGATGAGTACTCTCCAGACTGGAATGTCAGTGGTCTCCTTCAGCAGGTCCGCTTCGCTTTTGCTGTCGGACTCCGCATTGCTCGGGAGGAGGCTCGCCCCCAGTGGAACCCGGGAGCCGTCTGGGCTCGCCAATCGACACCTTGAGACGCATCTCACGGCTGGCAGGGTCTTCCCCCTCCTCAGCCCTCGCTTCAGGTCGACCCCCAGTTCAGGTCCGTTTGTTGACAATCGATCGGGCGCTGGCTAGATTTTGAATTTCCCTTTCAAGAGCCTGGGTCGGCGAGGAGCCATTCCATTCCCGGTCGATCGTTGTCGGGTGAGGTAGGGACGAGGAGAGTAAGAGTCCAAGAGGCAAGGAGAGCGCACCGCATGAGCAATCTGGCATTGACGGCGGCGGAGAAGGAGCCGCGGGTCGAGACGAAAGAAGGGACCTATAAGGTCGCGTCCACGACGGTTCTCTTTGAGACCACCGAGCGGGTCGAGTTGCGTGGGATTACCGATGAGGTGATCTCGTTTGTTGAGCAAGGACCGGTCCGGCACGGGGTGGTGCAGCTTTCGACCCTCCACACCACGACGGGTCTGGTCCTCAATGAGATCGAAGGAGCCCTCGTGTCAGACATGACGGCCCTCTTCGAGCAGCTGGTGCCGCGTGGGGTCTACTACAAGCACAACGATCCGATGTTGACCGGTTGTGCCCGCAAGAACGCCGACGCGCACCTGCGTGCTCTGGTCGTCGGACACAGCCTGACCATCCCGATCGAGGAGGGGAAGTTGAAGCTGGGCACTTGGCAGCGGGTCCTACTGGCCGAGTTCGATGGACCGAACACCCGGCGAGTCCACTTCCAGGTGATGGGGATCTGATTCGCGCGAAGGTCGCTTCCAGCGCCAGAGGAGCCACCCGATGGCGGCGAGCAGGACGAGGCTGGCTGCCACTCCCCCCTCACTGCCATAGGCTCCCCCGGTCAGCCAAGTCGGTTCCCCGCTGGTTGCCTCGAAGAGCGGATGCGCGGGGACACGCAGACCGCTGACGGGAAGCCCACAGACCGGCCCCAGCATCCAGTTCCAGGCAAAATGGAGCCCGAACGGGTACCATAAATTGCCCGACTTCAAGTAGGCAAGGGAGAGCCATAGCCCGGCCAAGAGCGTGTTGATCGTCGAGAAGAGGTTCCGACCTGGGTTCTCCCAATGGCCGAAGGCGAAGAAGAGGGAGAGAAGCAGAATCGGGACTGCCGGCTGGATGTCCCGGAGGAGTGTCTGGAACGCATAGCCCCGGTAGAGCAGCTCCTCGTAGAGCGCCATGGCGGCGAGCAGTCCGATTGTCAAGAGGGCTTCGTTGAGCAGGGGGCGGAGATTGCCCACACCTGCCTGCCAAGCCGGGTGGAGGTGCAGTCGGGTTCCTCCGCTCGCGACCTGCATCAAGACTACTCCGGCGATCATCAGCGCCCCTGTCGTCAAGCCCCGACCCAGCTCCCGCCCCCAGCCTGTAAAAAGACCAATTCCCAGGGAGGTGAGCCGCTTCTGGTCGAGTCGCAGCAGGCAGACCCAGGAGACGAAGAGGATCCAGATCCCCAGCAGCAGGGTCGAGAAGATGGCCGGCAGGTCTGGGCGGATCGTCACCCCGCGTGTCTCGGCGAGAGGGCCCGCCTCGGACTCTCCTCCGGAAGAGGGAGCCGCCACCTCGGAACCATCCCCGGCCATCAGGGCCAGCAGCGAGAGCAAGAGTCGGGGAAGCAGAAGCAGGGCAACGAAGAACGCGACCCGCCAGCCGCTGCGCAGCCGGTGTTGATGGGGATTGACAAGAAGAGAATGCAGGTTCATCGGCGCTCGACCCGCGACAGGGTCGCATAGCCCCCGCTCTCCGCGCAAGTCCTCCCCGATTGTCTGAAAGTCTCATCGAGCCCTGCGGGAGGGGTACCCGCCAGCTGGCGAAGCTGGCATAATCACCAGCATGTTGCGACGACCTGATTCATCATCCTCCGACCAGCCACCGACCCGCCACGGCGAGAATCGACTCCGCCGGCGCCGGCTTCGCATTGCCCTGCTCGGGCTCGCCACGGTAGTGATGTTTGGGCTCCTCTTCGTCCAGTCGGCCTTCAACACCCTCGAGTGGCTCCGTCCGCAATCGGTCAGCGAAACCTTCAGCCTCTACGTCCTCTCGACGATCAATTTTCTCGCCTTTATTGTTCTGCTGATGGTCTTGGTCCGCAATCTGATCAAGCTGCGCCGCGAGCGCCAGGTCGGCGCACACTTCAAGCGGAGAGTGGTCGTCTTCTCGATTGGGCTCTCAGTGCTGCCGGTCCTCTTCCTCTTCTTCACGACGACGGGATTCATCAATCGCAGCATCGATAAGTGGTTCGGACTGCCCGGGGATGAGATTCTCAAGAGCGCCAGTTCGATGGAGGGGCTGACGCGTGCGCGCGAGCAGGAGTCGCTGGCCAGGCTCAGCGCCACCCTGGTCGAGCTGCTCGCGGCGACTGCCCCCCCGGAACAGGTGGCCGTCCTTGAGCGGGAGGTCGACCGCCACCGCCTGACACTCGCCCGCTTGATCGATGACCAAGGAGTGCAGCTCCTCCAGATCGAGGGAGATGAGCCAGCCCCCCCGGCCTCCCTCGTTGCTGAACTCGTGGGGTGGGGGAGGACGCTTACTCTCGGCGGAGCCCCCCTGACGAAGACCTTCCCGGTCCGATCCTCACCGTCGTTGAAAGAGCCCGTCCCCCTCTATCTGCTGGCGGGAGTTTCGCTCCCGCCCTCTTCTCCGCCCCGGTTCCTGTTGATCGCCCGCCGTCTTCCGACCGAGTTGTCTGAGAGCCTCCAGCGCATTCAATCGTTCCAGACTACCTATCAGACACTCAAGGTCAGCCAGAAAGGGTATCGCAACACCGCGATGCAGACGCTGGGACTGGTCACCTTGCTCGTCCTCTTCATCGCGGTCTGGATGGCAATCCACCTCTCCCGCGGGGTGGCCGACCCGGTGCGCAAGCTGGCCGAGGCAACGACGCGGATCCGGGGTGGAGACTTGACGTTTCGCGCCGATGTCGTCGGGGCCGATGAACTGGCCGCCCTCGCCACCTCCTTCAACGAGATGACCGCCGAACTGGCCGAAAATCGACGGCAGCTCGAATCCTCCGCCCTGGATCTGCAAGCAATCAATGCCGCGCTCGAGGAGCGCCGTCAGTACATCGAGGCGATTCTTCAGAGCCTCTCGGCAGGCGTCATCTCGCTCGACGTCTTGGGGCAGGTGCAGACCATCAATCAGGCGGCGCTTCGCCTCCTCCGCATTGAGGGGATTCCCACCCCTGGGGTCGCGCTCGAAGGGCTGCTGCCCGAAGCGCAACGCGACGAACTCCGCCGGTTGATCCGACGCGCCGCCCGGTCCCGTTCCATCAGCCAGGAGGTCCACTTCACCCTTGCCAACCAAGTGACGCTCGACGCCACCGTCACCGTCACCGCCCTGCTCGATGTGACGGGCCAAGTGCGCGGTGCCGTCATCGTCATTGAGGACCTCTCCGAACTGATCGAGGCCCAGCGGCGGGCCGCCTGGAGCGAAGTCGCTCGCCGCATGGCACACGAGATCAAGAATCCACTGACCCCGATCCGCCTCTCCGCCGAACGTCTCGCCAAGCACCTGCTCGGGGGGGCTGAGGGCAACGGCCCTCCCCCCCATTGCCTGACGGAACGGCAGACACAGCTCGTCCGTGAATGTACGGGCATGATCGGCACCGAGGTCGCGACCCTCCAGCGCATGGTCGACGAATTCTCCCGCTTTGCCCGCCTTCCCGCGATCCGTCTCGAAGAGGCATCGCTCAATGAGGTTGTCCGCGACGCGCTGCGCCTTTATGATGGCCACTTGGGCGGAGTGACCCTCGAGTCCCAGCTCGACCCAGAGCTGCCCGTCTCCCGGATCGATGCCGAGCAGTTACGCCAAGTCCTCGTCAATCTGATCGAGAACGCGCTCGACTTTCTCGCCGATTGTCCGGGGGCGCGCCGCCTCCTTGTCACGACGCGCCACGTTCCTGAACGGGAGTCGATTGAACTGGTCGTGGCCGATACCGGACCTGGCATTCCCATCGACCACCGGGAACGGATCTTCGATCCGTACTTTTCGACGCGGAAACGAGGGACTGGCCTTGGCCTCGCCATCGTCAGCCGGATTGTTGCCGAGCATCACGGCCGCATCCGGGTCTCCGAAAACCATCCACAAGGTGCAGTGATGACGGTGGAACTGCCGCTCATTTCCCAGGCGATCGCAGGAGATGCTCGCTGATGGCCCATTCGATTCTGATCGTTGATGACGAACCCGGCATCCGCCAATCGTTGACCGGTGTCCTCGAGGACGAAGGCTTCCGCGTTGACGCGGTCGCCAGCGGGGAGGACTGTCTGCGTCTCTGTGAAAAGCGGCTCTTCAGTTGTGTTCTCCTCGATGTCTGGCTTCCAGGAATCGATGGCCTTGAGACGCTGACCCGGCTCAAGGCCATCGCCCCAGATGTCTGTGTCATCATGATCTCCGGCCACGGCACGATCGAGACTGCTGTCCGTGCCACCAAACTCGGCGCCTACGACTTCATCGAAAAGCCCCTCTCGCTCGAGAAGACCCTCCTCGCCATCCGCCACGCGATCCGCCAACGGGAACTCGAGTTGACTCAAAGCGAGTTTGAGGCGCGGCTCGGCCCCGAATTTGCAGTCGCAATGGTCGGCGAGTCCGTCCCGATGCGCGCCCTCCGCCAGCAGATCGCCTATGCCGCCCCGACCAATGGCCGGATCCTGCTCAATGGCGAGTCCGGCACTGGGAAAGAGCTGGTCGCTCGGGCTCTCCATGCCCAATCGAAGCGGGCCAGCCATCCCTTCGTCGAGTTCAATTGCGCTGCCATCCCTGAGGACCTCGTCGAATCGGAACTCTTTGGCCACATCCGGGGAGCCTTCACCGGGGCCACCCAGGCCAAACGTGGCAAGTTCGAACGCGCCGACGACGCGACCCTCTTCCTCGATGAGGTTGGGGACATGAGTCTCCGCACCCAGGCCAAAGTCCTGCGTGTCCTCGAAGAGCAACGATTTGAGCCTGTCGGCTCCGAAACCTCCCTCACCGTCGATGTCCGCGTCATCGCCGCCACCAACAAGCGACTCGAGGCCGAGGTCGAACGTGGCCACTTCCGCGCCGACCTCTTCTACCGCCTCAACGTCATCCCCTTTGAGATTCCGCCCCTCCGCGATCGCCTCGAGGATCTTCCCCTCCTCGTCGACCACTTCAATCGCCTCTTCTCCCTCGCCAACAAGCGCCCCCTCAAGCAGTTCACACCAGATGCCATCGACCGCCTCCAGAACTATGCTTGGCCCGGCAATGTTCGTGAGCTTCGCAACACCGTCGAGCGCGTCATCATCATGCACGCTTCCCCACTCGTCACCGCTGACCACCTCCCCATCCTTGGCGCGGATCTCCCCCCCGCGCTCAGCTACAACTTCGACTCCTATCGCCTCGCCGCCGAAGCCTACGAACGCGAGTATATCCTTCGCAAACTCTCCGAAACCCAGGGTAATATCACCCGCACCGCCGAACTCATGGGCATCGATCGCAGCCACCTCTACCGCCGCATGAAGGCCCTCTCCATTCCTCGCTCCTGATCCCCCCCTTGCATTTTCCCCTTCCTTGGCTACACTGAATGTTCGTGTGCAATGAACACTAAGTCGGATAGTCAAAAGTGGGAGAGGCACAGGGGAGGGGGGAGAATGGGAGAGTTTGGCAAGGCGGAGAAGCGGGAGGAGAAGCGACCGATCGAGGACTATCTCGCATTGGGAGAGGAGGAGTTGTACGAGCGCCTCATCGAGGCGAAGCGGGCCCTGGGGGAGAGGGTGGTGGTCTTGGGGCACCACTATCAGCGGGACGACGTCATCTGCCACGCCGATTTGACGGGAGACTCGTTCAAGTTGGCCGAGATGGCGGCGCGGCGACCCGAAGCGGAGTACATCGTCTTCTGTGGCGTCCACTTCATGGCGGAGTCGGCGGATATCCTCAGTGGAGCGCACCAGCAGGTCATCCTGCCCGACTTGGCGGCAGGTTGCTCAATGGCCGATATGGCAGCCTTGGATCAGGTGGAGACGGCCTGGGAGCAGCTCCGTTCGCTGGGAGAGACGGACGTCATGCCGGTCACCTACATGAACTCAACCGCAGAGATCAAGGCCTTCTGCGGGCGAGAAGGGGGCGTCGTCTGCACCTCCTCGAACGCTCTCTCCCTCTATCGCTGGGCCTTTGGGCAACGGCGAAAGCTCTTCTTCTTTCCGGATGAGCACCTCGGCCGCAACACCGGAGTGCAGTATGGCATTCCGCTCGAAGAGATGGTGGTGTGGGATCCGCGACGTGAGTGGGGGGGGAACACACCTGAGGCGATCCAGGCGGCACGGATCATCCTCTGGAAAGGATTCTGTTCGGTGCACGGTCGGTTCCAGCCACACCACGTCGACGCACGACGGGCAGAGTACCCTGGGATCCGCGTGTTGGTCCATCCGGAGTGTCGTTACGAGGTCGTCGTCAAGGCCGATGACGCTGGATCGACCGAGTACATCATCCGGACACTGGCCGAGGCGCCGGCGGGAAGCCAATGGGCGGTCGGGACGGAGCTCAACCTCGTCAATCGCCTCTCGAAGCGCCACACGGATAAGCTCGTCACCCTCTTGGCGCCGGACCTCTGCATGTGCGCAACGATGTTCCGGATTGCGCCCGAGAACCTGCTCTGGTCCCTGGAGAACCTGGTCGCCGGCCACGTCGTCAATCGGATCCAGGTCGAGGCGGAGACCGCGCGGTGGGCCCGGGTCGCCCTCGACCGGATGCTGGCCATTCCCTGAAGCCCGGGTCTTACGGAGCGGTCCGCCAGAGAAATTCGAGGAAGAGCAGCGCGAGGATCAGATCGAGCAATCCCGGCAGGAAGGCCTGTCGGGTGAGCCTCCCACGCGAGAAGGCGACAGCATAGATCGCGAAGAAGAGCCCCTTGGAGAGGACCCCCAGCCACGCGAAGTCGCGGAAGCGGACCGGATCCCAGGCGATGAAGGCATAGGCGACTCCCCACGTCGCTACGCTCGAGACGAACGACTGGGCGAGGAGGCGCGCTGCAGGATCGGCAATCCCAAGTCGAGCCAGCATCACCCCAGGCCGGAAGAGGAGCATTCCCGCGACCGCCAGATTCCAGCCGGCCGAGACGCCAAAGAGCCACTGGTCATAGATCATCTTCGTCCTCCCCTCCGGTCGTCCCAGAAATGTTGCCGTCGATCGTGGTGGCGTCGAGGTAGATGACGCCTTCCCGAATCTCCACGGGGTAGACGGTCACTTGCAAGTGCGAGGCCGCCGTCGAGGTGCCCGTCGTCAGGCAGAAGTCGAAGCAGTGCCACGGGCAGTAGACCTTGCCCTTCTCAAGAAACCCCTCGCTGAGCGGGGCCCCACGATGGGGGCAGCGATCGTCGATTGCCCGGACTGAGTCCCCGTCCCGAAACAGGGCAATCTCTTGGCGTCCGAGCTGAACCCGTACCCCTCCTGCCACTGGAACCTCCTCGATCCGCCCAACTGCTTCCCAGCCCATCCCGCTCTCTCCTTTCGTTCTGTTGCCAACACCGCTGGGGGCTCATCCACCCAACCCCAAGTCCTGGTCGACCCGTCTTTTTTCGCTTGCGGAAATTGGAAAGTGGACTATGATGTTGCCCAGCCATCCCGCGTGAGGGTCAGCCACCTTCGACTCATGACCCATCCTCAATGACGCTATTCCCCACGATTCACTCGTGAAGAGGAGGAACCTGCATGTCGCATATTTTGACCAAGTCGTCGGGATCTCTGCAGTTTTCAGCGCTCCAGCCGCTGTTTCGTTTGGTTGTGATGATTGCGCTGGCCACGGTCGGCACGCTCGGGGCGACCGCTCAGACGCCCACGGCCCCTTCTGCCGGCAAGTCAGATAGCGAGATTCGGCAGTGCATCGAGAATCGACTGGCCAGCTCCGAGAAGCTCGGAGGACAAGGCTTCACGGTCGCGGTGGCGAACCGCGAGGCGACGCTGACGGGCACCGCTCGCAATAGCGGGAGCAAGGGAGCTGTCACTCGCATCGCCCGCACCTGCGGGGCCGACAAGGTCAGCAATCTTATCACAGCCCCCTCGCCACAACGCTCCGCCCGGAAGGACTCTGGTACCATCTAGCTTCCCGGGATTTTCTGCCACCCCTCCACCCCTCCACCCCTCCACCCCTCTGGGCGTTTGCGGGGCATGGGCCCGGAATCTCTCCATCAGCGGGGTCGGGAGAGGGAGGCCGGGGCTTTTGGGGAGCTCGCGGAAATGGGCCGGTGGCGAACGATCGTTTCCGAAGGGGAGATCATCTCATAGTCGATGCCGCGCCAGACGATCCGGCGAGTTTGGCGGGAGCGGAGAAAATTGAAGAGATAGAGCAGCGAGATCGCAGGAGAGAGCACTCCCTGGGCGAGGACCCCAGCCCAGCCGAGCCGCGTGCCCGGGGCTGCTCCATTCCGGCTGGATCGGTGGAGCAAGTGCCGCGCGAGCAGCGCGCGAGACCAAGCGGTCAGACCCGCCAGCAGGTAGAGAATCGCCAGGAGCGCAGGCAGCGAGCGGCTCTCTTCCTTTCCGAGTAGAAGGAGCAGGGAGCCCCCCCCCCAGAAGGTCCAGACAAAGAAGGCGTGGCTGACCAGTCCGACTTTCCAGACATTGGGGGAGTAGATGCGGGTAATCCGGATCTGGCGGGTCGTGAATTCGAGCAACTCGGCCCAGGACAGGCAGGCTGCCGAGGGGAGGAGGGCCGCTGGGACGAAGCGGATCCGCTGGCGCGCCTCGTGGATGGCGCCGGTCAGCATGTAGTCATCGCTGAGAGCCCGTTCCCACCGGCGGCGAATCTCAAGCCGCTCGAAGTTTTCGCGTCGGATCGCCATTGAGCCACCCCAGGCGAAGCGCGAACGTTCCCCCAACAGCGAGAGGGCGGCACTGTTCCAGATCGAGAGCAGCGTCACTACGACCGCTTGCGCTGTCCTCTCCGGCCAGGATCCAGCGGCCGCGGTCGGAAGGAACCAGCGGAAACCGGTCGTCGCCCCGACCCGCTTGTCCCCAAGGGGGGCAACCATCTCAGCCAACCAGTCCCTCCCGGGCCTCGCGTCGGCGTCAGCAAAGACGAAGACCTCCGTGCGTCGGTCGGTCGCGTCGATCATCTCGATTGCGGCGCAGAGATTGTGGATCTTCTGCCCACGAATTCTTGCCTGTCCCGCGACCAGTAACCAAGCCGACCGGGGGCTCTCCTCAATCAGCCGCGTCAGAATCGCATGGGCCGGGTCGGTAGTGCTCTCGGTGACAAAGACCAGTTCGTAGTCGGGATAGTCCTGCTCGAAGAGGGGCTGCAGGTTCTTCTCGAATTCCGGGTCGAGCCCTTTGCAGGGGACGAAGATCGCGGCTTTTGGCTGGTAGGCGCGTCCTCCCTCCGGCTGTCTTTTGGGATACCGCAAGGCATACTGCACAAAGCG
>JBMOHS010000018.1:0-35535 GCA_049317725.1 Blastocatellia bacterium
GTAGAGTGCAACCTTGCCAAGGTTGAAGTCGCGGGTTCAAATCCCGTCTCCCGCTTCCAGATTGCAGCCCTTCCCCGATAGACCACTGTACGTTCGTTCTATTCGACTTCGTCGGGTTCGGTGATCCCCTGAAGATCGAAGCAAAAATGCCGACTGGAACCTGATCGACCGAACTCTGCCCCCTCCACTGACCGGGATTTTTTTCGAATCGGGAGAGAAAACTCCCTCGACAATTGGAGTGGGTGTGCTATAGTGCAGCTTGTCTTGGACGTGATTTCGTTTCCCCCTAGCCAGTACCACCAAGCCAGCACCGGT
The DNA here is from genome assembly GCA_049317725.1 of Blastocatellia bacterium. GTDB lineage: Bacteria > Acidobacteriota > Blastocatellia > RBC074 > RBC074 > CAIOZW01. Next base: position 316 of record JBMOHS010000018.1, read on the forward strand.
TCTCTGGTAGAACGAGAAGATTGAGACACACACCCAATTCTGCTGGGCACTTCGCGACCGTGTTGCGTCTACTAGTCGTGCACGAAGAATGAAGTCCCCTTCTTCCGATTTTCTTGTCAGGGGTTCCGTGAGCCTTGCTGACTTCAAGCTTCGTCGACCAAAGACCGCGATGATGGCAGTCCTTGCAGGCGAATCCGGTTATTTTCAGATCTGAAGTGTGCTCGTCTCGATCATCACCATCCGTGGAAGCTGTCGGAGCATCCCTCTTCTTGAGGTCTCAGATTTCAGAGATCGGAAGAAGAGGAGGCTCCCCACACTCGCCGATGATTGGGGAAGGTCATCGGCAGGCCAGGACAAATGCGGGGCCTTGCGGCTGACAAATCCCCGCTTGACTGTCAGCCAGACAAGCGAATGCACTGAAGCCCCCCCTTCGACGAAGACCCATTGTCGCGGTCGAGAAGCGAGAATTGAAGAGAAACAGCCTTGGCCAGCAGCAGCAAAAATTTGCTGGGTCGGGCGAAGAGAGATGTGAGAGGTGCCGCCTCGTGGTCGGTGCCAAAGGTGGCCTGAGAGGAACGGCCTTGAAAGTGAGAGATGAAGAAATGAAGAAGGCGAAGCTGATCAAGAAAGGCTCTCCAGTCGGAGAGGAGTTGTTGCAGGGAAAAAAAGGGCGTAAAGCCAAAGGGAAGGTAGCGCCACCGAAGTCGACCATTGAGGTCACCAAAGAATGGTTGCAGCAGAAGCGCGAGGGAGCCCCCAATGCCCGTGAGGCTTTCGCCTCGCTCTTTGGAAAGACAGATCCACAATCCGCCTGATCCCTTGGGAAGTCCTTGGTGGGGGGTGGGGTGCTGGCCCTCCTTGTCTGAGAGAGTCTCCCCCGTTGTCTCCGTCTATGACCAGAATCACACGACGAGAAATCTTCGGCTGGTGCATGTACGATGCGGCCGATTCGGCCTTCACGACTGTCATTGTGACGGTGCTCTATGCCCCCTATTTCAGCAAAGTCGTCGTCGGGGATGCCGGTCGCGCCGATCTGCTCTGGGGGCAAGCGGCCTCCATCTCGGAGTTGATCGTCGCCCTGGTGGCCCCGATCCTTGGTGCGATTGCCGATTTTTCAGGCAGTCGCAAGCGATTTCTTGCTGGTTGCGCAGGGGTCATCGTCGTCTTCACGGCCGCCCTCTGGTGGGTGACTCCGGGTGCGGTCATGCTCGGCTTCTGGCTTTTCGTCATTGCCAATGTCGGGTTTGCAGGGGGGGGCGTCTTTATCGACAGCTTCCTCCCAGGGCTCTCAAACGAATCGAATGCAGGGCGAATCTCCGGGATCAAATGGACGATCGGCTATTTGAGTGGAATGCTCTGCCTGTTGCTCTGTTTTCCACTGGCGGACGGGAACATCGTCAGTCATCCGACACCGGAGCAACTGGCCAAGGCACGGTTGATTCCCGTCGTCGTCGCCATCTATTTTCTGGTGATGGTGCTCCCGACATTCCTCTTTTTACGGGAGAGAAGTTTTCCGCAGCCACTGCCCCCGGGTGAGAACTACCTGACGGTCGGCTTTCGCCGGGTCTGGCGAACAATTCAGCAGATTCGGCAGTACCGGGAACTCTTCAAACTGCTGATTGCCTTCCTCGTCTACAATGATGGCGTGGTGACGGTCATCTACTTTGCTGCGCTCTACGCGTCGGTGACGATCGGGTTTGACGCGGGAGAGCTGATTATCATGTTCTTCCTTCTCAATATCGTTGCGGCCGCCGGAGCGATCAGCTTTGGCTATCTCGCCGATCGGATTGGGCAGAAACGGACCATCTTCCTCTCGTTAGGGCTCTGGATTGGAGCGGTCGTCCTCGCTTATGCGACACACTCGAAAATGGCCTTTTATGGCGTCGCGACACTCGCAGGGCTCGGGCTTGGATCCTGTCAGTCGGTCTCGCGGAGCCTGCTGGCGCTCTTCACTCCACGGGAGAATGCCGCGGAGTTCTTTGGCTTTCTGGGAATTGCGGGGAAGGCACTGGCCTTTCTTGGACCGCTCCTCTTTGGGCTGATTTCGCGCGAAACGGGCAGCCAGCGGCCAGCGATTCTGGCGATCGGGCTCTTCTTCGTCGTCGGCATGGTGCTCCTCTCCTTTGTCGATGAGGCCAAAGGCAAAGAGGCAGCACGCCACCGGGTCCAGAACCACGCCTGACCCTTCTATCCCCCCTCCTGCCCCTCACCTTCACACCGATCCTCCAGTTGACGAAGGGCCTCAAAGAGAACGATCGCGACGGAATTGGCCAGATTGAGCGAGCGGATCGCTGGATTGGCCATGGGAATCCGGACCGTTCTTCCAGGGTTGGCGTGGATCAACTCAGGTGGAAGCCCTTTCGTCTCCCTTCCGAAGACAAGGCAATCCCCCGGCTGCCAAGCAAACTTGGTATAGGGTTGTTCTCCAATCGTCTCGATATAGACAAAGCGGGACGTGGGGAGCGCCTCCCAGAGCGCATCAAGGGTGCGGTGCTGGTGGAGATCGACCTCGCTCCAGTAATCGACACCAGCGCGACGCAGGGCCTTGTCGTCGATCCGAAACCCGAGCCGCCCAACGAGATGCAACCGGCAATGGGTTGCCGCAGATAGGCGGGCGATGTTGCCCGTATTCGGGGGAATTTCGGGCTCGAGGAGCGCAATGTGAAGGGGAGGGTGCGGATCGTTCACGGGTCAGGAGTAGGTTGGGCGTTCAAGGGGTGCCCGAGAGGACCATCCAGAGGACAGCGCCACCGAGCGCGAGGAGAAAGACCGGGAGAAACGATTTGGCAAGTGCAATCGAGCGCCCACCGGAGATCTCGACCATCTGATGGTTGAGGTAAGTGAACGCAATGACGATGATCAGCAGGAGCAGGTAGAAGCCTCTCCGCTGCTCCAGTTGGAAGGGCTCTCGAACAGACCGCGTCCCCTCGTCGAGGGGTGGCGAGGACGATCCAGATCCGATCATGGACCAAAGCAGAAGAAGGAGAACGGAGATCAGGGGGAGGAGAAAGATCATCCATCGCGGCCCCCAGCCATCCGGTCTCCCGAAGAGATCGAAGTGGATGGGGATCCGGGAGGGGAGGCTGGCATGGGCCCGCACCGCGGCAACCCAGATCCAGGCGACCCCCACCACCGTTCCCCAATGGATGACACGTTCCACTCCAAGCCCCTTGGCACCTGTCGAGCGCTCGACTCAGCGGGTGATGAGCTGCCGCAACACGTAGGGGAGGATCCCCCCGTGCTGGTAGTAATCGATCTCAATCGGAGTATCGATGCGAAGGATGACGGGAACCTGTTCGACCTCGCCATTGGCACGACGCACCACCAGGGTCACCTCCATCCGCGGGGTGACCTCCCCATCCAATCCGAGCAGGTCGAAGGTCTCTGTTCCCTCAAGTTGCAGACTGGCCGCACCGACTCCCTCGGCGAACTGAAGAGGCAAGACGCCCATTCCGACCAGGTTACTCCGGTGGATCCGCTCAAAGCTCTGCGCGATGACCGCTTTGACGCCGAGCAGCCGGGTCCCCTTGGCCGCCCAGTCGCGCGAACTGCCCGTGCCATACTCCTGGCCAGCGATGACGATCAAGGGGGTCCCCTCCGCCTGATACTTCATCGACGCATCGTAGATGCTCAGCTCTTCGCCATCCGGATAGAAGCGGGTGACGCCCCCCTCTGTGCCGGGCACCATCAGATTCTTGATGCGGACGTTGGCAAAGGTTCCACGGGTCATGACCCGGTCATTTCCCCGTCTGGAGCCATAGCTGTTGAAGTCCGCCACGGCAACCCCCTTCTCCGTCAGGTACCGCCCGGCCGGGGAGCTGGGTTTGATCGAGCCAGCGGGGCTGATGTGATCGGTCGTGACCGAGTCGCCCAGGATCGCGAGCGGGCGCATTCCACGGATGCTGGCAATGGTCCCGGGCTCCATCCCGAACTGATCGAAGAAAGGAGGCGGCTGGATGTAGGTCGAGTCAGGATCCCAGGCGTAGACGTTCCCAGTGCTCGCGGGAATCTCGTTCCAGAGGGGATTTTCCGAAGTAAAGTCGGAATAGAGCCGCTGGTAGGTCTCCGGATCGGTCGCCGCGTGCAGCAACTGACGGACTTCGTCGAGTGTCGGCCAGATCTCCCGCAGATAGACGGGTTCTCCATCGCGGCCAATCCCTACCGGCTCACTCGTCAGATCGATGTCGACTCTTCCCGCCAGAGCGAAAGCGACGACGAGGGGGGGACTCATCAGGAAGTTGGCCTTGATGTTCTGGTGGACGCGGGCTTCGAAGTTGCGATTGCCGGAGAGGACCGATGCCGCAATCAGATCGTGTCGGACGACCACCTCCTCGATCTGCGGATCGAGTGGTCCAGAGTTCCCAATGCAGGTGGTGCAACCATACCCAACGACCTGAAAGCCAAGCCGATCGAGGTCCTCCTGGAGGCCGGTCCGGGTCAAATAGTCAGAAACGACTCGCGAACCGGGACCGAGAGAGGTCTTGACCGTCGGCTTGACCCGCAATCCCTTCGCGACTGCCTTGCGTGCGAGCAGGCCCGCCGCCAACATCACGCTCGGATTGGACGTATTTGTGCAGGAGGTGATCGCCGCAATCAGGACATCCCCGTGGCCAAGATCGACCGCGACCTGCGCCGCTGCTGCCTCCTTCTGCAACTGCACAAGGCTCGTCCGCTCGGCCGCTACAGTTGTCCCGAATCGACCAGCAAGATCGCTCTCCGCGCGGCCATACCCATTCTCTTTGACCGGCTTGCCGAAAAGGTCCCGAAAGGTCTTTCCCAGCTCCTGCAGCTCGATGCGGTCCTGGGGACGCTTCGGCCCGGCGACGTTCGGCACCACCGACCCAAGGTCAAGCTCCAAGACTTGGCTGTACTCGACCTCACCTCGCCGCGGGATTCCAAAGAGTCCCTGCGCCTGAAAATAGTTGCGGAAGGTGTCGACCTGCTCCTTCGTTCGGCCTGTCTGGAGCAGATACTGGCACGTCTCCTCGTCGACCCCGAAGAAGCCCATCGTCGCGCCATACTCCGGTGCCATGTTGGCGATCGTTGCCCGGTCTGTCAGGGAGAGCGAGGCAGCGCCCTCCCCGAAATACTCGACAAATTTACCCACCACCTTGGCGCGTCGCAACATCTCCGTCAATTGCAAGACGAGGTCGGTCGCTGTCACTCCCTCCCGTACCGCTCCCGAGAGGTGGACCCCCACCACATCCGGAGTCAAAAAGTAGACGGGCTGCCCCAACATCCCGGCCTCGGCCTCAATACCACCAACCCCCCAGCCCACCACCCCAAGGCCGTTGATCATCGTCGTGTGCGAGTCTGTTCCGACCAGCGTGTCGGGGTAGTAGATCCCATCGCGGCTCAACACGCCCTTGGCCAGGTACTCGAGGTTGACCTGGTGCACGATCCCGATCCCCGGCGGCACCACCTTGAAGGTGTCGAACGCCTGCATGCCCCACTTCATGAACTGGTAGCGCGCGCGGTTGCGTTCAAACTCGATCTCCATATTCCGCTGTAGCGCGTCGGAAGTCCCGGCGACATCGACCTGCACCGAGTGGTCGACGACCAAGTCGACCGGGACGAGCGGCTCGATCAACTTCGGATCCTTGCCCATCGCCGCCACCGTCGAACGCATCGCCGCCAAGTCGACGAGCAGCGGCACACCCGTAAAGTCCTGCAGAACGATCCGCGCGACGATGAAGGGGATCTCCGCCGTCCGTTCCGCCGTCGCTTCCCAGTTGGCCAGCGACCGGACATCCTCCTCTCGCACCTTTTTCCCATCAAAATTCCGGAGGACTGACTCGAGGACGATGCGGATGCTCACCGGCAACTTCGAGATCGGGCCGATCCCTGCCCTCTCGAGTTGCGGTAACGAGTAGTATCCCCCCTCTTCCCCGTTGCCCAGGGTGAAGGTTCGGTAGGTGTCGAAGAGATTGTGTGCCATATGATTCGGTTCCTGCTAGTTGACGAGATGCCAGAACTTCTCCCTGCGCTACGGTCCAAGCCAAATCGGACTGTGGCCGACAAGATTGCGTTGAAATCAAGTGTCCAGTGTACGAGCCGACCCGGCTGATCGTCAAGGAAACCCTCCGGTTCCTCCCCCCGATCCGGTTCGAGAAAAAATCTGCGGAGGGGCTTTTTTCCTCTTGTTATTTTCGGAAAGTTTCGGTATATTTTCGGTTGTCGAAGGGAGCAGTCGATGGGGCTGTGGCTGGTTCTGACAGAGTTGCTCGTTCTGACAGAGTTGATTCAACCTGCAGATGAATACAGACAACTATTGCCTGCGGAAAGTCAGGTTTTCTGAAACCATTCCTGGCCGCCTCCGTACCTGAGATTCTCATCCGACATCCGATCCTGACCACTACCTGAGTTGGGGGGCTCTCCCCGGCAGGGTCGAGGTCTGCCCGCTTCCCCCATCTGCCTGAGGGGAGGAACGGTGCCTGACCAGATCATCATCGAAGAGCCAGATCATCGTGAAGGAGGACCGCACTTATGACCAGCGTACCAAAGAAGAGCACGCCAATGAGCCGAGCAAAGCAGGGAGAGCAGGCTGGGTATCCGGTGGGGAAGTCACCTCGTCGGCAAGAACGACAGCAGATCCTCGCCGTGGTCATCCGGCAATACCGGACAGGTCTCTACCGAAGCTGTGTCAGCCTCAACCAAGGCAATCTGGTGACGATGGGGACACACGAGGACGAGCGGAGCGCCGAGGAGTCGCTCAACCGCTTCTGGAAGGCCTATGATGAAGGGGAGATCCGCCACTCAGACGACCTCCTCCGCTGGCTCACTCCCGCCAGCCCCTCCAGTCCAACCGTTTTGTCTGAGAATGCCGAGGGTCGGGGACCCGGTTGCACCCCTCCAGTCTGATCGGCTATTCTCCCGTTCATTCCTGCAAGCGAATCTTCACAGGACCAGGGAGACCTGACCAGACGATCTGACACAACTGAACAAAGGGGAGAGATGACAAACCGAAGAGTAATGGCGACAACAGGAAGAGGCAGAGGGGTGGGGATACTCCTTCTCTTGACAATGATGATCTGGACCGGAACGGTCCGGGCAACGGCCGGACAAGATCCTTCGCCCCAACCGCCAGCTGGCCCTCCCGGAAACTCACAAGGTGGCGAGCGCCCGGGGGGACCGGGTGCTTCCCGTGAACCCCAGATCAAACCCTACGATCGCGTCATCACCAAGGAGGCCAAGTCCGACCCTGGAATCTTCACGGTGCACCGGTTGCGCGAGCGAGTCTACTATGAGATTCCCAAGGCCGAACTTGGACGGGAGTTCCTCTGGGTCAGCCAGATCGCGCGGACGACGCTCGGAGTTGGCTATGGCGGCCAGGCACTCGGGAACCGAGTCGTCAAGTGGGAGCGGCAGAACGACCGGATCCTGCTGCGCAGTGTCTCCTACAGTGTTGTCGCCGACGCCGACCAGCCGATTGCCAAGGCGGTGGAGGCCTCCAACAACAATGCCATCCTCATGGCCTTCAACATCGAGGCGCTCGGGGAGGGAGAAGCCCCCGTTATCGAAGTCACCCGGCTCTTCACAACCGAGGTGACGGAGTTCAGCGCCCGGTCCCGGCTGCGGGCCCGCGGATTCGACCCGACCCGGTCCTTCATCGAGCGTGTCACCTCCTTTCCGGAGAATCTCGAGGTCGAGGCATCCCACACCTTCGTCAATCCGCCCACGGAGAGCCCCCTGGCTCCCTCTGCTCCTCCCAACCCATTCCTTGGGGCGGGGATGGGCACCGGCAGCGCCACTGTCGTCATGCACTACAGTATGGTTCGACTTCCGGAGAACCCGATGATGCCCCGCCTCTTTGACGAGCGAGTCGGCTACTTCTCTGTCCGGAAGTACGACTATGGGAAAGATGAGCAGCGGGCTCCCCGTCGGACCTACATCACGCGCTGGCGACTGGAGAAGAAGGATCCCGGGGCGGAGATCTCCGAACCGGTCAAACCGATCGTCTACTATATCGACCCAGCCACCCCAACCAAGTGGATCCCCTTCATCAAGAAAGGGATCGAGGACTGGCAGCCGGCCTTCGAGTCGGCTGGTTTCCGGAACGCAATCCTCGCCCGGGACGCCCCGACGAACGATCCGGAGTGGAGCCCAGAAGATGCGCGCTACTCCGTCATCCGCTGGCTCCCGTCAACGATCGAGAACGCTTCGGGGCCGCACATTCACGACCCACGGTCGGGAGAGATTCTCGAATCGGACATTCAGTTCTATCACAATGTCATGAACCTCGCGCGTGCCTGGTACTTTGTCCAGGCGGGTCCGCTCGATCCGCGCGCGCAGAAGCTGCCTCTCCCGGACGACCTCATGGGGGAGTTGATCCGCTATGTCGTCGCCCACGAAGTCGGTCATACCCTCGGCTTCCAACACAACATGAAGGCGAGCTCGCTCTACTCCATCGAGCAGATCCGCAACCCGGAGTGGGTCCGTCGGATGAGCCACACCCCGACCTTGATGGACTACTCACGGTTCAACTACGTCGCCCAGCCCGAGGATAAGATCCCGGCAGAAGATCTGATCCCGAAGATCGGGCCCTACGACAAATGGGCGACGATGTGGGGCTACAAACCGATCCCTGGAGCCAAGACCGCCGACGAGGAGACGGAGACGCTCGATCGATGGGCGCGAGAGCAGGACACCACTCCGTACCTGCGATTCTCCACCGCGAAAGCCCGCGGCTCCGACCCTGGGGAGAACACCGAAGCAGTCGGTGACGTTGACGCCATTCGTGCGACCGAATTGGGGGTGAAGAACCTCCAGCGGGTGGCCAATATGCTCCTTTCAGCGACCTCGACGAGTCCTGGAACCCCCTACGAGGACCTCGAAGAACTCTACGGACGGATGCTCGGCCAGTGGCGGCTGGAGATGGGCCATGTCACCCAGATCGTTGGCGGCTTCGACTCGCAGCAGAAGCATATTGGCCAAGAGGGAGTCCTTTTCAAGGCAGTGCCACGCGAGAAACAGGCGGCCGCCGTCAAGTTCCTCAACGAGAACGCCTTTGCAACACCGACCTGGATGATCAAACCGGAGATCCTCCGCCGGATCGAGACCGATGGAACCGTCAGCCGGCTGCGAACGACCCAGCAGGGGCTCCTCACCCAACTGCTCAGTTCAGCCCGTTTCGCGCGGTTGATCGAGCAGGAGGAGATCGACGGGGGTGGTTACCGGGCGATCGACCTCCTCGCGGACGTACGCAAGGGGATCTGGAAAGAGCTCGGTGGTGGATCTGCCATCCGGATCGACGCCTTCCGTCGCAACCTGCAACGAACCTACCTCGACTTGATGAACGACAAACTGAATGGTCGGACGCCAGTCAATGACGATCAGCGGCCCTACCTCCGGGGGGAACTCAAAGCGCTCAATACCGAGCTGGCGAGGGCGCTCCCACGAGCGACCGATCGCGGGGTGCGGCTTCATCTCGAGGACGCGCGGGACCAGATCGCGCGCATTCTCGATCCGAAGGTAGCGACTCCGGCACCTGCGACCGGAGGCACCAATCCCCTGCTCGGTCGTGGGATCGAGGAGAATCCCGAGCCTGGCCACCCCTGGAACCTCGTCTGCTGGCCGCAGTGGAACGAGTACCTTCCGCGCTAACACGATGGAACCAAGGGGGGGGAGATCTGACAGGTCCCCCCCTTCTCACTTCGTGATCAACTGACGGGAGGTCCGATTGAAACTGCACTCCATTCTCTTGATGACTTGTACCGTTCTTTGGTCCTCACCCGTCTTGGCGCAACCGGCCTCGGCAGACAGTGTCAAGCAACGGTTGCTCCGGCAAATCCAGGCGATCGAGCGGGAACATGACGGAGTGCTGGGAGTCGCGATCCGGGATCTCCAAACGGGGGAGGAGATGCTGGTCAATGGCGAATTGACCTTTCCGACGGGGAGTTCGATCAAGATCCCGATCCTCGTCGAGTTACACAAGCAAGCGGCAGCGGGCTCGCTCCGCTTGACCGATCGACTTCCGATCGCCAAGAAGGACCAAGTGGGGGGCAGTGGAGTCCTGCTCCACTTCGCACCCGAAAGCTCGCAGGTGAGCCTCGAGGACCTCTCGGTCCTGATGATCGCCCTCAGCGACAATACCGCGACCAATCTCCTCATCGAACGGCTGGGAATGGAGCGAATCAATCAAACCCTGGCCGATCTTGGACTGAAGGCCATCCGGCTGCAGCGGAAGATGATCGATCTCGGCGCCATGGCACGGGGAGCAGAGAATCTGGCAACGCCGCGCGAGGCGGCGCGGCTGATGGAGATGCTCGCCCACGGCAAAGTCGTCAGTCCAGAAGTGAGCGCGGCAGTCCTGCGAACCCTCCGGATCCCCAAGGCGAGCCCGATTCCCAAGCTCCTTCCCGCCTCCGTCGCGATCGCCAACAAACCAGGGGGAGTCGAGGGGGCTGCCTGCGATTGGGCGATCGTCGAAGTGCCGAACCGTCCCTTCACCATTGCGGTAATGACCACCTTCAATGGGGAGCGGGCAGATGCAGACGAGGCCATCGCCCGCATCTCCCGCCTCGCCTACGACTACTTCTCCCGGCTTGCCCGCTCGACCCCCTACGGGGCCCGAGTCCCTCTGCCAATCCTGCTCGATCCCAAAGGGTCTGGTGCCCGCCCTTGAGATCACTTGGTTGAATGGTCTCCGAGCTGGATGGCTCGATCATCCCCAAATGCTTGGAACAGCCTCCGCCCTCCCCTCGTATCTCTCCCCTTGAAGACTGAGTTCCTGTGGTCTCGATGGTTGGGCAGCCAACAGGTGGTGGTCTGCCCGCCTGAGATTGACCCGCCTTTCCCCCGCTCCAGATCGGAGTGGGGAGAGCGCTTTCATCCAAAGGATCGATACAATGAAAGGTCTGACCAGGAGACGCGGAAGAGCTTGGGGGATAGCGGTGGGGCTGCTGATGGGGATTGCACTCCTGAGTTGGCAATACTGGGGAAAACAGGAAGCAGCGATCGATCCGGCCCGATTGGTCAAGGTCGAGGAGGGGACAATCGCCCGATCGGTAGTCGCGACGGGCCGAGTCGAGCCCATCACCAAGGTCGAGGTCAAATCGAAGGCGAACGGCATCATCAAATCACTCCAGGTCCGGGTTGGAGAGCGGGTCCGCCCGGGACAAGTCCTCGCCGAGCTTGACCAAGAGGATCTCGCGGCGCGACTCCGGGAAGCGGAAGCGGGGCTACAGGCTGCCGAGTCCAATCTGACAGCGGCCCGCGCACAGCTGGCCAAGCACCAAGTCGAGGCGGAGGGGCCTGACATTCCCTTCACGCGCCGGTACCTCGAGCGGTCCGAGAGGCTCCACCGGGATGGAGTCCTGCCGCAACAGACGCTCGAAGATGCCCGCAACAACCACGATCTCGCGGTCAACCGACAGAAGATTGCCCTTGCCCAACTCGGAGTCAGCGAGGCGCGTCTGGGACAGGCTGCGGCGGAGGTGGCCCAAGCGCGTGCTCTCGTCGACCGTGCCCGCGAGGAGCTGACCTTTGCCACCATCCGGTCCCCCATCGAGGGGATTGTCCTCTCCCGCGATGTTGAGCTCGGCAGCCCAGTCTCGTCGATCCTCAATCTGGGGGCAGCAGCGACGCTCGTCATGGTCATCGGTGATGTCCGGGAGGTCTACGTTCGAGGAAAAGTCGACGAGGCGGACATTGGCCAAGTCAAGATCGGCCTGCCCTCCCGAATTCGGGTCGAGACCTTCCGCGATCGGACCTTCCAGGGAAAGGTCACGGAGATCGTCCCCCTCGGAGTCAACCTCGATAATGTTGTAACGTTTGAGGTTTGGGTCTCGATCGAGAATCCTGGCGGATTGCTTCTCCCTAACATGACCGCCAACGCCGAGATCGTCCTCGAAGAGCGAAGCAGAACCCTCCTCCTCCCCGAAGCGGCGATCCGCTACACTCCGCAACGATCCCCCTATGTCGAACTGCCCCCGCAGAGGGCGAAGGGCCCGCGCCCCCCTGTCCCGATCGAGCTCGGGATCAGCAATGGGACCCGGACCGAAGTGCTCCGCGGTCTCTCGCTCGGGCAAGAGGTCTTGCTGCCCTGAGAGCGGCAGAGAGGAGTCAGGACGCATGTGGGAGATCCTTCACCAGAGCGTGGCCAACTTGATGGCACACAAGCTGCGAAGCCTGCTGACCATGTTTGGGCTGACTTGGGGCATCCTCTCGATCATCATCCTCTCGGCGGTCGGAGAAGGCTTTCAACAGGGGAACCTCAAGACGCTGCGGGAACTGGGGCAGAACATCCTCATCATCCGCAATGGCCGGACGACCCGCCAAGCGGGAGGAGCACGGGCCGGGCGCATTATCAGCCTCAACCTTGAAGACGTCGAACTCCTCCAAGCCCGATCCCGCTTGATCGAGCACCTCTCCCCGGAACTGATGCGAAGTGGAATCCGAGTCAAGAGCGACTGGAACGCCAGTACGTCGCAAATGAGCGGCATCTGGCCGATCTACCAGACCCTCCGCACGATCGAGGTCGACCGGGGACGTCCGCTCAACCAGCGGGATGGCGAGGAGCGGCACCGCGTCGCCCTGCTCGGCTTCGAGCTGAGCCGACAACTCTTCGCCGAACGGGACCCGGTCGGTCTCCCCCTGGCGCTCAATGGGATTGCCTATACTGTCGTCGGTCGAATCCGAAAGAAGGAGCAGGACTCAAACTACACTGGAGCGGACGACTATCGCCTCTTCCTTCCCTACGAGACGATGCGGCGCGACTTTCCGCTTCCCTCCCCCACGCAGAGCGCCGACTCCCTCTCCGCCATCATCGCCGCCCCCTTCCCTCAAGTGGCACGCGAACTGGAAGAGCACGTCCGACGCGAGGGGAAGATCAACCCTGACCTGCCGGGTCCACTGGAACGGGAGGTGTTGTCGATCCTCTCAACTCGCCACCACTTCGACCCTTCCGACCCAGAGGCGCTGTCGATGTGGAACACCGTCCAGGAGGCCGTCTTCTTCAACCAGATCATCGGCAGCATGCGGGACTTCTTTCTGGTCGTCAGCCTGATCACGCTTGGCTTGGGGGGAATCGGGGTGACCAATATCATGCTCATCTCGGTACGAGAACGAACCCGTGAGATTGGGCTCCGCAAAGCTCTCGGCGCAACCCCGCAGAGGATCCTCTGGCTCTTCCTCTGCGAAGGGATGGGGGTGACTCTTCTCGGGGGAGCGATCGGGTTAGTCCTTGGCCTCGGGATCTGCGCCGGGATCAATCAACTTCCGCTGCCACCACGGTTTGCCGGCATGATCGTCACCTGGCAATCGACGGCGCTGGCCATCGGCCTGCTCAGCCTGGTCGGCATCGCGGCGGCGCTCCATCCTGCGCGGCGGGCTGCCCGCCTCGCCCCCATCGAAGCGCTGCGGTTCGAGGCCAATTAGGGAGAAATGATGTGATCCGGGACATCTTTCGTGAAGCTTGGAGTACCGTCCGGGCTCAGTGGATGCGCTCCCTCCTGACGCTGAGCGGCATCGCCTGGGGGATCGTGGCGGTCGTCCTGCTGATGGCCTATGGGAATGGCTTTCACACTGCGTTGGAGATCGGAATGCGCCGTGCCTTCAACACGGGAACCCTCCTCATCTACAACGGACAGACCAGTCTGCAAGCTGGCGGAGAACGAGCAGGGCGAAGAATTCGCCTGCGGGAGAGTGACATCCCACCCCTCCGCGAGTTGGGAACCATCCGTGCCGTGAGCCCGGAGTATATCCGCACCCTCTTGCTTGGCTATGGCTCGTTGCAGACCAACGCGCTCGTCCGGGGAGTCGCCCCCGAGTATGAGTTCATGCGGAGCCAAACCATCGAGCGTGGCCGATTTTTGAACGATGAGGATGTGGCGACGCAACGGAGAGTCGTCTTCCTTGGTTCCGATATCGCCCACAAACTCTTTGGCAATCGACCGGCCGTTGGAGAACTGGTCCGCGTTCGCGGCATCTCCTTCGAGGTGATCGGCGTCATGACCCCCAAGATGGCGCTCTCCAACTACTACTCCCCGGACCGCCAATCGGTCTTCATCCCCTACTCGACCGTTCGCCACCTCTGGCAGCAGGAGTACGTCGACAACCTCGTGGTACAGACGCTCAGCCCAGCCGTCCACGATCAGGCGATCCGTCAGATCCGGGCGACATTGGCCGAACGCCATCACTTCCCTGCAGAGGACGAACGCGCCATTCAAGTCGAGGATTCGGTCGAAAGCATGCAGATGATCGGAGCGATCACGGGTGGACTGCAGTTCATCCTGACGATCATCGGGGCAATGACGCTGATGATCGGGGGGATCGGCGTCATGAACATCATGCTCGTCAGCGTCACCGAGCGGACGCGAGAGATCGGGGTCCGCAAGGCGCTTGGCGCGCGACGGGGCAGCATTCTTCTGCAGATCCTCTTCGAGGCGCTGATCATCACGCTTGGCGGTGGGGCAGTGGGACTGCTCCTCTCCCAAGGAATCGTCAGCGGCGTTGGGCGTCTCCCGCTGATGGCCCGACTGCTCGACGATCCCACCGGCCTGACCGACATCCAGCTCGTTCTCTCAGGGGAGGTCGCGGGGACAGCCCTGGCGATTCTTCTCCTGATTGGCGTCTTGAGCGGCCTGTGGCCCGCCTGGCGCGCCGCCCGAACCGACCCGATCGAATCTCTACGCTATGAGTGACGCCGCGCCCTCCTCCGTCAAAAGATGGAGAAAGGCCTTTGTCGCTGGAGTGAAGCGCTTGCCCCGCCGGTGAATGATCCCGATCGGGCGCGTGAAGGTTCCTTCCGCGAAGCGCAAGGCTACCAGCAAGCCAGCCCTCAACTCATTGGTCACCGCCTGCCGGGGGAGAATCGAGATCCCGTTGCCGACCTCGACAGAGCGCTTGATCGTTTCGATGTTGTCGAACTCCATGACGGTCTGCACCGAGACCCGGAATCGACGGAGAATCCGGTCGATCGTCTGTCGGGTCGGAATGTCCCGTTCAAAAGCGACGAACTCCTCTCCCTGGAGAGACCGCAGACTGACGACCTCTTCTCCAGCCCCGACCAATCGATGGGAGGGGCTGCAGACGAGGACCAGTTCCTCCTCCCCAAAGGGGATGACCTCCAGATCGGGCTTGCGCAACGGGAGAGCAATGATTCCAAAATCGATCATCTGATTGCGGCAAGCCTCATAGACCTTGTCGGTCCGCCCATATTCGACATGAATTTTGACTTGTGGGTGATGTTTGATGAAGTGCTTGACGTAGGGAGGCAACTGGTAGAGGCCAATGCTGTAGACTGTCGCCACGCGGATCGTGCCGGCGATCTCGTCGCCCGAGGCGCGCAAGCGCGCTTCGAGATCGGCAAAACGTCCGACCATCTCTTTGAAGACCTCATAGACCAGCTGGCCCGCTTCCGTGGGAACCACCTGCTTATGGTTCCCGCGGTCGATCAACTGGCGATTGAATCGTTGCTCCAACCCCTTGACCTGCTGGCTGACGGCAGATTGGGAGACGAAGTTGAGTCCTGCCGCCTTCGAGAAGCTCCCCGTCTCGACCAGATCGCAGAATGTCTTGAACGTCTCGATATGCACCCTCGCCCCCCCTCTTCTTGCATTTCACATAAGTTGAGCTAATGGGTAAGATTAATCTTTTCCATTTTACTTATTCAAGATCGGCTGATATTTTTTTTAGCCTGTAAGTGTTCAGGAAAAAAGATGGCTGGCGCCCACCCAACGAGTCAGCCGTTTAGTGGAACACAACCCACTCTCAGATGACGGATGGTTGCAACGGCCCTGCCCAGTCGAACGTGCCAGGAAACCCAGAAAGAATGGGTTCAGGGCCTCCCAGATTTGGATCGACGTGCTGATTGGACTGGGGCATGGATGGGCGAAGATCTCGTCACCGCGGGTGAGTTGCTTCCGAAAACTGTAGAGAGCTTGTCAGCGGGATCTGATCCCGAGGCGGGCGCAGCGGTCGAGTCAATCAAGCTGGAAGGAGAGAGAAGAATGGCGGCATCGACAATCAGCCTGGAAAAGAGGAGATCTGCGGGACTGATGATGCGTCTCTGGCAATCATCCCTGGGAAAGAAGTACGTCATGGCGATTACAGGAGCCGGGCTCTACCTCTTTGTGATCGTGCACTTGCTGGGAAATCTGCAGATCTTCCTCGGACCGGAGAAGCTCAACGGCTATGCGGCCCTTCTCAAATCGAATGCCGTGATTCTTTGGGGCGCACGTGTTGGACTGCTTTCCATGGTTGGCCTCCACATCTTGACGGCCTTCCAGTTGGCAGCGATCAATCGCCAAGCTCGTCCGGTCAAGTATGGGGTGGGCAAACCGGTGGCGACGACTTTTGCGCAACGGTCGATCCTGGTCAGCGGTCTGGTCATTCTCGCCTTCATCGTCTTTCACCTGGCCCATTACACCATGGGCTTGATCGATCCGACATTTCTGACGCTGGTCGACAGCCAAGGACGTCATGACGTCTACGGTATGGTCGTGGCCGGCTTCTCGCAGCCGCTCGTTTCGATCTTCTACATCGTCGCGATGGGGCTCCTGCTGCTCCACTTGAGCCATGGAGTGAGCAGCCTCTTTCAGTCACTCGGGCTGCGCAGCAACAAGACCTTCGGAATATTCGACAAATTGGCCAAAGGATCAGCCCTGTTCCTCTTCCTCGGGAACAGTTCGATTCCCCTTGCCGTCCTCCTGGGATGGATTCAGTAGCAAGAAGGAGTGAGAAAGCAGCATGAGCATGACACTCGATTCAAAGATTCCCTCGGGGCCCGTCGGGCAGAAGTGGTCCCGCTACCGGCAAGACATGAAGCTGGTCAACCCGGCCAATAAACGGAAGTTCACGGTGATCGTCGTCGGCACCGGGTTGGCAGGGGCCTCGGCTGCGGCAACGCTGGGCGAGTTGGGCTACCATGTCAAGGCCTTCTGCTTCCAGGACAGTCCGCGGCGAGCCCACTCGATCGCGGCGCAGGGCGGGATCAACGCCGCCAAGAACTACCGCAACGACGGTGACAGCGTCTACCGGCTCTTCTACGACACGATCAAGGGAGGCGATTTCCGCGCCCGCGAAGCCAACGTCCACCGGCTCGCCGAGGTGAGTGTCCAGATCATCGACCAGTGTGTCGCCCAAGGAGTCCCTTTCGCGCGTGAGTACGGCGGGCTGCTCGACAATCGCAGCTTTGGTGGTGCCCAGGTTTCGCGAACCTTCTATGCGCGTGGCCAGACAGGGCAGCAATTGCTCATCGGAGCCTACCAAGCGCTCGAACGCCAGATTGCTGCCGGAACCGTCGAGATGCACCCCCGCACGGAGATGCTCGATCTGGTCCTCGTCAACGGCCACGCCAAGGGGATCGTCACGAGGGATTTGGTGACAGGAAAGATTGAGGCCCACGCCGGCACAGCTGTCGTCTTGGCAACTGGTGGATATGGAAACGTCTTCTACCTCTCGACCAATGCCAAGGGCTGCAACGTCACCGCCACGTGGCGCGCGCACAAGAAGGGTGCCCTCTTCGCCAATCCTTGCTACACGCAGATCCACCCGACCTGCATCCCAGTGACGGGTGACCACCAGTCGAAGCTGACGCTCATGTCGGAGTCGCTGCGCAACGACGGTCGGGTCTGGGTGCCCAAGCGTGGCGAGGACTGCACCAAGGACCCCAGTTCGATCGCCGAGAGCGACCGCGACTACTACCTTGAGCGGAAGTACCCGAGTTACGGGAATCTCGCCCCGCGCGATATCGCCTCGCGAGCTGCCAAGCAGGTCTGCGACGAGGGCCGTGGCGTCGGTCCAGGGGGACGGGGTGTCTACCTCGACTTCGCGGACTCGATCCGCCGACTTGGAGAGAACAAGATCCGGGAGCGCTACGGCAACCTCTTCGACATGTACCAGCAGATCACCGGAGAGAACGCCTATCAACGGCCGATGCGGATGTACCCGGCCATCCACTACACGATGGGTGGCTTGTGGGTCGACTACGAGTTGATGAGTAACATCCCCGGACTCTTCGTCATCGGCGAGGCCAACTTCTCCGATCACGGTGCCAATCGGCTCGGAGCGAGCGCCTTGATGCAGGGCTTGGCTGACGGCTATTTCGTCCTTCCACAAACGATCGGCGGATACTTCGCGTCGAGCACCAATGGCCATTATTCGGCTGACCACCCAGAGTTCCGCAAATCGATCGAGGAGGTCACCGGGCGGATCGATCGTCTGCTCTCGATCCGTGGCAAGAAGACCGTCAGTGAGTTTCACCGTGAACTGGGCAAGCTGATGTGGGATGATGTCGGCATGGCCCGGACCCGAGAAACCCTCCAACGGACGCTCCGTCGGATTCCTGAGTTGCGACAAGAGTTCTGGGAGAACGTCAATGTGCTGGGCAGTGCGGGGGAGTTGAACCAAGCGCTGGAGCACGCCGGACGCGTCGCCGACTTCCTCGAGTTTGGAGAACTGCTCGCGTACGATGCCCTCCAGCGGGAAGAGTCTTGTGGTGGCCACTTCCGCGAGGAGTACCAGACAGAGGAGGGAGAGGCTCTCCGCAATGACGCTGAGTACAGCTACGTCTCTGCCTGGGAGTACAAAGGGGTCGATGCCTACCCGGTACTCCACCAGGAGCCCCTCAAGTACGAAGAGGTCAAGATGTCGCAGCGGAGTTACAAGTAGAGAGACCCAATAGCGGGTCAGACCGGGATGATCATCCCGTGTGAGGAGGGAAGAAACCATGAATCTGACACTGCGTGTCTGGCGTCAGAAGAATACCGCCACCCCAGGCCAGTTCGTCACCTACCAGGCGAGTGAGATCAGCCCGGATATGTCTTTCCTGGAGATGCTCGACGTTGTCAATGACGTGCTGATCAAGCAGGGAGAGGAGCAGATCGCCTTCGACCACGATTGCCGGGAGGGGATCTGCGGAATGTGCTCTCTGGTCATCAACGGGACCCCGCACGGTCCGCTGCAGACGACCACCTGCCAGCTTCACATGCGATCGTTCCGTGACGGAGAGACGATCACCATTGAGCCGTGGCGGGCCTCGGCGTTCCCTGTCTTGCGGGACTTGGTCGTCGACCGGAGCGCTTTTGACCGGATCATTCAGGCTGGGGGCTACATCTCTGTCTCGACGGGTGGAGCCCCTGACGGAAATGCCATCCCGATTCCAAAAGCCGACGCCGACAAGGCCTTCGACGCGGCGACCTGTATTGGCTGTGGAGCTTGCGTGGCGGCTTGTAAGAACAGCTCGGCGATGCTCTTCGTCTCTGCCAAAGTCTCCCATCTCAGCCTGCTGCCACAGGGCAAGGTCGAGGAGAAGCGACGCGTGCTCGATATGGTCGCCCGGATGGACGAGGAGGGCTTTGGCAACTGCACCAATACGGGATCGTGCGAGGCGGCCTGTCCGAAAGGGATCTCTCTTGACAACATTGCCCGGCTCAACCGGCTCTACCTCAAGTCCTTGGTGACGAGCAAAGTCAATTGATGGTCAACGGCGCGAGGTGGTGTGGCGATGGACAGTTCCGGGGCGTTCTCCGGTCACCTGTCCATCGCGCACTACGGCTCGGCCATTGATGAAGACGTGAAGAATCCCAACAGGATCGAGTGTCGGTTCGAGCATTGTCGATCGATCGAGGACCTTCTCCGCATCAAAGATCACCACGTCGGCCTTCATTCCCTTCCGTAAACTCCCCCGATCTTGCAATGAAAGCCGCGCTGCCGGCAACTCTGTCATCTTGTGGATGGCCGTTTCAAGCGACATCCATCTCCCTTCCCGGACATAGCGACCAAGAACGCGGGGAAAGGTTCCGGCTCCACGGGGATGTCGCATCCCGATTCCTCCATCGCTGGAGACCATGACCCAAGGCTGAGTCATGAAAGTTCGGATATCCGCCTCGGTCATCGAGCGGCAGACGACACCCGCACCACCATCGCGAACGATCGCGATGTAGGCCTCGACAGCGTCTGTTCCCCGCAGTCTTCCAACCGCCTCCAGGGTCTTGCCCTCGTAGTCGGGGTGGGCACGGCAGCTGGTGATGAGGACATTGCCAGGCCCACCGACATCATCGAGGCCACGGCGAACCGCGACGGGATCATCGTGGCGCCGTGACGGAACCAGCACGGTGATCGTCGAACCCCAGGCGTCATAGGGGTAACAGTCAGCGGTGACATCCAATCCGTCGCGACGGGCCTCCTCGATCAGGGCAGCGGCCTCGCCCGCCTTTCCCCAGACGCCCACCGTACCGAGCTTGATATGGGAGATCTGGACGGGCAGAGCGGCCTCGCGCCCAATGCGTATGGCTTCGCGAAAAGCGTCCAAGACGGCATCGGCCTCATCCCGGACGTGGCTCATATAGATTCCCCGGAATCGAGCCGAGATGCGGGAAAGGGTGATCACCTCTTCGGTCGTCGCGGGGTTGCCCGTGTCATACTCCAGCCCGGAGGAGAGCCCGACGGCTCCCTCCCGCATGGCCTGCTCGACCAGTTCCGCCATGCGTGTGATCTCTTGCGGGGTCGCGGGGCGGCGGAAATCATCCCCCATCACTTCCCTTCTGACGGTGGCATGGCCAACAAATGCCAGGAGGTTGGGAGCGAGCCGCTTCTCTTGCGCCCAGGAGAGGTACTGGGCCACCGGCCAGGGAGAATTGCCATCGGGGCCAACGGCGAGTGTGGTGATCCCTTGCAGGATCTGAGAGCGGGCAGTGGGGTCCTCGGCCAGTCCTCGCTCGGAGTGGTTGTGAACATCGATGAAGCCGGGGGCGACGACAAGGCCCTTCGCCTCGAGGATCGTCTCCCCTGGGCGCGGCCGCAGGCGCGTCGCTACCTCGACAATCTGATCCCCCACGATCCGCAAATCAGCGACACGGCCCGGCTCCCCAGAACCATCGACGAGCAGCCCACCACGAATCAATAATCGTGTGGACGGGGGGGCAGATTGCGCCTGTCCTCGCGCTTCCTGCTCCGCCAGTAACATCAAGAGCGAAACCAGCAGGAGCCCTCCGGTCCAAACGCTGCGGGTATCGAAGCCTCTTCTCCACATGACGCCTCCTCTCGGCCCACCACTCCATCATACGTCCATTCCTCCCCGAGAGCGCCTGAAGACAGTCACGGCAGAGTGCAAAGATGATAGTCACAGTGGGGCAGAAGGTCCAGTCCCGAGCCGCCCTGAATGGGAAGGGGAATCCGACCTTGATTGCCATCGGCGTGCGTGCTATTCCACCAAAGAATGGAATTTCAACTTTCGTCGGAGCGGAAGAGTGCCTGCGGTCATTTCGCAGGACAAGCAGGAAGGACCCGGAGAAGGAACCCACATGATGACGAGACCGTTGGGGAGGTGCTGGTATCACGATTGCGTAAAGATTGGTGGCTTGATCGTCTGGCTAGGCCTCCCATTCTTGACGGCTTGTCGGCCAGGTGAGAACACGGCAGTGCGGCTGCATCTGTCGGGAACGGTCGAGGCGCAAGAGATCCGGATCGGGTCGAAAGCGGGAGGGCGGGTCGCGCAAGTCCTGGCCAGAGAGGGAGACTGGGTCGAGACCGGGGCGCCAATCGTTCGCTTCGAGACGGACGAACTGACTACCCTCCTCGAACAGGCGGAAGCTCGGGTCGAGCAGCACCGGATCCGCTGGGAACGACTGACCAAGGGGGCCCGGGAGGAGGAGATCGCCATCGCACGCGCCTCCAGCGAGACGGCCAAAGCGGGGTACGAGGCGCTGCAAACGTGGCCACGATCAGAAGAGGTCGGCCAGGCGGAAGCGGCCCTCTCGGCGAGCGAGGCTGAGTTGGCCAGTGCGAGGGCAACTTTCACGCGGCTCGAACGGCTCCACCGGAGTGGGGATGTATCGCAACAGGAGTTCGATGCCGGCCGTTTCCGGGTCGATCAGGCGACGGCCCGCCGACGCCTTGAGGAGAGCCGCCTGATGCTCCTTCGCAACGGGGCGCGGCCAGAGGAGCTGCGCGCGGCAGCCGAGCGGTATCAACAGGCGCGGGAGGCCGAACGGCTCGTGCGCAGCGGGCCCCGGTCGGAGGAGATCCGCGAGGCACGCGCTCAATTGACGGAAGCGGAAGCGCGCGCCGCACAGATTCGCGTCCAACTCGAGGAGGGACAGGTCACCGCACCCGTTCGAGCCCGCGTCGAAGTCCTCCCGGTTCGGCCCGGTGACCTTCTCCAACCCGGCCAAGTCGTTGCCCGCCTGCTTGAACCGGACCAGACCTGGGTTCGCGTCTACGTCCCGGAACCGAGTCTCGGACTGGTCAGGGTCGGCCAATCCGTCGTGATCCTTGTGGACAGCCTCGAAGGGCGCCGATTTCCCGGCCAGATCGAGCAGATCAACAGCCAAGGGGAGTTCACTCCCCGCAATATCCAGAGTCGCGACGAACGCAACCACCAAGTCTTTGGCGTCAAAGTTCGTCTTCTCCAGGTGGACGGCACGCTCAAAGCCGGGATGGCCGCCGAAGTCGAGATCCCGCTCCAACCAACCCCGGGGGGAGGTAGACAGTGACCGCCGCGATCACGACCCAGGACCTCACCATCCGTTTTGGCGCCTTCACCGCAGTCGACCACGTCTCTCTGACCGTCGAGCGAGGCGAGATCTACGGCTTTCTCGGCCCGAATGGTTCGGGGAAGACCACGCTTATCAAATCCCTCTGCGGGCTGATTCGACCTGCGGCAGGATCTGCGCAAGTGCTTGGTTTTGATTGTACCCGGGAGAACGACGCGATCCGACAGCAAGTCGGCTACATGTCCCAGAATTTCAGCCTCTACCAGGACTTGACGGTCACCGAGAATATCGACTTTTACGCGGGGATCTATGGGCTCTCGGGAAGGCGGAGGCAGCAGCGAAAAGATGCGGTCATCGAAATGACCCACCTCGGGCCCTACCTCAACCGACGGGCCGGGCGTCTCTCCGGCGGCTGGAAGCAGCGACTCGCCCTCGCTTGTGCCTTCATCCACCAACCCCAGCTCCTCTTTCTCGATGAACCGACTGCCGGCATTGACCCGGTTGCCCGCCGCGACCTCTGGGATCTCCTCTTTCGTCTCTCTGGCGAGGGAGTTACCTTCTTTGTGACGACTCACTATATGGACGAGGCGGAACGATGCGGACGGGTAGGCTACATCTACCTCTCCCGGTTGATCGCCAACGGAACGCCCGACGAGTTGAAGCGCTTGCCTGAGGTCAGCCCCCCCGGAACCAGCCGCTTGGAGATCGAGACGACCGCGACCGCCCAGGCTCTCGGCTGGATCAAACGCCAATCCTACACCCGCGCGGCGACCATCTTCGGTCAATCGATCCATCTGCTGTTGGAGTCTGCTGCCGGACAGGATCGAGTCGAAACGGATCTGCACGCCGCCGGATTCACAACTGCCCGGGTGCGCTCCATCCACCCAACTCTCGAGGATGTCTTTGTGACGCTGACAGAGGCACGCAAGAAGGAGAGCGATGAGGAGTGATCGGTTGCCACCCGACGGACAAAAGATGCCGGATCATCAACGACGAAACCCCTTCCGGGGTGCGCTCCCTGTGCTCCGGAAAGAGGCGATTCATATTCGCCGGGACCCGATGGCCCTCTTCGTGACCGTCCTCATCCCCCTTCTCCAGATGTTCATGATCGGTTTCGCCATCGACACCAACGTCCGGAATATGCGGACCGTCGTGCTCGATGGAGCCCGAACTCAGGAGAGTCGGCGACTTCTCGATCGTTTTGTCAACTCGAACGACTTCGAGATCGTCCTCACCGTCGAGACGGAAGTGGCGCTCAACCAAGCGATCGTCGACGGAACCGCCCGCGTCGGGCTGCACATCCCGGCGCATTACTCCCGACGGCTGCTGGCGGGCGATTCGGCCAGCTTTCTCGTCCTCGTCGATGGCTCTGAATCCTCGGTCGCCAATCAGGCGCTCAATGTCGCCAACGCCATCGCCCTCCGGGAATCGATCGAACGCGCCCGCCCGGTCACCGCGCAGCGCCAATCCCTCCCGGTCGAGGCTCGCCCCAAGATCCTCTTCAACCCTGACTCGCGTTCTGCCAACTTCCTCATCCCAGGGATGCTTGCTGTCCTCATCCAGATCATGACGGTCATGCTGACGGCACTCGCCATCGTTCGCGAACGGGAGCGTGGCACCCTCGAGCAACTCTACATGACGCCAGTCCATCCAATCGGCTTGATGATTGGGAAGATTGCGCCGTACGCCTTCGTGGCCTATGTCGAGCTGGCGATCATGCTCACCTTCATGCGTTGGGTCTTTCAGATTCCGATTCGTGGAAGCCTGCTCTTGCTGCTGTTGCTGGTCATTCCATTTCTGCTGGCGATGCTCGGCTTGGGGCTGCTGATCTCGACCCGCGCTCAGTCCCAACAGGAGGCCATCCAGGCGGCCTTTGGGACGATGCTCCCTTCGATCTTCCTCTCCGGCTACATCTTTCCGATCGAAACCATGCCCGTCTTCTTCCAGTGGGTCAGCCGCTTCATCCCGACGACCTACCTGATCGCCATCTTTCGCGGCATCATCCTTCGTGGCGCGGACTTCTCCGTGCTCTGGCGACCAACCCTCATCCTGACAATGATGGCTGTCTTTTTCATCGTGGTCAGCGCGCGCCGCTTCCGCGGCCAAGGCAGAGCTTGAGGACTACTGCCCGGCAAGCTGTGCCGGGAGTTGCTTGTCGACCCGGGGGCGAGCCGACTGATTCGCCAGGGTCCACATCTTGGCAAAGATCGTCCGAGTCACCTTCTCCATCTTCTCGTAGTCGATCTTATCGGCATGGTCGGAGACTTGGTGATAGTCTTCGTGGACGCCGTCGAAGTAGAAGATCACGGGAATTCCCTTCCTGGCATAGTTGTAGTGGTCACTGCGGAAGAAGAGACGTTCGGGATCACCCGGGTCATCGTACTTGTAGTTGAAGCGAAGATTGAGGTAGGACTGGTTGACTTTCTCGCTGAGAAGCCCGAGGTCGGTACTCATCATCTTCGAGCCGATCACATAGATCTCATTCGGCCCGGTGAGGTTGGCGTTGCGGGGATTAGCGTCACCCGGCAATTTACTGCGCCCGATCATGTCGATGTTGAGCTGGACAATAATCTTATCGAGGGGGACAACGGGGTGATCGGTGATCCATTCCGACCCCCAGAGCCCTTTCTCCTCGCCCGTATGCCAAACAAGGAGAATAGACCGTTTGGGTCTGGGGCCCTTCGCCAGCGCTTCCGCCATGGCCAAGACAGCGACGGTACCCGACCCATCATCATCAGCGCCATTGTAGATCCTGTCCCCCGTCGTGGTCTGCGAGGCAATGCCGACGTGATCGTAATGAGCCCCGACGGCGACATACTCTTGTCGCAGAAGCGGATCACTCCCCTCCAGGATAGCGACGACATTCTGCGTCGGCTGAGTGATCGTTTCAACCGCCACTTCAAAGCGAAATTGTTTCGCCGCGGTAAGGGGGAAGGCGGGGGAGATCACCCCCTCGCCAGCCATCTGCTGGCGGAGCGCCTCGAATTGGATCGACTCCCCTTCGAGTACGGTTCGCGCCACCTTCTCGGACAGAACAATCGTCGGGACACCCGGATTCCGGCTCGCTCCCAGTGGCGGAGTTGGACGCGAAGCAGTGAGTGATTGTTGATGGCGCATTGTCCAAGTATTGAGGGCCATCGAGCCAGGGAGAACGACGACTCCTCGCGCTCCATTCCGTTGCGCGTAGGTCTCTGGCAGATCGTAGTCCTCTCCCAGTTTCCCCCGCAGGTCACGGCGGCTCACCCCCTTCGGCAGACCATCCGCGACCAAGAGAATCCGATCCCGGACGTCGACTCCGGCATAGGGGTCGATCCCCTTCGACTTGATCTTCACTCCATGACCGACAAAGACGAGTGGCCCCTCAGCCTTTCCGGCGATCGGTCGTGCGAGATAGTCAGTCCCCAACACCAGCTCGGCACCATTCCAGGTCAGACGGGTCCGCTCGGGCTCCAATCGACGACTCTGGAGTGGGATTCGTTGGAAGAAGGTGCCCTCATCGCCCCCTCCTCGAAACCCCCAGCGCGAGAGCTGGAGTGCCAGAAACTTGGCGGTCAGATCCAGTCCCTTCGATGGGGTATCCCGCCCTTCCATCTCGTCCGAAGCGACAAAGAAGAGGTAGTCCCGCAGTTGTGCCGCGGTAATCCCGGCGACATTGCCAATATCGGGAGTGGCTTTCGCGGTGGCGGTCCGCCGGGACTGCTGCGCAGCGATAGGCCCAGCCCCCCCCTGCCATACCACCAGGAAAACCAGTCCAGCTAGTGCAAAGAGATATTTGTGTTCTGATCGGCGTGCTTGCATGCGAGTGTTTTCCTTGTAGGGTTGGTAGGATTACCAGGACGAACAGGACGGATCGGACCTATAGGACTGATAAGATCGATTTTTATGATCACTTCTGGGATCTCTTTCTGATCCTCTTCATCCTGTTCGTCCTATCCAATAATCTCGTCTAAAATTCGCTCACAATTCGATTGAGAAAGAGACAACTGCGCCAGTATCTCTCGATGCCGGGCCTCGGCCCGGTCAAGCTGATCAGCCAAGTGAAGCGCCGCCAAAATCGCGACTTTGAGCGTATCGGCCGTCATCCCCTCCTTGGCAATCTCCTGCATGCGCGCATCAACGAGAGCAGCGAGTGCCTCGGTCCGCTCGGCGCTACCTTCATCCCGTCCGTCTTGTGCGCGAATCGAGTAGGTCTGGTTGAAGATCCGGACAGTGACGATCTGACGGGAATTGTCCACGTGGCAGCCCCTTTCTTGACGAATTGACCCAACGTCGAGGCTACTTGCCAACCGACTCGGCCTCCAGTTCAAGCGTAGCAATGGCATCGAGAATCGCTTCGACACGATCGCGCAGTGCCCGACGCCCACTGATCAGCGTGTCGATCCGGCGCTCAAGCTGTCGCTTCTCCTCAGTGAGCGTATCGATTTGCAGATGCAGACCAGCGATCTCCTTGCGCAGCTCCACCCGCTCCTCCCGCAGTGCCTGGGTCACCTCGGCTGCCAGGGCAATCTTGCGTTCGAGTGCCTCCATCGCCTCCAGCACTGCGCGTGATTCGCCTGATACCGTCCCGGTGGTCATCGCCGCTCCTCTCCTAGCGCAGTACCGCCGCAAACTGCTTGACCAGACAGTCTATCAAGCGAGATTGGGAGTCAGCAATCTCCTCATCTGTCAGCGTACGATCAAGCGCCTGGTAGCGCAGCGTGATCGCCAGCGAGTGGTGCGTCGAGGGCAACTCCTTCCCTTCATAGCGATCGAAGAGGCGAATCCCCACCAAGTGAGGAAGATTGAGCGCGCGAATCGCTTCCTCGATCTGACGATACGGAATGGCTCGCTCGATCAAGAGGGCCAAGTCTCGCACAACCGTCGGGTACTTCGGCAAGGGGCGATAGCGAGACTCCAGACGAGGACTGGCGAGGAGGCGGGCGAGGTCGAGTTCGGCCAGCAGTATCGGCTGTCGAACCAACTTGAAGGGAGCTGCCAATCGCGGATGGAGCTGCCCGAGAAAGCCAACGGTGGTGCCATCAGCCAGCCGGACCTCCGCTGAGCGTCCTGGATGGAGCCAGGGTCTGGTGGTGTCCGCAATCATCTCGAAGGGGCTACGGGCCAACTGCTCGGGAATTGCGGAGAGCAACCCCTTCAGGTCATAAAAGTCGAGCCGGGCCGAGGCGTTCTGCCAGTCCCGCTCATCGTAGGCCCCTGTCGCGATCAGGGCGAGCCGCTCGATCTCCGCAGGACGCCCCTCCTCACCACCTCCGGCAAGAAAGCACTTGCCAATCTCGAAGAGGCGAATGTTGCGCATTCCGTGTCGGAGATTGTGCTCGAGTGCGCGGAGCAGCCCCCCCAGCAACGTGGTCCGCATGTGCGATTGGGTCTCGTCAATTGGATCGAGCAATTGCAGTCGCTCGGTCTCTCCAGCAGCACTGTAGACCGCATCGAGCGGCGCATTGACAAAGCTGAAGCTGATCGCTTCAGAGTAACCCGCTGCCGTCAGAAGCTGGCGGACCGCACGCCGCTCGACCTCTCCTGTGAGATAGGATCCGGCCCCAGCACTCCCTGGCAGAGTCGTCGCAAGCTGATCATACCCAACAACCCGGACGACCTCCTCAATGAGGTCCTCCTCGATCCGCAGGTCGATCCGCCAACTGGGTGGCGTGGCCACCAACTCTTCCGTGCCAGACTCGACGCGACACCCGAGTGCCCTCAGAATGCGGGCAGCCTCAGCCAACTCCACGGTCAAACCGGTGAGGGCTTGATAGCGCGACAAACGAAAGGGGATCGGTTGCCACCGCGACTCGATTGCGTCACGGCCAGGGTAAACATCGATGCGCCCATCCAGAATCTCTCCCCCTGCAATCTCCGCGATCAGACGGCTGGCCCGATCGGAGGCCCGTGCGACGATCTCTGGATCTGTACCCCGCTCGAACCGATACGAGGCCTCCGTCGCCAACCCGAGCAGCCGCGAGGTCTGACGAATCTGCGCCGGTACAAACCAAGCCGCTTCAAGCAGCACATCGACCGTCTGGTCCGTGATCCCCGAGTCCTCTCCCCCCTTGATCCCGCCAATCGCCACCGCCCGTTCTGCATCAGCAATGACGAGCATCTCGGGGGTCAGGGTCCGCTCCTCCCCATCAAGGGTCATCATCTGCTCCCCCGGCATTGCCCGACGGACGACAATCCGTTGCCCGCGCAATTGTGCGAAATCGAAGGCGTGGAGCGGCTGTCCCATCTCCAACATGACATAGTTGGTGATGTCAGCAACATTATTGACGCTCCTCTGCCCCAGCGCGGCAAGCCGTTCGACCAGCCAGTCCGGGGAAGGCCCGATCCGAACCCCGCGGATCAATCGCGCAGTGTACCGGGGACAAAGGTCTGGCGCCTCGATCACCACCGATGTCAGGTCCGCTGTCCGGACCGCCGCACCTCCGTGCCGCGCCATCTCGGTGACCTCCTCGATCTGACGCAACGGAAGGCCGCAAAGAACGGCCACCTCACGAGCCACCCCTAGATGAGAGAGCGCGTCGGGTCGGTTCGAGGTCAGATCGAGCTCAAGGACCTCATCTCCTCCGTGCGGTTCGATCCCGTCCACCGCCAAGCCAGCCATTGTCAGCGTGGTTGCCAACGCTCGCGGCGAGAGTTCTACTGCCACCCACTCCCGTAACCATTGATAACTGATTTTCATGTCTCTGATCGACTCACCACGTCAGATGGAACAATCAACAACTCACAATCGAAGAGCGTCTTCGCAAGGTAGTCAGCAAAGGTAGCCGGACCCATCTCGAAGGTTCCGCGGGCAAACTCGTCGAAGATCCGCCGGTTGGGGGAGATGAGCATCAGCATCTCCTTCGCCAATCCACGGTAGAAATCATCATCGAGCTTTGACGGTAGGTGCCCGGCGAGAAGGCGCGGCCAGGAGTTTCTCAGGTCCTCCCCCCAGACCACCCCCTCCAATCGACGCTCACCCGGACAGAGATAGACTCTCTCGTGCCGCCCGCTGAAGACGATCTGATACAACTCATTGTCGGGCAACTCCCCAATCTCTATCGGCGCGACAAAGAGGGCCCCTCGAACGACCTCCCGATCGAAGAACGCCCGGTTGAGGTTGATCGCTTCGTGAATCTTCGGCGTTGCGTAAAAGACCAAATGGCCAAGGCCCTCGAGGGCAAGGAGCAGTGCCTGCTGATTCGATTGCGATTTGCGATGAAGAGAGAACCGAAAGTAAGGGAGCCCGACCAGCTTCGATTCAGACGCGTTGCGCCGCTTGAGGTAGTCGCTCGATTTGAACTGCAAAAAGAGCGGATACCCCATTCCATCCACTGTCTGGCCCCCCGCCGGCACCAATTGCTGCTGGTGGACGAGCTCGTGGGTCAAGACAAATCCGAAGGCGAACTCTGACAGCTTCCGTTTCATGGGGGGCCCCCGTTGACACCTCTCCGCTCAACGGAACTGGGAGAGGAATCGTAGGTCATTTTCGTAAAGAAGCCGGATATCATCAAGGCCGTACATCAAGGCGCAGAGGCGGTCGAGCCCCAAACCAAAGGCAAACCCCGAGTATTCTTGCGGGTCGATTCCGGCGACTCGCAGAACCTGGGGATGGACCATACCAGATCCCCCCATCTCGATCCATCCGGAGCCTTTACAGACGCGACATCCCGAACCACCGCACTTGAAGCAACTGTAGTCGATCTCCGCGCCTGGCTCGACAAATGGAAAATAGGACGGTCGGAACCGTGTCTCGGTCTGCGGACCAAACATGCGGCGCACAAACTCCTGGATTGTACCTTTGAGGTCGCCAAGCGTGATGTTACGATCGACAAGCAGCCCCTCGACTTGATAAAACATCGGATTGTGGGTCGCATCGGGTGTATCTCGCCGGAAGACACGCCCAGGGGCGAGAACCCGAAGCGGCGGCCGCCTGCGCTGCATCGCGTGAATCTGCACGGTTGAAGTCTGGGAGCGCAAGGCCAAGTCAGACGAGAAATAGAAGGTGTCCTGCCGGCTCCGTGCCGGATGATTGGCCGGGATGTTGAGCGCGTCAAAGTTGTAGAACGCCGTCTCGATCTCTGGTCCATCCTCGATCTGGTATCCCATCGAGACGAAGATCTCCTCGATTCGCTGACGGAGAAGCGTGATCGGATGCAAATGGCCCGTCCGACCAAACCGTCCGGGCAACGTTACATCGATTCGCTCCGACTCAAGACGGGCGGCCTCTTCCCGTGTCGCCACCTCCTCGACCAAGCAGGCAATCGCCGTCTCGATCTCATCCTTCCATTCATTGAGCCGCTGACCAGCCACACGGCGTTCGTCCGGAGCCAGCCCTCCGAGTGCCTTCATCTCCGCCGTCAAAAGGCCACTCTTGCGGCCAAGCCAACGGTCGCGGAGCACGGCCAAGTCGACCTCGGCTTCGAGCCGAGCCGCCGCCAACTCCGCAGCGAACTGGTCTCGTAGCGCTACCATCCGATCCGTCATGATTCGTTCTCCCTGCCCTCCACAAAGAAAAGACCCAAGGCTCCCGGTCTCTCCCGAACACCCTGGGTCCAACTCCTCCCTGAGATGGCTCTCGGTGGCACCGCCCTCCAGTTCCCGGGAGAGTGACATTCCGCCCCCCTCCAGCGTGGAAGGTCGCTCACGCTGCCGCTTTGGACGATGCCTCGAGTGCTTGCCGGGCAGAACCGGCCAGCTCCGCAAACGCCTGCGGCTGATTCACCGCCAGATCTGCCAACATCTTTCGATCGAGATCGATCCCCGCGACCTTCAATCCGTGCATGAACTGGCTGTAGTTCAATCCATTGAGCTTCGCGGCTGCCCCAATCCTCACGATCCACAAGGAACGGAAGTCCCGTTTCTTCAGCTTGCGTCCGACATAGGCAAACTTGAGGGCACGTTCGACCGACTCCTTCATCGAGCGATAGAGTTTGCTCTTCGTCCCCCGATAGCCTTTCGACAGTTTCTCCAACTTTTTGCGCTTATCTAAGCGCTTATGTCCCCGTTTCGCTCGTGGCATTCTTTCTTCCTCCGATCCAATCTCCCAATCAACCAGTCTACCGGGTTGGATCTCTCACAGGGTCTGTACATCGCTCGATCCTGCCGGTTCGCGCGATGCGACAAACGTCTTGACTCTTTGTCATCCGCTCGCAGTTTGAGTCAGCAAGCTTCCCCGACAATGGGATCGGTCAGAAGCGGGCCCAACTCGACCACGGCTCTCGTGCCCAGATCCCCAACAACGACTCAAATGGCCGCAATGCCTAGTGGCGACCGTAAGGCAACATGGCCTGGATTCGTTCCATATCCGGAACTGCCACCAGCACGTCGATATCGAGTTGACGCTTCCGTTTGGCCGATTTCTTGGTCAAAATGTGGCGAGCATGCGAGTGCCCCCGCTTGATCTTGCCGGTTGCAGTCGTTCGAAAACGCTTCGCGGCTCCCTTGTGGGTCTTCAGTTTCGGCATATCCATCTCTCCTCTGCAGGACTGATTGGCCCTGCTGTCGATTGCGATCCCTCACTTGATCAAGCCTCTCCTCGGCAGCTAGCAGCCGCGAAGGGAGGCCAGAAGCAGCACCGCCTACTTCTTGGGACTAAAGATCATGATCAATTGCATTCCTTCGTGGCGAGGACGGGCCTCGGCCACCCCTTTGTCGGCGAGATCTTGTTCAAGGCGATCCAGGAGCTGAAATCCCAGTTCCTTGTGGGTGATCTCTCGACCACGGAAGCGAATCGTCGCCTTGACCTTGTTGCCATCGGCGAGAATCTCCCGGGCGTGCTTCATCTTGAAGTTGTAGTCGTGATCATCGGTCATCGGTCGGAACTTGATCTCTTTGACCTCGATCACTGCTTGTTTCTTCTTGGCCTCATGCGCGCGCTTCTTCTGTTCGTAGAGGTACTTGCCAAAGTCGATGATGCGGCAGACGGGCGGATTGGCCATCGGCGCCACCTCCACCAGATCATAGCCTCGCTGCCGGGCGAGATCGATCGCCTGCTGCGGGGTCATGATTCCCAACTGCTCACCTTCTTCGTCGATGACGCGCACTTCACGGGCGCGAATTCGATCATTGACCCGTACTTGCGGAGCTCGCGTATCACGACGCATGCCTCCTCGAAAGCCACCGCCAGAAGACCCAATATTAATAACTTCACCTCCGTCTGCTATCGTACGAGCCGTCTCAGGGAGCGCGGAACCGACCGCTACCCCTGAGTTTGCAACGCACGTGTCTGGACCAGATGCCTCAGTCGATCAGCAAAGGCCGCGACAGGAACTGCACCTGTGTCTCCGTGGACCCGGTCGCGCACGGCGACCGTTCCGGCTTCTGCTTCCCGTTCCCCAATGATCAGCATGAACGGAATCTTCCGGAGCTGGGCATCGCGGATCTTGGCACCTATCTTTTCGCTGCGCAGATCGGCGTCGAGGCGCAGTCCTTGTGCCAATAACTCCTGCTGGACAGCCCGTGCCCGCTCATTGAATCGGTCCGAGATGGGCAGGACGATCGCTTGGACGGGGGCCAACCAGACCGGGAAGGCTCCGGCATAGTGCTCAATGAGGATACCGAAGAACCGTTCGAAGGAGCCAAGAATCGCCCGGTGGACCATGATCGGCTGGTGGGGCCTGTTGTCCGTTCCGACATACTCGATCCCGAAGCGTTGTGGCAGATTGAAGTCGACCTGGATGGTCGAGAGCTGCCACGTGCGACGAATCGCATCGACGACCTTGAAGTCGATCTTCGGGCCATAGAAGGCGGCCTCATCCTCCATTCTCTGGTAGGGCAGCCCTCGTTCCGCGAGCGCCTCGGCGAGCGCACTTTCGGCCAGATCCCAGATCTCGTCCGATCCCAGGTACTTTTCGCGCTCAGTGGCGTGTCGCACCGAAAGCTCTGCCTTGTACTCAAAGCCAAAGGCCCGGAAGATCAGATCGACCAGATCGAGACAACCGAAAATTTCCGACTGGAGCTGCTCCGGAGTGCAGAAGATGTGCGCATCATCCTGGGTAAAGCCGCGGGCGCGCATCAGTCCGTGCGAGACACCGGACCGCTCGTAGCGGTAGACAGTTCCGTACTCGGCGTAGCGCTGCGGTAGATCCCGGTAGGAGCGTTGGCGGGAGCCGTAGATCTGGATGTGGAAGGGGCAGTTCATCGGCTTGAGCCGGTACTGCACCGCCTCGTTCTCGGCATCAGTCATCCCTGGGTAGAGCACATCCTGGTAGTGCTCGAGGTGACCCGAGATGCGAAAGAGCTCCGCCTGGGTAACGTGCGGGGTGAAGACAAAATTGTAGCCACGTCGGTAGAGTTCATCGTTGAGGAACTGCTCGATCACCTTGCGGATCAGCGCGCCATTCGGATGCCAGAGAACCAATCCTGCGCCGATCGACTCACTGAAGCTGAAGAGATCGAGCTCAGGGCCGAGGCGCCGATGATCACGCCTTTCCGCTTCCTCTTTCTGCCGGACCCAAGCGTCGAGTTCCTCTTGACTGAAGAAGGAGATGCCGTAAATCCGCTGCATTGCATCCCGCTTCTCATCCCCTTTCCAATGCGCTCCGGCGATCGAGAGCAGCTTGATCGCCTTGATTCGCCCAGTCGAGGGAAGGTGAGGGCCGAGACAGAAATCGACGAAGGGGGTGCCTTCGATCGTGTAGCAACTGACGGTCTCACCGCCCTTTTCGGCAATCAGTTCGCACTTCAAAGGCTCGCCAAGACCAGAGAATTTGGCTTCGGCCTCGGCCTTGGTCATCTCGACCCGCCGGTACTCAAGGTTGCGCTTGACCAGATCGCGCATCCGCTTCTCGATCTTCGGAAGGTCATCTGGGGTAAAGCGACCGCCATCGGTGCGTTGGAAATCGTAGTAGAAACCTCCTTTGGGGTCATCGAGAAGGGCTGGTCCGATGCCGAGGCGAGTTCCAGGGTAGAGGTCGAGGACCGCAGCTGCCAAGAGGTGGGCAGTCGAGTGACGGTAGATTTCGAGGGCCTCTGGCGATTCAGGAACGATCGGCTCGACCCGCTCGCCCTCTCCAAGAGAGTAGGCCAGATCGACTGGATCCTCGAACGGAATCTCATTCCGGTAGAGTCTGGCGGCGATTGCGCGCTTGGCTTCCTCGCGGTTGAGTCGCTTGAGAAATTCGACGGCGGACAAACTCTCACTTGGATTCGCTTGGCTGATCGCCTCTTGCCTCTCACTCACAACGACTGTCCCTTTCTACTTCTTCGACTTTGAACGGCAAGCTCTGATGACTGCTCCATCTCCGAGCAGAATCGCCAAAAGAAGCCACGAAAATGCCGAAACGGACCTTTCGGCACCTCGAATGGCTGTCTTACATCCCCGGGCCCAGTCGAGAGGGGGCTTTCCCAACCCATCAGTCAGATTTCAGGGAGTTGGGAAGAGAGCCACCCAACCAGCCCCCTACCGGCAGACTGTCCCTGTGACAGCGAAAAGGGTTGAGCAGATCTCTCTGAGGAGCTGCCATTCTCGGATCATCTACTGATCATCTACGGAACATCAGCTTGATCTGCCCAACACAAGAAGAAGGTTCGATTGAATCGACCGTCGTAGGGAACAGATCCAGCGCAGTTTGGTAAGGTCCTACGTCAGCGGTCACCAGCAGAGGGGTACGGTCCCAATTTGATCTCGGGCTGGGCGCCCGGATCATCTCTGCTACTGTCCAGTTTGCAAAGAGAAAAGGATTTCTCTCAATGGACAGGTGGTCACACTTCAGGAGCTGACGTCGAATCGGTTGGCGTGAGCCAAACAATAGACAGAACAAATATCAAAACCAAGCAGTGCATTACAGCGATCAAGCGCTCAACG
>JBMOHS010000019.1:0-34107 GCA_049317725.1 Blastocatellia bacterium
GAGGGGTGAGGGGTGAGGGGCAAGGGGTGAGGGGTGAGGGGTGAGGGGTGAGAGGGCCAGAGGCACACCGCCGCCGGTCGACCATGCGAATCATTGCAGGTATCTATAAAGGTCGACGGTTGAAAACCCTGCCCGGGATGTCGATTCGGCCCACCACAGACCGGCTCCGGGAGACGATCTTCAATATTTTGGCAGCAGAGATCGAAGGTGCAAGGGTGGCGGACCTTTGTGCCGGATCAGGGGCAGTCGCTATCGAAGCGCTCTCACGGGGAGCGGCTCAAGCTGTCCTCGTTGAGCAGTCGGCTCGGGCAACTGCCGTCATTCGCGAGAATCTCCGCCAATGTGCGATTCGGGAGGAGGCGCTCGTTCTGCAGCGCCCGGTTCTCCCCGCATTGCGGTCTTTGGCTGCCCAAGGCCGAAGCTTCGATCTGATCTACTTTGATCCCCCCTACGACAGCCCACTCTACGAGCCCGTCATCAATGCCATTGACCGGGAGGGGCTGCTCGCTCCTGCAGGAACACTGCTGGTGGAGCATCATCGATCCCATCCCCTTCTGCCGACCACTCCATCCCTTCGACCTTTTCGGGAAATTGTCCAAGGAGAGATCCGTGTGACTTTGTACCGTCAGGAACGCGTGGTAGGATCTTCCCTTGATGAGAAGGCTCCCTGCTCCCCCCTTGAGGAGTGCATCCTTGCCCCAGAGAAGAATCTGCCGAGGAGAGAGAAGGGCGAGCCAAAAGAGCAATCAAAAGGAGAAGTCCCCCCGTGAAGACCGATGGTGGCCGGATTCGACCCGGCTCGTCCCCGGTCCTGAGCGAGGATACGCCCTGCAAGCGCTCTCCGAAGCAGGTGATAATGCGCGACCGGTACAGTCTCCTGCGGGAAGTCGGTCGAGAAAGGAGAGGCAGAAGCGTATGCGGAAAGCGATCTTTCCTGGAACGTTCGACCCTCTGACGAATGGTCATCTCGATCTGATCAGAAGGGCGACACGCCTCTTCGATGAGGTGATCGTCGCCATCCTGGTCAACCCAGGAAAAGCACCTCTCTTCTCGATCGAAGAGAGGATGGCGTTGCTGGAAGAGGTGCTCAGCCCAGAGTTTAGCCCAGAGTTTGCGGGGGTTCGCGTTGACTGTTTTTCAGGTCTCCTCGTCGAGTATGCCCGAAGGCAAGGGGCACAGACGATTCTTCGTGGCATCCGCTCCAGCCAAGACTACGAGTACGAATGGCCGATGATCTGGATGAACCGCCGGCTCGATCCCGAACTGGAGACCCTTCTCCTGGTCGCCTCTGAAGAGACTTCTGGGATCAGCTCCAGCCTCCTCAAAGAAGTCTTCCGCCTTGGAGGATCGATCGATGGGCTCGTCCCTGACCCTGTCCTGAAACGAATGAAGGAACGTGCATGAGCAGAACAATGAACCAGACCACGCCCGCCTTTACCGCCTCTGCGCGCGCGCAACTGACCAGCCTCTCCTCGACGGCAGCGGTGGTCATGGCGGCTGACAAGCTCCGTGCAGAGGGCGTTCGGGTCATCGACCTGGGCGTGGGTGAGCCGGACTTCCCAACTCCTGCCCATATCAAGGAAGCAGCCAAACAGGCACTCGACCAGAATTTTACCAAGTATACGGCGGCCAGCGGCATCATGCCGCTCCGTCAAGCGATTTGTGACTACCACAATAACCAATTCGGCTCTGATTACGAGGCAGACCACTGCTGCGTAGTGCTGGGAGGAAAGCAGGGAATCTTCAATGCGGTTCTCGCTCTCATCAATCCCGGCGACGAGGTGCTGCTGGAAAATCCGTGTTGGGTCTCTTTCCCGGAGATCGTCCATTTCGCGGAGGGGAAGAATGTCCTGATCGACACGGAGGCAACCGATTTTCACCTGACCGCAGAGATGGTCAAGCGCGCCATCACGCCAAAATCGAAATTGTTGATCGTCAACTCTCCCTCCAATCCAACGGGCCGAGTCATCAATCCAACTGAGTTCCGCCAGATCGTCGAAGTGGCAGTGGAGCACGGCTTATGGGTCATTTCGGATGAGTGTTACCTGCAGCTCGTCTATCCTCCACACGAGGTCAATTCTGGGGCAAGCCTGCCGCCTGAGCTTCGCTCCCGCGTGCTGATCGCCGGCTCCTTGTCGAAGACCTACGCCATGACGGGGTGGCGAGTTGGATTTACACTGGGTCCGTCGGCGTGGGTTCGCGAGGTGATCAAGATTCAGAGCCAGTCGGCAACCCACGCCGCCTCGATCGCGCAGCGAGCCGCCATTGCAGCATTGACAGGGTCCCAGGAACCCGTGACACAGATGCTGGCCGAGTATCAACGGAGAGGGGCATGGCTCGTGACCGCGCTCAACAGCATCCCAGGAATCGAGTGCAGTATGCCTGAAGGTGCCTTCTACGCGTTTCCGAACGTGCGGGGCCTGATGGCGGCCTGCCGGTTTGCCACCTCGAAAGAGTTGGCAGATGAGCTTCTCTGGAAGTATGGGATCGTGCTGACCGCTGGATCGGCATTTGGAATCGATGGGTACCTGCGGATCTCCTACGCCAATTCGCTCGAAGCGCTGCAGGAAGCGGTTGGCCGGATTGAGCAGTTGGTCAAGGACCGAGCAGGATCCTAGACAAATCGCGGGTAGACAAGATCGCCTCGGCGGGGGCATCTTGTCTACTCTCCCTCGGAGGAGGAGAGCAGGTCTTCCACCTCGGTCGGATGGAGAAACCGCCACCGGCCTTCCGGCAAAGAGCCAAGACGGATCGTGCCAATGCGTACTCGCTTGAGCCCCACGACCTCAAGCCCAACCATCTCGCACATGCGACGAATCTGCCGCTTGCGACCCTCTCGCAGGACGATGCGGAGTTGCTGATCGTTAAGGGGCTCGACCTGAGCGGGGAGAAGCGGCCTGCCATCCAGCAAGAGACCATGGCGAAGAGAGCGAAGGCGGCCCGCATTGACCTCGCCGCGCACCCGAACCAGGTATTCCTTCTCGACTTTCCGGTGCTCACCGATGACGTGCCGTGCCAGCCGTCCATCTTGGGTAAAGAGGAGGAGTCCCTGAGAGTCGATATCCAACCGTCCGGCGACTGCCAAACCAGGAAAGCAGGAACGGTGCAGCCGACGTGTGGAACCTTCGACTTGGTTCTCCGGCGTAATCAGTGAGATGGCTGGGCGGTAGCCAAGCTCTGGCTGTGCTGAGACATACCCAATCGGTTTGTGCAGAATGAGAGTGGCTTGTGAAGCCTGACGACGCTGCGCCGCAGGCAGGAGTTCAACCCGCACTTCCAGCGGCACCTTCGTGCCCAGTTCCCGAACCACCTGTCCTTCGACCAAGACCAGTCCCTCAGAGATGAAGAGGTCGGCCTCGCGACGCGAACAGATCCCTCTGTTCGCCATCAATTTAGAGAGCCGGATTGTCTCGTAGACTGCCTTCTCTTCCTCCCGCTCCTCCATCTTCAAGTTCCCGCCCCCTTCCAAACTACTGTGGGTCAAAACAAGGACCGCCTCCGTGATCATCGACCAGACGGAACCGCCCGTCTTCTCCTTTAGTTGATACCGCGAACGCGACAGTCTGGCAAGGGGATCAATCTGCCCGTTATGCCAGTCCACTCGACGAAAGGCCCTCTCCAGCGAAAAATTCGTGGAAGGAAATTTCAGGTTTGACAGGTGCCAGGAAATACAGTACCGTTCGAGTCGTCGTGGTGTTTCACTGGAGTCGGTGCCAACTACTCGCACCACGCAAACTTCGGGCGAGAATCAATCTACCCTTTCCCGAAACTGAGCCCCCCCATCACAAAAAGTTGCGAGAAGGTGTCACTGGAATCTTTCGTTACCTCATTGGAAGCCGGTTCGTATGGCCAACCGCCATTCAGCTAAGTGGAATTCTACCACGTGGCCAATGGAATCAGGATTGGCTGTTGAGTTCAAGAGATGGGGGAGGAAGCAGGCGTTGATGTTGAACAGCCCTCGCAGCGGGATGGTACGTGCCCACCTCTGATCCCCTGCTGAACCGAAGTGACCAGACAGGATCAGACCAGACTCATCGGTTGGGTCTCCCTGCAGGTCGCCATTGGATCGCATTTGACAGCTCATTCCTCTGGCTGTGCGCCATCCCCCTGGTGGACAGTGACATTGGAAAGGACGATCGAGACTCCCCCTCCACACCTGGGGAGAATCAAAAAAGGGGAATACACACATGAAGAGACTCTTGGGAATCGGCTTGTTTGCCTTGGCGTTGGTGGGAATGATGCCAGGGGGTTCTTACCTCAAAAGAGTGTCAGCCAGCGGAGGGACAGAGAGCGGTGTTGTGCCGTTTTTGCCACTCCAGACAGTGCCTCGGGATGGAGACCTTGTTGTTTCGCAGCCGAACACCGTCATCAATCGGTATGCCATGTTGGCGACAGATGCGGCGGCGGGAGCCTCCACGCTCCTGGTCAGCTACCCTGGCGGGGTGCACGGATTGGAAGCCAGTGATTTGGCCGCAGGAGACGTGATCCTGGTGGTTCAGATGGCAGGAGCGAGCATCAACACCCAAGAGAGCGCAACCTTCGGGGAGGTGCTCGATTACAAGCAGTCAGGGCTCTACGAGTATTTGACAATCAGCCGTGTCGATAGTGGGCTGATTACAGTACGTCCTCCCTGCGGGGGGACCCTCAACAGTTACCAGGCGAGTGGTCGGACGCAGGTGATCCGTATTCCTCGCTATCGATCCTTGCGAATCGAGGGAGGCGGGTCGATCGTGGCCCCGGCCTGGAACGGACAGTATGGGGGAATTGTCGCGGCCGTCGTTGACGGAGAGGCAGTCATCAACGGACAGATCGATGTCAGTGGCCGAGGATTCCGCGGGGGACAAAGCTCCCTTTTTGGAAGCGGGATTGGACGCGCGGACTACCTCTCTTCAGATCCAAACAATGGTGCCGAGAAGGGGGAAGGAATTGCCGGTGACGCCACAATCTACGACACACTGGGGGGCCGTTATGGTCGTGGAGCCGCCGCCAACGGTGGGGGTGGGGGCACGGCCCACAACGCCGGTGGAGGTGGCGGTGCCAACGGTCAGAATGGGCAGAGTTGGACTGGCCAGGGGGTCATGGATGGCACCGTTGTCGGCAGTTCGGCGTGGACCCTTGATCCTGGGTACCAAGCGGCAGGCGGACAACTGACGCAATCTTCTGGAGGAGGGAGAGGCGGCTACACCTATGCCGAAGTCGATGCGGATGCCTTGATCAACGGTCCGGGTGATCCCGCTTGGCGTGGAGATGGGCGACGAGAGGTTGGAGGGCTCGGGGGGCGCCCGATGCCACAGGATCCAGCCAATCGCCTGTTCATGGGAGGTGGCGGTGGCGCGGGCGCGCAGAACAATGGCTCTGGTGGAGCGGGAGGGGCAGCGGGCGGGATCATCTACTTGATTGCCAATTCGCTCCATGGAAATGGCCAGCTTCTTGCCAATGGTGCTGCGGGAGAGGACACCCATTTTGAGAACCGGGATGGGGCTGGTGGTGGTGGGGCAGGTGGCACAATCTTGTTGATCACGGGCTCGTTGAGTGGCCTTCGTGCCGAAGCAAGTGGAGGACGCGGAGGGATTCAGCGACAACCCCTTCAACCAAATCCAGTCGAGTCGCAAGGACCTGGCGGTGGTGGAGGGGGTGGCTTCATTGCTTACACGGGGGGAACCATCAATACCGATGTCCGCGGAGGAGAAAGTGGTCGGACCGAGTCTCCCTCCCTCACGGAATTTCCCTCCAACGGAGCAACGAGTGGCGCCGCAGGGCGAGTTGTCACCTCGGTAGATTCGGTCCCATTTTGTCAAACCACGAGTGACTTGGCAGTAACGATTGCGAACCCTGATTTGCTGCTCTACCCTGGGGTACCGACGACCTATACCATTACGGTGAGCAATCTTGGTCCCAACCATTCGTACGGGGCCATTGTCCAGAATATTCTTCCACTCGAATTTACCCCTGGTTCAAAGACGTGGACTTGTCAGGCTACGACGGGATCCAATTGTGCGGTCAACAGTGGAGTGGGGGACTTGGTGACCACTGTTGATCTTCGCAATGGCGGGGTTGCGACATTGACGGTGACTGCCACACTGGGTCCGATCAACTCCATCTCCTCGATCGCGAGCCAAGTTGTGGTCACTCCCGCAGCGGGCGCGGTGGAGGTGAATTCCAGCAACAACACGGCAGCGGCAACCAATCGGGTCATTTCGCGCTCTGACCTGCAGGTCACCAAGACAGGAGCCCCCAAACGGGTCTTTGGAGGCGGGCGGATCGTCTACACGATTACGGTCAGCAACCGAGGCCCAGATCCGGCGATGGGAGCGATGGTCGAAGATATGATCGCCATGGAGCTTCTCAACCCACAATGGACTTGTGTTGCTGGAGCCGGAGCAACCTGTGGGTCCCAGAGCGGGACAGGCAGGGTCGCCGCCGAGGTCGATCTGGCGTCTGGCGCCAGTGTGACGTTTCAAATGGAGGCAACGGTCTCGTTATTTGCGAAAGACAAGCTGGAGACCGAGACGATCGTCACTCCTGGCTTTGGGACTGAGGATCCTGATCTGAGCAACAACACCGCGAAGACGAGGAATGAAGTGCTTCCCAGTGGAGGAACAACGATCTTTCCCGATTCAGGTCTAACGACCCTCACCTTTGGCCAGCAGTGGATGGGGGCCGCAGAAGCCGAAGGGATCTTTGTTGGTTCGATCAGCCCCGCCAACCGGCGAAGCCAATCGATTGTCCTGCCCGTCACCAATGGAGGCTTTCACCTCCTCTCGGCCCGAGCGGAGGTTGGCCACCAGGGTGGGCTGGTGTTGGTGAAAGACAGGGTCCAGCTCTTCATCACTTCGATTCACTTTGATACGACTGGAGATGATCCTGTTCTATCCGGGTTGGTCGTACGATCCGGAAATCCGGCAGTCGGAGGGGCGGTCGAGATCTTGGGAAGAATGCCGCTCTTCACCTTGACGTTGCCGGCGTTGCCGCTGCCCTATCCACCGACGAGTCGGTCTGTCTATATTGGGTCGATTGCGACCCAGTCTACGGCGGAGCTGGTCTCGTTGTTAAGCGCGAGCTTTCAATCGACTCGCTTCCGCGTGGGAGAGAATGTCGGCGGAATGAGCATTCAGATGATCCAGCGGTAGAGTCCAAGCAGGGCTCTCGATCGTCAGTGAAACGCGGAGTGTTGATCAGCGATCGCCAATTGTCGATCCTTGATCCACGCACTCCGCGTTTCGCATTTTTGCCTTTTGGCGTCTCGTGTGTCTCCATGGGGAGGGTGTCGAGAGAAGGGCCCCCTGGATAAAGATAAAGAGGGTTGAAAGGAGACAGATGGGAGGAAGAAGAAGATTTCCCGATCGGAGGGAGCCACGGCGGCGAAAGGGGGAGCGGGAACGGGATCGACGCGACAACCGACCCGCGGCGTCGATCAGTCCGGGGAAGATCGAGAATGTCCTGCGCCGGTTGGAAGAGGCCGAAGAAGGATTGAGCCTGGAGGAGTTGCTGGGGGAGGAAGCGGAGAGTGAGCAAGATGAACGAACACTGGTCCAAGGATTGACCCGGTTGCAAGGGATCGGGCTGCTGCGTCGCGCCGGAACGCGGTATCAGTTGGCCCGATCGAAACGAGTCTCGACCGGGCTGATTCGCCAGCGCGGGCGCAAACGAATCTTTTTCGTTCCTGATCGGGAGATGGATCTTGGAGGACGAGCCATTCGGATCGCCCCCGAAGACCTTCTGGGTGCCTTTGACGGTGACAGAGTGGTCGCGACCCTCGGGCGAGGAGGCGGAGCGCTGGATCTGCAGGCGCGTGTCGAGATGATTCTGCAACGAGGAAGGCTGGTGATTGTCGGAAGGCTCCATCACCGCTTCACTGGATTCGGCCCTCCCTGGGTCGAGTCCCTTGATGAAAAGTTTGGGTTCGAGATTGATCTGGAGGGAGCAGAGGGAGCGGGTCTCCCGGAGGGAGGGATCGTCACGGTGGAGGTGACGGCGCTGCCGGCTGCGGGACGAGCGCCACGGGGAAGGATCGTCGAGGTGCTCGGGGATACCAGCACTGCCCCCGGGATGGACATCGAGATTGTCATTCGGAAGCACGACCTGCCCCACCGATTCCCACCCGAAGTCCTCGCCGAGGCGGCGAAGGTCTCCCCGACGGTCCTGGAGAAGGACGCGCAGGGCAGACTCGATCTGCGGGCCCTGCCAACGGTGACGATCGACGGAGAGACCGCTCGCGACTTTGACGACGCGATCAGCCTGCAGGAGGTCGAGGGAGGGCAATTTCTCCTCGATGTTCACATCGCGGATGTCAGCTGGTACGTCCGGGAAGGGAGCGCTCTCGACACCGAGGCCCGCTTACGGGGTACCTCGGTCTATTTTCCGGAGCGTGCTCTTCCGATGTTGCCGGAAGAGCTCTCGAATGGAATCTGCTCGCTGCGGCCTCAAGTCGATCGCTTGGCCCTCACCGCCAGAATGGAAGTCACGGCGGAGGGAGAGGTCAGTGGCTATCGAATCTGCGAAACGGTCATCCGCAGCCAGGAACGGATGACCTACATCGATGTCAACCGGCTTCTCTCGGGGGGGGATTCAGGATTGGCCGAGCGCTACGCGCCACTGCTCGATCTCTTCCGGGCCATGGAACGGTTGGCGCGAGTCCTGATTCGCCGACGAAGCGCGCGCGGTGCAATCGATTTCAACCTGCCGGAATCGATCTTCGAGTTTGACGACGAGGGGCGGGTCGCGGGGGTACTCAAGGCGGAGCGTAATATTGCCCACCGCCTCATCGAGGAGTTCATGCTCCTGGCCAACGAGACGGTCGCTGGCCACCTCGAGCGGTTGGGGATCCCCTCGATCTACCGCGTCCACGCCCCACCTGAGCCGCTTCGAGTGCTCGAATTTGCCGAGCTGGCCCAGGCCTATGGCTATCGGTTCCCTTTGGCCAATGTGCAGTCCCACGACTACCAGCGGCTGTCGCGCCAGTTGGAAGGGAGACCAGAGGAGCGTGTCATCGCCTACGCGATGCTGCGATCTCTCCAGCGGGCTTGTTATGAGGCCGAGAATCAGGGCCATTTCGGATTGGCGGCCCCGGTCTATACCCACTTCACCTCTCCGATCCGGCGCTACCCTGACCTGTTGGTCCACAGGTTGCTGCGGAGGCTGCTGCAGGACCACCCAGACTGGGGAGATGGACGCGCCGCTTTCCAACGCAAAGCGGCAGGGCGCGCGGTTCCCCGGCAGTTCGAACTGATCCCATGTCGCTGGCTGGCCCGGGAAGCGAGTGAGCGGGAACGGGGCGCAGATGCTGCCGAGATGGAGCTCAGTGAATGGCGGAAGGCGGCGTTCATGGCGGAGCGCGTCGGAGAGCAGTTTGACGCCATGATCATCAATGTTCAGGAATTTGGCTTTTTTGTCGAGCTGACCGAGTTCTTTATTGAGGGGCTCGTGCCGGTTCGCAGCCTGACGGACGATGTCTACCGCCTGGAACCGCGGAGCCATAGCCTGATTGGGCGTCACCACGGCCAGCGATTTCGCCTGGGGGAGAGCGTTCGGGTGCGGGTCGACCGGGTCAATATCGATCGCCACCTGATCGACTTCTCGATCGTCCGTCCTGGCATGGGC
Source organism: Blastocatellia bacterium (assembly GCA_049317725.1). Taxonomy (GTDB): domain Bacteria; phylum Acidobacteriota; class Blastocatellia; order RBC074; family RBC074; genus CAIOZW01. The sequence continues at coordinate 9,601 of JBMOHS010000019.1, forward strand.
GAGCGGAAAGGGACGGCCCGACGCCGCGGCCGGCGAGCTTCCCATCCGTCATAGACAGCGAAAGGAGCGGATCGAATGAAGAGGCTTTGTGGATGGTTGCTGTTTCCCTGCGCGTTGCTCGCGTTGATCTTGACGGATATCCCTGGCCAGAACCAGCCAGCCGATGACGGGCGGGGGGCTGGCCGGAAGCTCTTTCTGCGCAACTGTGCCAGTTGCCACGGAATAGATGCCAAGGGGAGAGGCATCGTTGCCGCTTCTCTCAAGAAGCAGCCCCCTGATCTGACAAGCATTCCCCGGCAAGACGGGAAGTTCCCTGTCCAGAAAGTGGTCATGACGATCACAGGGGAGCTGGTCTTGCCCATTCACGGCGAGCGCGAGATGCCCGTTTGGGGGAATATCTTCTCTAGCCAGGAGGTAGGAACCCTGGTCGGCTATCTCGAGAGCATTCAGAATCCGATCGCCACCCGCGACAGGTAGCGATCGACCTCGCTTTCGATTTGAGGAGGGAGCGCCCGGCGGGCAATCTGCCGGGCGCTGCTGCCTTCCTCTCACGTCAAGGAGTGCGCAATCGGCGCACGGTCTCCACGACAACCGAGTCGACTGGGAGGTCAACGGTCGTCCGGGTGGCGCGATCATGGAGTTCGACAAGCCCCTCTTTCCACTTCTTCGGACCCAACCGGATCTGCAACGGAAAGCCAACGAGATCGGCGTCATTGAGCTTGACGCCTGCCCGCTCATCACGGTCATCGAAGAGAAGATCGATTCCCGCTTGGCGAAGTGAAAGATCAAGACGCTCTGCTGCCTCACGCAATTCCGTATCCTTGATGTTGAGCGGGGTGAGAACGGCTTCGAAGGGAGCTATCGCGACTGGGAAGATGATCCCAGCCTCATCGTGCCAACGCTCAATCGCCGCCGCAAGGATCCGTTCGACGCCAATCCCATAGCAACCCATCACCAACGGGGACTCTTTTCCCTCGGGGGTCAGCACGGACGCCCCCATTGAGACGGAATACTTGGTACCCAGCTTGAAGATATGGCCGACTTCGAGCGCCTTGGCGACCCGCAAGGGAGCGCCGCAGGTCGGGCAAGGTTCTCCACTCGCCGCACTGCGCAGGTCGACCCAGGCGGTCGGCGAAAGGTCTCGTTCGACACTCACCCCCCGGAGGTGTGCACCGTCTTTGTTGGCTCCGGTCGTCATGTTGCGGCGCCCACGCAGCGCCTCGTCGACCAGCACCCAGCAATGGGTCACCCCAACGGCCCCAAGGCTCCCCGCTTGTGCCCCCAGCAGGTCTTGGATCTCTTCCGGGTGCGCCGGTCGAATGGCCGTCATCTCCCACCCATCCCGTTGGACGAGAGGCGAGATCGAGTTCTGCAGCTTGATCTCGTTGAGGGTGTGGTCCCCGCGCAGCAGGGCGAGAAAGGGATGCGAACGTGTCTCGAGCCCCCTTGTGGCAACCGCGACGAAGACGAGGGTCTTGATCTGACGATCGGCGGAGGTGCCCTCCGAAAACCGGACCAAGTCTTCAATCGTCCGCACACCAGGTGTGGGAAACTCCTCCAAGGCCAAGGTCTCCTCACCGTCATCGACTGGGACCAGTCGGGAGGTCGCCTTCTCGAGGTTGGCCGCGTAATGGCACTGGGTGCAACTGGCGACCAAGTCCTCCCCGGCGTCGGTGTAGACCATGAACTCGTTGGAGGCTGAGCCGCCCATCGCCCCCGTATCCGCCTCGACGATGACATAGTCGAGACCGCAGCGGGAGAAGACGCGCTCATAGGCCTGCCGCTGGGCTTCAAAAGACCGATCCAGCCCGGCCTGATCCAAATCGAACGAGTAGGCGTCCTTCATGGTGAACTGACGAACCCGCAACAGACCGGACTTGGGACGAGCCTCGTCGCGGAACTTGGTCTGGATCTGGTACCAGACCTGGGGGAGTTGCTTGTAAGAGCGAAGTTCGCGACGGGCAATGTCCGTCATCACCTCCTCGTGCGTCATGCCCAGGCAGAGGTCTGCTCCCTTGCGGTCCTTGAGGCGAAACATCGTCTGACCCATCACCGACCAGCGACCGCTCTCCTGCCAGAGCTCCGCCGGATGCAATGCTGGCAGGTAGAACTCCTGGGCACCAGCCGCCGCCATCTCCTCGCGAATGATCTGGGTAATCTTGAGAATCGAACGCTGCGCCAAGGGGAGGTACGAGTAGAGTCCCGCGGCGAGCTGACGAATCAACCCCGCCCGCAGCATCAATCGGTGACTGACCACCTCGGCATCCGAAGGCTCCTCCCGAAGTGTGGGAAGAAAATAGTTGGACCAACGCATAGTACTCCTCTGAGAATCCGTCCCGGCACATTGGCAAGGGGCTTCCCGGATCCCCGAACTCCATTCCTTCTCTCTTCTAACTTCTCTCTTCGAACTCCCCTTGTCGCCGGGGGGAAGTTGCCAACGCAATCAGGGAGAGGCCAAATGGGGGACCAATCAGCCGCTCATGGCGCAGCAATGGAACCAAGCGGTCAGCGAGATGGGTCTGCCCGGCAGGAAGATAGTCCCGGCGCAACAATCGTCCGTTGACCCACCACGGAAGGACCGCCAGCATATTAAAAAAGTGAAGGCGGTCGACAATGAACCCAGCGGCTTCCAGCAACTTGCCCAGCTGGCGCTTACCGTACCGCCTGTAATGGCCCACTGCGTCATCGAACGCCCCGTGGATGAACGCGTGGGCTGGGACGAGCAGCGCCAAGCGACCTCCTGGGAGCAGCACGCGTCGCATCTCCCGCAGGGCGTCAGCATCCCGCTCGATATGCTCGAGGACGTTGAGACAAACCACCGTCTCGAATGGAGATTCCTTGAAGGCAGGCGGCGCGGGCTGGTTGAGATCGAAGGTGTCCACAATCAGCCTCTGGTCCTGGGCAAAGAGGGAGGTCAACTGTTGGCGGTATTCTGGGATCGGATCGGTCGCGACGACAGTTCGGTCCGCTCCCTCTCCCCCCAGGAGAAAACGGGTGATGTTGCCCGTTCCCGCGCCCACCTCAAGAATCCGCCGGCCCATTGCCGAAGCAATCTGCTCGTAGATCCAGCCATTGTATCGATCGAGCGCCGCTAGTTGGGCCAGCGTCGATGTTAGGGTAGGCCTCTCCTCGACCATCATTCTCCAGACACTTTGCTTATCGTTCGCTCAACGCGCCGCCCAAATTGCACCTCTTCACACCCGGACCAAACCCGATCGCTTGAGGCTGTCCTCAGATGGAGAGGCAGTGGCCTTCAATTGACCAGATGGGCAAGCGGGCATCATGAAGGTCTCTGATCCGCTCGTCAACGGGAACCACTTCCCTGCCCCCCTTTTGGCCCCACAGATACTCGATCCAGGTTACGGACGACCGCTCTCCAGAAACGCCTTGAGTTTGCGAGAGCGAGACGGGTGGCGCAATTTCCGCAGGGCCTTGGCTTCGATCTGTCGAATGCGTTCCCGCGTCACCGCAAAATGCTGGCCAACCTCCTCCAGCGTATGCTCGCTCCCATTGGGACCAAGACCAAACCGCATCTTGATCACCTTCTCTTCCCGGGGAGTCAGGGTCTTGAGGACCTCTTCGGTAATCTCCCGCAGGTTGATATTGATCACCGCCTCAGACGGATTCTGGATCGTCTTGTCCTCGATGAAATCACCAAGGTGAGAGTCCTCTTCCTCACCAATGGGTGTCTCGAGAGAGATCGGCTCCTGGGCAATCTTGAGCACTTTCCGTACTTTCGAAGCTGGAATGTCCATCTTCCGGGCAATCTCTTCACTGGTAGGCTCACGCCCCAGTTCCTGAACCAAGGCGCGGGAGGTCCGGATCAGCTTGTTGATCGTCTCGATCATGTGCACGGGAATGCGGATGGTTCGCGCCTGATCGGCAATCGCCCGAGTAATGGCTTGACGAATCCACCACGTAGCATACGTCGAAAACTTATAGCCGCGCCGATACTCGAACTTGTCAACAGCCTTCATTAAGCCGATGTTTCCCTCCTGGATCAGGTCGAGAAACTGGAGACCCCGGTTGGTATACTTCTTGGCGATCGAGACGACCAGACGCAGGTTGGCCTCGACCAGCTCCTTCTTGGCCTGTTGCGCCTCTGATTCACCGGTGAGGACATTTTGAACTGCGCGTTTGATCTCGACGGCCGGCTGTCGGTACTGCTCTTCGAGCTGGGTGAGACCTTTGCGGGCGGCCCGCAACTTCCTCTCGAGGTCGCGTTGATCGTCAGACGCCTTTTTGCGCTCGATGGCACGCTGAAGGCGATCGATCTCCCGCTCACGGGAGCGGACCTCATCGCGGGCACCGCGCATCGCCTGCACCAACCTCTCTTCGGATCGCGTGGTAAATTCAAGCAACCGGACCAAGTGGGAAAGTTCGACCCGAAGGCGCGCCAAGCCACGTCGCATCCGGGGCAACTTCGTCGACCGTTTGGGCTCTGCCTGGATCTTCTCGTAGTGGTCGAGCCCTTTCTTGAACAACTTGTCGATCTCGTTGATCGTCTCGACCGTGTAGGAGTGGTATTCGAGAATCTTCTCCTCGGTAATGCCCTCCTGCTCGTTGAACGTCACCACCTCGCGAATCGAAAGCTCGCCTTTCGCCAGATCCTGTCCGAGGCGGATCAGCTCCTGAATCGCCGCCGGCGAGCGGGAGATGGCCTTGTGCGCGCGGATCTTGCCGCGTTCGATACGCTTGGCAATGGCGACTTCGCCCTCGCGTGTCAAGAGTGGAACGATGCCCATCTCCCGAAGATAGAGGCGCACGGGATCATTGGTCTTGTCGAGCGTCCCAGGGGAGAGGTCGAGTTCCATCTCCTCGTCCGAGCCATCCTCAATCTTCTTGTCTCCATTTCCAGATCCTCCCGCCACCTCCAAGAACTTCTCCTCGGAGTCGCCGATGGGGATTCCCTCACCGCTGAGGGTTGCAAAGATCTCATCGATGTCATCCGCGGAGACAAGCCCCTCCGGCAACTCCTGGTTGATGTCGTCATAGGTCAAGAAGGCCTTCTCCTTGCCCATGTCGAGGAGCTTTTGCACATCGTCAGTATATTTCTCGTCCAAATTGATCACCCCTTTTACCCGGCTCTTCGATCGGAAGAGACCAGTGCGCCTCTACACATCCTTGGCAAATCAAGCCAAGATCCGACACCATCCATTGTTCACCCCCACGCTCGGCTCCCCACTCCAACCTGTCGCAGCCCGTCTCATAAAGGAGACCGCCAGGGGTTTCTTGAGCATTTACGAAGAGCCCCCCACGGGAAGTTCCCGACCCGGTGGAACGAGTCAAGAAAGAGTGGTCCTCAGTTCACGCTGGCCCTCTCATTCGGAAGGGGCAGCTTCCGCATCTCCCACTCCTGTCGGGCCAAGGCGGCTCGCCGCATCGCGAGCCGCTGCAATGTCGCTTCATCGTTGTTCCGCTGGGCCTGATTGATCTCCATCTGGAGGGAGGCCTGGAGGTCTGCCAAGCGATCACATCGGATGCTGAGAAGACTCTCCCAGGCTTGTCGCTCGGCTCGATCGTCATCCAACGATTGGCTCTGACCAGTGTGAGCCGCAGCCGCCGACCGAGCCCCTTCAAGGTCCTCGTCGTCTTTTCTCTCCATTCGGTCCGCCTGCTCATCCCACATTGATTGCTCTTCGACGAGCAGATAGGGGAGCAAATTCTGGGCCAGATCGGGATCGGCCAATGCTTCGTTGAGCGCCGGCCAAGTCGGCTCCCGCTCGGCACGGTCAAAGTCGATCAGTATTTGAAAGAGGCGAGCCGTCCGGAGGTGGAGATAGTCCTCCTCCCGCAGGGTGGCGAGGAGACGGTGCCGGACCGACGGACTGGCCAGCATGGATTGCAACAACGTCTTCTCCGCCGGCTTGAGCGCCACCAAGGCGTGGCGAACCCGGTCACTGACCTTCTCCTGTCGCGCCTCCACCGCCGTGCGAAACTCATCCCGTATCAGCTGGCTGTCAACCTTGAGCCGATCGGCGATCCGCTCGACATAATCGGCCCGCTCGATCCGGTCCCGAACCAGCTTCACGTACGGCAGAATCTCATTGATCGTTTCGACTTTCCCGGCCGGGGACCGGGGATCCCTCGCCCGAATCGCCTGCTCCACAATGTAGTCCAGAAAACGGTGCGAGGTCTTGAGTGCCTGCCAGTACCCCTCGGCGCCGTGCTTTCGGATGAACTCGTCTGGGTCGAGGTTGTCCGGCAAGCTCAGGACATTGACCTTGAAGCCATTGGCGAGCAGCACTTCGAGACTCCGCTTGGTGGCAGCGACCCCAGCCGAATCCGGGTCGAAATTGACGACAATTTGTCGCACATACCGACCGAGCAGTCGCACTTGATGGTCGGTCAGAGCCGTACCGAGGCTGGCTACCAGATTCTGGATCCCCGCCTGATAGGGGATCAAAAAGTCAAGGTAGCCCTCGACGAGAATGACGAAGCCCCGACGTCGGATCGCGTCGCGCGCGTACGAAAGGCCGAAGAGGTGGTGCCCTTTGGTGTAGACCGCCGTTTCCGGGGAGTTGAGGTACTTCGGCTCCCCCTCTCCGAGAAGGCGGCCACCAAAGGCGACGACCCGGCCTTGCGGATCCTGAATGGGAAAGATCAGGCGGCCGCGGAAACGGTCGTAAAAGCCCGCGGCACCTTCTTTGAGACTGACGAGACCGCTCGTCTCGATCTGGGCACGCGACGCCCCCTTGGCCTGCAGATGGCTTCCCAGGGCGTCCCAGCGATTGGGGGCATAGCCAAGGCGAAAGGTCTTTCTGGTTGCGTCCAAGACCCCCCGCTGAACAAGGTAGTCCTGTGCTCGACGACCTTCAGCGTCGTGGAGCAGAGATTCTTCAAAGAACTCCAGCGCCCATTGATTGAGCTGAAAAAGCTCGGCGCGCTTCCGGTCGAGAGCCTCGTAGAGGTCCGCTTTTTCGGTAACAGGAATGGCGAGGCCAATTTTGCCGGCGATCGTCTCGACCGCCTCGGGAAATGAGGCCCCTTCCAACTCCATGACAAAGGTGAAGACATCACCCGCTTTGCCACAGCCAAAGCATTTGAAGAACTGCTTGCTGGCGCTGACCGTGAAACTGGGCGTCTTCTCCTGATGAAATGGACAGCACCCCCAGTAGTTGGCCCCCTTCTTCCGGAGCGTCAGATAGTCGGAGACGATCCGCACGATGTCGGCCTGCTGACGGACTTCTTCGCTGAACCCGCGAGGAATACGCACGGCGCTCACGCTCTACTTTCTCAGCTCGACGATCGTCGCGCCTTGGCCTCCCTCGGCCGACACAGCCGGATGGAACGAGGCCACGTGGGGGTGGTGCGAGAGAAGCTCGGCAATCGCCCGTTTCAAGGCACCAAGGCCAACACCGTGCACGATCCGCAAACGATCGTGATGGTCGAGCCAAGCCGCGTCGAGAAACTTGTCGACGGCAGCGGTGGCCTCATCGACCGTCCGGCCGATGACATTGAGCTCACTGCCGATCGCGGACGCGTCGGCGAGTGAGACGGAGACCCCTCGAGGGAGCACGATGGACCCCTTCCCGGTCGAGCCAGCCCGACCGCGGCGCGCCGGCACAGGACGCTCGATCAACCGCAGATTGTCCCGCTTCTCGCGAAAACGGAGCGCACCGATGCGGACGACGATCTCCTGTGGGCCGACCACTTCGACGACTCCCTCCTGCCCGAGAGAGAGAATCCGGACTCGGTCCTCGACCATCAGCTCCGCCGGTTCCGCCGGCTCCGGCAGTGTCGAAGGCTCGGCAGGGCCAAGACCCTCCCCTTCCGGACGGTTCGCCGAGTGGTCGAGAGCCCGGCGAACCTCGCGGGCCAACGTCGCCGCCTCCGCTTTCAACTCGACGGTCCGGCGCTCGATCTCGCGCCTTGTCCGACGCTCGTTGGCGGCATCCTCGATCGTCGCGGCAAACCGCTCGGCCCGCGCCGCGAAATCGGCGACCTGCTGCTTCATCGACTCGCGAAAGACGGCCTCGCGTGCCCGATCCCGTTCAAGAAACTCCAGTTCGAGCCGGGCAAATTTTTCGGCGACGGCGGCGCGCTCTTCTTCGAGTGCGGCCAGTCCCTGCTGCTGTGCGCCATACTGATCCTTGAGCCGACGGAGGTAGTCGCTGGCCTCGGCGCTGGCCGTCAGGACTCGACGTGCGGCCGCTTCGGTCATCTCCGTGGGAAGACCGAACCTTCTCGCGATCTCGATCCCCGAGGATGCACCCGCCAATCCGGTCAGCAACCGATAGGTCGGTTTGAGCGTACGTTCGTCAAATTCGACAGAGGCATTGATGACCCCTGGCGTTGTCGTCGCATAGACCTTCAGCCCGCTGTAGTGGGTCGTGACGACGACGTGGGCGCCGTGCTGGCGAAAGTAGTCGACCATGGCGACGGCAAGGGCCGAACCCTCCTCCGGGTCGGTTCCCGTTCCCACCTCGTCGAGCAGAACCAGGGCAGGTGGGGCCAAGCGATCACTCATCTCCCGGATGTTGGCAACGTGGGCCGTAAAGGTCGAGAGATTGGCAGCAATCGACTGCTGATCCCCAATGTCGGTCAGGACTTGATCAAAGACCGGCAGGTCAGCGTCGACCGCTGGCACGTGCAATCCCGCTTGGGCCATCAGGACGAGGAGTCCGACAGTCTTGAGCACCACCGTCTTCCCACCCGCATTCGGACCACTGACCACCATGACGCGGCGTTCCGCGTCCATGTCGAAGCTGATCGGGACAATCGACGCGCCCCCCTGACGCAGGTTTACCTCAAGAAGCGGGTGGCGTGCGTCGCGCAAGAGCAGCCGCCCGTGGGTATTGATGCGTGGCTCGATGGCCCGCTGGTCGATCGCCAACCGCGCTCGCGCCGAGAGGAGGTCGATCTCCCCAATCACCGTCGCCATCTGCGCCAGCGAATCCCGCTCGGCGCGCAGCTCCTCGGTCATCTGGAAGAGGACTTTGGCAACCTCGGCCTGCTCCAACTCGCGCAACCGGACCAACTCATTGTTCTGTTCGATCGTCTCAAGCGGCTCGACAAAGGCCGTCTGCCCGGAGGAAGACATGCCGTGGACGACGCCGGCCACTGCCCCCCGATTGTCGTTGCGAACCGGGATGACATAGCGGTCGTTGCGGATGGTGATGAACTCATCCCGCAGCGCGTGGGCCTCGTCCGCCCGTTTGAGAATCGATTCCAGCGACTTCTGAATCTGCGCGCGAAGACGGCCCAACTGATACCGCACCTCCCGCAACCCTGGACTGGCAAAGTCCTCCACCTCCCCCGCCGGAGAGATCCGCCCCCGCATCCTTTGATGGAGCGGTCGGAGGTTCGGCAACGGCAGCGTCATCTGATAGATGAGCGGCAGGCGCGCTTCTTCCTCGCGAAAGGTCTCCCGCAACCCGCTCGCGATCGAGATCAAGCGCAGGAGGTTGAGAATTTCGAGCGGATCGAGCGCAATATCCGCGATCCGCAGCTTGGCCAGCGATGGCTCCGGGTCGGGCAGGTCGTGCAGATCGAGTGCGGTCCCCTGCTGCAGGTAAGCGACCCCTTCGGAGGTCTCGCGCAATCGTTGGACGATCGACGCAGCATCTCCGGACGGCCCGATCCCCGCGACCAGCCCTCTCCCCAGCGGCGTCCGGACCCGTTCGTGGAGCATGGCCTTGAGCTGATCAAATTCTAACGTCAGAATCGCGTCCTGCATGCCCCTCCACTTTCGCCCTTCGGCCAGTCGCACTGGCCACTCGATTCATCGATTCTTACCAGCGTCGCCGAGACCTGTCGCGGCTCCTCTTCGCAAATCCTGACGGCCCCCCACAAACGGATCTGTCGTGAAGGGGTTGCGCAGTGACCTGAAACCTGATTGAAGCAGCGTCAAATTAATCGATATTACGGACCTTCTCCTTTGCTGTCAATCAACGAAAATGGATAGGCGAGAATGGGCAACGCGTACAGGCAATCGGAAGAGACCTCAAGACCGGACCTGCCCACAACACTTTTTGTACTTTTTGCCGGATTGGCAGGGGCAAGGGTCGTTGCGCCCCGTCTTCCCCGCGTGGGAAGCAGGAGAGAGGGACACAGCTTTGGCAGGCGCGCGATAGAAATGAGCGAGCGAAGGCGGAACGGGGGCCGATCCGATGCGAGGATCTCCTTGCTCGCGAAGGGCTTCGAGACGGGCGTGGAGATCGGGCCGCTTCCAGAGGGCTTGGCGCCGGGCAATCTCCCGTGGACGATAGAACCAGAGCAGGTCGCGACGGAAGAAGTCGGCTTTTGCTTGCGGGTCGCGATAGTCTCCAACCTCCCTCCAAGAGCCGACCCGCTCGGGCAGGACCCGGCCCGCACGATAGGCCTTTTCGACGACAGGGAGGCTCGACGACCAATCGAGATAGAGCAAGGGCGGAACGATCGCACTGAGAAATCCGAGGTCTGTCTCCCCCTCATCGTTCAGCCAAGATTGGAAGAGACGGAGGATCGCGGCTCGCTGAGAAGGATCCTCGTGGGCAATCAAGGCGAGGGCCGTCGCCGCTTCGGCACGGGCCTCACTGGAGTCCGGGCTGTCGATCCAGGCTCCACGCAATCCGCCAATCCATTCGATGAGGGGCTCGACTGCGGCTGGCCCCATCTGAGCGAGAAGGGTCGGCCAATGCCCATGGAGCCAGTCATACTCGGCAAAATAAGAAGGAAGAATCCCGTCAATCAGGTCGGGGAGAACCTGCGGATTCCGGCTCAAACTGAGCAGGGTCACCGCGTGAAAGACCAGCCAGTACTGATCTCCCTGGCCTTCATACCAGGCGTCCTCGTCGCGCACGACCTGGATGAGGATCGGAAGGATCGAGTCACCCGCTTGGCGGATGTCTTCCAGATCCTCGACGGTCAAGCGGTCTCCGAGCTGCAGCAGTCGCTCGACCAGCCGATCGTCATACCGCAGTGTCGTCCCCTCAACCGTCATACCCCTCCGGCATCAGATATCCAGGTTCTTGACGTCGAGGGCATTCTCTTCGATGAATCGCCGGCGAGGTTCGACCTGATCCCCCATCAGCACGGTAAAGATCTCGTCCGTCTCGACGACATCATCGATCCGCACCTGGAGGAGGGTCCGCTTCTCAGGATCCATGGTCGTCTCCCAGAGCTGCTCCGGATTCATCTCGCCAAGGCCTTTGTAGCGCTGAATCGTCAGATCCTTCTTGGCGGCCGTCAGGATATGCTCAAGCAGCTCCTCGGGGCTCGCCACCTCCGTCTCCCTCTCTCCGGATCGAACCAGGAAGGGGGGACGGCTGAGCATGACCAGCGACTTCGCCACCTCAATCCCACGCTGAAACTCGACGTGGGTCGCCAACTCCCGGTCGAAGTGGATGACCGCACCGCTCTCCGGATGGAGCAGATCGAGCCCGTGCGTCCGGTGCTCCTCGTCGAACGTGCGTTCGGCTTGATAGCCCCCATTGACGAGAACCTCCTCCACCTGGGCGATCAAGTCGGCATTGGCGAAGATCTCGTGCAGCTTCCGGCCCTCCTTCTGGAGCAGACCACCGGCCCCCGCCAGCACCCCGAAGATCAGGTCGAGCGCCCGGCGATCCTTGAGACGACGCTCCAATTTCTGCAGGTAGCCGCTCAGCTCAACCAGCTTCTCCAAAAGTCCCGTCAATTCGCGGCCTTCGATTGTCTCTCCCGTGGCCCGCACCACCACCGCAACATCCTCTGTCGCCTTTCGCATCAGAAAGCGGTTCATCTCCCGCTCGTCCTTGATGTACCGCTCGGTCTTGCCCTTCTTCACCTTGTAGAGGGGGGGCTGCGCGATGTAGACGTAGCTTCGTACCTCTCCATCCTCGGTCTTGTGCTCGAGCAACTGGGGCATCTGCCGGTAGAAGAAGGTCAGAAGAAGGGTCCGGATGTGGCTCCCGTCGACATCCGCGTCAGTCATCAAGACAATCTTGTGATACCGCAGCTTGTTGATGTCAAAGTCATCTTTGCCGATGCCGGCCCCGAGAGCGGTGATGAGGGTCTTGATCTCGCTGTGCGAGAGCATCTTGTCGAAACGGGCTTTCTCGACATTGAGAATCTTGCCCTTGAGGGGGAGGATCGCCTGGGTTCTCCGGTCTCTTCCCTGCTTTGCCGATCCGCCGGCCGAGTCCCCCTCAACGATGTAGATCTCACTGACGGCCGGGTCCTTTTCGGCGCAGTCGGCCAGCTTCCCGGGCAAGTTCAGCGAATTGAGCGCGCCCTTGCGGACGATCTCCCGCGCCTTGCGCGCCGCTTCGCGTGCGCGCGCCGCCTCGACCGATTTGCCAACGATCGCCTTCGCCGCTGGCGGGTGCTCCTCGAAGAAGTTGCTCAACTTCTCATAGACGAAAGAGCTGACGGCTCCCTGGACGTCCGAGTTGAGCTTCCCCTTGGTCTGCCCCTCGAACTGCGGCTGCGGCAGCTTGACCGCGATCACCGCGACCAGTCCTTCCCGGACGTCGTCGCCGGAGAGCTGCCCCTTGAAGTCCTTGATCAGCCCGGAGGACTGCGCGTAAGTGTTGATGACCCGCGTCAGCGCCGAACGAAATCCAGAGAGGTGGGTGCCACCGTCGACCGTGTTGATGTTGTTAGCGAAGGAGAAGACCTTCTCGTCGTAGGCATCATTATACTGCAGCGCCAACTCGACCGTCAGGTTGTCGTCAGGCCCGGAGGAGCCAGGAAGCTTCTCACAGTAGATCGGCTTGGCGTGCAGCACATTCTTATTCTTGTTGAGGTGGCGGACAAACTCCGCAATCCCGCCCTCATAGAGAAACTCGTGCTGCTTCTCCGTCTCGGATCGCTCATCGCGGATCAAAATCCGGACGCCTTTGTTGAGGAAGGCCTTCTCGCGCAACCGCTCGGAGAGCCGATCGAAGGAGAAATCTGTCGTGGTGAAGATCTCCGGGTCGGGCTTGAAGGTGATCCGGGTACCAGTTCGCTTCGAGGTCCCCGTCTGGGTCAACTGGGTGGCGGGAATCCCCCGATGGTACTCCTGCTCGTAGACCCCGCCGTTGCGTCGGATCTCCATCCGGAGCCATTCCGAGAGAAAGTTGACGCAGGAGGCTCCCACCCCGTGAAGGCCGCCCGACACCTTGTAGGCGTTGCTGTCGAACTTGCCGCCGGCGTGGAGGACCGTCATGACGACCTCGGCGGCGGGCCGTTTCTCGGTCGGGTGGAGATCGACCGGAATACCACGGCCGTTATCCTCGACCGTCACCGATTGATCGAGATGGATGAACACCTCGATGCGATCACAGTACCCAGCGAGAGCCTCGTCGATCGAGTTGTCGACGATCTCGTAGACGAGATGGTGGAGCCCAATGTCGCCCGTCGAACCAATGTACATCGCGGGGCGCATCCGCACTGCGTCGCGCCCTTCCAGGACGGTGATCGACTCCGCTCCGTACTGCCCCTGCTCCTTTGATGTGGTCGCAGAATTCTTCGACTTCCCACCTGCGTTGGCAGACTCGCTCTCGGTAATGGTCTCTTTCGCTTTCATATACTCCCTATCGAATCACTGACGGTTCCTCGGCCCATCCAGTGGAACCGGATCGTCCGCTTCGCAGCGGACTGAAGGGGTCTCTTCCCACTCCCATTCCTGCCACCCGCCTCTCACCGGCAGGATGCAGATGGTCACCCCCCGCGCTCAAGAAGAGGTGGTTTCGATCCGTCCTGCGACCACCTCGTGGAGGGTCGCCCGTTCGCGGTAGAGGGTGGCCAGAGAGCGCTTGGAGGTAGAGACAATGGTTTGGGTCTTCTCCGCCAAGTAGTCGAGCAGGATCTCGATCCTGGTGCGGTCCAGTTCGGCATCAAGGTCGTCGATCAGGAAGATCGGATATTCTTCAAACGATTGATAGTACACCTGAAGCTGCGCCAGATCAAGAATGAGCAGGGCACTGCGCTGCTGACCCGCACTCCCGAAACGGGCCAGTTCCCGGCCGTCGCCAAGGATCTCAAGGTCATCTCGATGGGGCCCAACCAGCGCATACCCCACGGCCATCTCGTTCCGCAGGCGAAGGGCGAGCCGCTCGCGGAGCAGTTCGGCATAGGAGGCGAGGTCCCCCTTCCCTTCGAGGGAGGATCGGTACCGGACGCGGATCTCCTCTCCGCGAAAGAGGGTCGGGTCGACTGCCGCCTGGAGGCGTTCTACATAGTCGAGTCGGGCGGCATGGATCACCGCCCCCAGCCGCACCAGTTGATCGTTCCAGGGCTCAATCAGGGAGAGGTACCGCAGCGGGGTCGCCTCTTCGGAGGCTTGTCGGAGCAACGCATTCTTCTGCTTGAGGGCCCGATTGTAGTCGTTGAGGGCCGCGAGGTGGGACGGCTGGACGGAAAAGACTCCCCGGTCCAGAAAGCGGCGACGAGATTCGGGGGCTCCACGAACAATCTCCATCTCATCGGCGGTGAAAGCGATTGAGACGCAATGGCCGAGAAATCGGGAGGTTGCCTCGCGCTTCCCGTTGAGAAATGTCTGTTTGAGAGAGCCTTGCAGCAGGACCTGCAGCTCGCGCGTCAGCCCTCCCCGTGCGACGATCCCACGGAGGATCGCTTCCCTCGCTTGGTAGGCAATCGCGTCCCGCGGCGTCGTCGTCCGAAAGGAACGTGTCGTTGCCAGGAGATGAATCGCTTCGAGCCAGCCCGTCTTGCCCTGGGCATTGGCCCCGTGCAGGATGTTCAAGCCAGGGGCCAAGGTCAGCGTCCCTTGCAAATTCCGAAAATCGACCGCTTCAAGCCGGGTCAGATGCATAAGGTCCCTATTCTACTCCATCAGCGGTCAATTGTCCGGTCGCCTCTTCCCATCTTGAAAACTCTTGGAAACGCCCACCCCTGGTTGCCCCCAAGGGCACCGGTTCGCGCTTGGAGTTGAATCTCAAGCGTCGGTCGGGTACCGTACCTCCCGAGGTACTCCAAGATGGGCGCTGATCGACGACAATTCCTGGCCGGCTCCCTGCTCGCCGCTGGTGGCGGAATGGTCCCACGCCTGCCTCTCGATGCCAACCTTGCCACTCCCCAGACCGTGACGCTCCGTGGCCAGATCCTCTGTCTCACTGAAGAGCTGGAGACGAAGTTCCAAGTCGTCCCGGACTGTCAGACACGGGGACACCTCTATGCCCTCCGCACTGCTGACCGGCTGACCTATCCCATCCTCCCTACCGATAGCGCTGCCGCCGTCTGGCTCGATTCGCGCTTTCGGACCCGCGAACTGCAGGTCATTGGCCGTCTCTTCCCCTCCCTTCCCTTCCTTGAGGTGATCAAATTCCAGACTTGGCGCGAGGGGGTCCTCTTCGATCTTCACTACTTCTGCGATGTCTGCATGATCCGCAGTCACAAGCCCGGCCCTTGTGACTGCTGCCAGGATCCTGTCCTCCTCCGCGAATCGATCCCTCAATAACACCTCCCTCAATCGTTACCTTTTTGCCACACTTTCGTTAGACGAGCAGAACCTTACATCGTTGTCAGGTATGTCGGGCGTATGTTAGCCTCACAGCTTGCTGAGAGAAGGCAATGGACCGGCGTAGACGAGGGCGGCAGAAGTGAAGATAACAGCACAGGAAGAGTACGGATTGAGATGCATTTTGCAACTGGCCCGGGGGCAGGGGTTGGGAGGGGTGGGAGAGTCCGGGAGTGCGCTCCAGGTGCGAGAGATCGCCGAGCGGGAGGGTTTATCCCTCGCCTATGTCGAGAAGATTCTTTGGACGCTGAGCCGGAGTGGGCTGGTTGAGAGCCTGCGGGGACCGCGCGGTGGCTACCGGTTGACGCGGCGCGCGGAAGAGATCTCGATCGGGGAGGTGATGCGCGCCCTGGGGGGGATCCCCTCCGAAGATGAGATCTGCGCCCAGTTTACGGGAAACCAAGAGACCTGCGTCCACCACCAAGGTTGTGGGTTGCGGCCCGTCTGGGCGAGCATCACCGATTTTGTGCATCAGGTCTTCGACAAGATTCCGATCACCGACCTCTTGCGACAGGGTGCGGACGGTCAGTATGTGCAGTTGACTGGAAGGATGACAACCGATTCAAAGATGGCGTTTTGAAGACGTGCTCTCGATCATTCAAAAACTGACAATTTGACCTTCACCTGAAGGTGCACCAGACCCGGAACTAAATGGCCTCGCGAACGCTGACATTGATGCAATCTCTTGGGTATAAAGCCCCAGCCGGGCCTTGGTTTGGCCTTGATGCAAACATTGCGCCGGCTCCTTGGTCGGCAGTTTTGTCGGTCGCGATGATTCTGGGCGTCGCCAGGCTGGGCAATTGGTTGATCAGTCGTTTGAACCTGCCAACCGTGAATCAATCCTCCCTGTGGCAGTACGTGGCACCAATCGTTGGAGCAGGATTCCTGATGGCAGCTTGCTATCCATTGGCGCTGCTCGGGGTCTTTCCACGAGAAATCGAGCGCTGGGTAGCTTGGCCGCTGGTGATGATGGGGATTTGGCAAGGCCTGACTTGGCTGTCTCAATTTCGTCACGGTAATCTTTCACCGTCCCGTTGGGCAATGATCGGTTGGGAATTGAGGAGCGTCAGAGGATCATCAGTGGTTATTGCGGTGCTGGTCGGCGGCTTGGGCATGTTGGCGCTGGCTCCGATCACCGATGCCGACTCCCTCGCCTACCACGTCAGTGTCGCGATTGGGGTGTTGAATACTGGGGCTTTTCCCACTGCCCCAGAGTGGTTTCAAGGCCGTCTCGCTGGTGCCGGGGAGGTTCTGATCGGGGTTGGTCTATCGATCGGCGCCGAGCAGTTTGGTTCTTTGCTCCAGTTTCTCGGCCTGGTTGGAATCATTGGTGTCGTGCGACACGGGGGATGGACTGACAAGAATCATCAGATGCTTGCGCTGCTTGCGCTGCTCTCTTGTCCGGTCCTGATTCCTCACGTCGCTTCACCCAAGCCTTTTCTCTTGCCGATCGCCATGACAACGACGGCTCTCTATTTGGCCATAACCTTTCTGAATCGTCGAGATCAGCCGGCCAAGGGCGATCGTCGTATCCAAATCTACATCTTGGTCTGTCTGCTGGTCATGACGGCATCGACCAACAAGTTGAATTTTCTACTGAGTGGTGGGTTGGTTGGCCTGATGGCGTTTGGAATCATGTGGCGTCAAGGCCTCGGCTGGGCGGCTACCGGTTGGGGTCTGGCAGCATTCGGGTTGATCATGCTCCCCCCTGCTCTTTGGAAAAACGCCCATTACGGGGGGGCCTTGTGGGAAGCGATTGTAACCCCATTTCCTGGAGAATGGCCGGGGAGACAAGCCTTCCTCGATTATCTGTTAGCTTACCGCGATTCGTCGTGGCCATTTCCAATGTCCCTGATGGTTCCAGAAGGATTGGGAACGCTGACGACCGTCCTCGGGCTGGCATCCCTGCTGTTTATTCTGCTTCCTTGTGCAATTCGTGAATCAGGATCCAGCAGAATTTTTGCGTCGATGGCGCTCGTTTTGGCGCTGGTTGCGTCATTCCTCGGCCAGAAGACCAGCCGCTTCTACCTCGAGCCCTTGACTTGGGTACTGCTGGCTCTTCTGGCTTGGGCAACAAACCAAAAGAGACAACTTCCCGGGTGGGTGAGGATCTTGGTCTACGGGCAAGTATTGGCGAGTGCCGTGATCATCATCACGGGAATCGCCACGCTCTCGGTGGGTGCCGTGTCAAACCGTCTGCGGCATGACGTGATGATGCGTCACGCTTCTGGTTATCAAGCCATGAATTGGGTCGACCAAGTCGCCCCTGAAGATGCCCGGATCATTTCAAGCATCCGCTCGATCGGACTTCTGCCACGCTATCCCATCTCTTACGACTGGGATACCTACGTGAAAGGCGATACTGAGAGGGGAACTTACGAGGCCCTTGTGGCGCGTCAATGTCCGAATTACTTCCTGGTAGAGACGGAAGTTGGCCAACGGCCGTCGTTGCTCGATCAGGGGCTGCGTGTTTCGGCAGGTCCAGCGACAGTCTACAAGGCAACCCGCAACCCATTCAACTCGGGAAGTAAGTCGCAGGCTTGGCTTTTACGACTTGCTCAGCCGCCGTGTGAAAATATGAAGAGATCAAAGGGGGCAGATCTTTGATTTCGATGATGAGAATGAATGTTTGATCCAGTTGCAATAAGCTATTGAGTAACAGAAATGACAACAATCGATCGCTTGCTCGACGAGTTACAAAAGTTGGCCTCCGCAAGGAGTCACTCGTCGCAGGAATTGTTGTTGTCTCTTCGCGCGGGGTGGGACTGACGCCCCAATCGTGTTGACTAAGGTTCGCATCACAAGGAGCCGCCGTCGACGGGCCAAGCCCATCCGGTCACAACTGGCAGGGACAGGAGCTTATGAGCAGTATCGAAGCAATTGCCAATCAAGAATACAAGTACGGTTTTGTCACTGAGATCGAGTCAGAGACAATTCCTCGGGGTCTTAATGAGGGGGTCATCCGGACCATCTCCGCCAAGAAGAATGAGCCGGAGTGGATGCTCGAGTGGCGGCTGAAGGCGTACCGTCATTGGTTGACGATGACGGAACCCGAGTGGGCCGCTGTCTCCTACCCGAAGATCGATTTTCAGGACATCATCTACTATTCGGCACCGAAACCGAAGGAGAAGAAGCAGAGTCTTGACGAGGTCGATCCCCAACTGCTCGACACCTTCGAGAAGCTGGGAATCCCGCTCCACGAACAGAAGATGCTCGCCAACGTCGCGGTCGACGCCATCTTCGACAGCGTCTCGGTCGCCACGACGTTCAAGGAGAAGTTGGCGAAAGAAGGGGTCATCTTCTGCTCCTTCTCAGAAGCGGTTCACGAGCACCCGGAGTTGATCCAGAAGTATATCGGGTCAGTTGTCCCCTACACCGACAACTTCTATGCTGCGCTCAATTCCGCGGTCTTTTCGGATGGATCTTTCTGCTACATCCCGAAGGGAGTCCGTTGTCCGATGGAACTCTCGTCGTATTTTCGCATCAACAACGCCGAGTCAGGACAGTTCGAGCGGACGTTGATCGTTGCCGAGGAGGGAAGTTACGTCAGCTATCTCGAAGGCTGTACTGCGCCGAAGTTTGACAAGAACCAACTGCACGCTGCGGTAGTTGAACTGGTCGCGCTTGATCACGCCGAGATCAAGTACTCAACGGTGCAGAACTGGTATGCCGGGGATGAGGAAGGCCGTGGGGGGATCTACAACTTCGTGACCAAGCGTGGGAAATGCGCCGGGGCGCACTCCAAGATCTCCTGGACCCAAGTCGAAACGGGCTCGGCGATCACCTGGAAGTACCCGAGTTGCATCCTGCAGGGGGACCATTCGATCGGCGAGTTCTACTCGGTCGCCTTGACCAATCACCTGCAGCAAGCGGACACGGGAACGAAGATGATCCACGTCGGGAAGAATACGCGGAGCCGCATCATCTCGAAGGGAATCTCGGCAGGCAAGTCGACGAACAGCTACCGCGGTCTGGTCAAAGTTCTCCCGAAAGCGGAGAATGCACGCAACTTTTCACAGTGCGACTCGCTGCTGATCGGCAGTCGTTGCGGTGCGAACACTTTTCCCTATATCGAGGTCGGGAATCAGACGGCTCGGATCGAGCATGAAGCGTCGACCTCGAAGATCAGCGAAGAACAGATCTTCTATTTCAACCAACGTGGGATTTCGACTGAGGATGCCGTCAACATGATCATCAACGGCTTCTGCAAGGAGGTCTTTCGCGAGCTGCCGATGGAGTTTGCCGTCGAGGCAACCCGTCTCCTCGGATTGAAGCTGGAAGGCAGCGTCGGCTAGAAGATTGACGAGGCACGCGGTCGACACCCCCCGGATTTCTCGGGCACGAGGCGTGACGGGTGCCTATAGAACCAACCCATGTCCCCTCTGCGGGTGACCAGACGGAAGAAGAAGGCGATGAGCGACAAGATATCAGAGACGGAAGCGATCCTCCCACCGGTGCCCGAGGCGGCCGGGAATTATGTTCACGCCGTGCGGACAGGGAATCTTCTCTACCTCGCGGGCAAGGGGCCAACGGCGACCGGCAAAGTGGGTGCCGAATACACCCTTGAAGAGGGCTACCAGTTCGCCCGCGAGACGGGAATGATCCTGCTGGCGGTCTTAAAACAGGAGCTGGGGACCCTGCGTCGGGTCGAGCGTGTGGTCAAGGTGCTGGGCATGGTCAATGCCACCCCTGACTTTGGAGACCACCCCAAGGTGATCAATGGATGCTCGGACCTCTTTGTCGAGGTCTTTGGAGAGCGCGGACGGCACGCGCGGTCGGCAGTGGGAATGGGTTCGCTCCCGCACAACATCCCGGTCGAGATCGAAGCGATCTTCGAAGTGAGTGACGAGAGTACCACTTCGTGATGGAGGAATTGACGAGAATTCCCAGGGGGTGACCGAAGTGAGCCGCCAAAGCGGCAGCGATAGCGCAACAAACAGAAGAAGGAGAGGGGCCGTGCTGGAAATACGCGATCTTCACGCAACGATTAATGGAAAAGAGATCCTGCGAGGGTTGAGTTTGAGCGTGCGAGCTGGAGAGATCCACGCCATCATGGGACCGAACGGGTCGGGGAAGAGCACCTTGGCGAAGGTCTTGGCGGGCCACCCCTCCTACGAGGTGACGGGCGGCGAAGTACTCTTCGAGGGGCGTAATCTATTGGAGCTCGCGCCGGATGAGCGGGCCCGCCTCGGCGTCTTTCTCGCCTTTCAGTATCCGATCGAGATCCCTGGGGTGAGCAACGCCAACTTCCTGCGGATGGCCTATAACGAAAAGGCTCGTCACGAAGGGCGGGAGGAGCTTGACCCCCTTGAGTTCGATGATCTGCTTCGGGAGAAGATGAAGGTCGTCGAGATGGAGCAGCGCTTCATCGACCGGGCGGTCAACGAGGGGTTCTCGGGAGGAGAGAAGAAACGGAACGAGATCCTGCAGATGGCCGTGCTGGACCCGAAATTGGCGATTCTGGATGAGACCGATTCGGGGCTCGACATCGATGCGCTGCGGATCGTCGCGCACGGTGTCAACCAGCTCGCCTCCCCGGACAATGCAATCATCTTGGTGACCCACTACCAACGGTTGCTGACCTATATCGAGCCGCATTACGTGCACGTCCTCTACCAAGGGCGGATTGTCCGCTCTGGGGGCAAGGACTTGGCGCTCGAACTCGAGACGAAGGGGTACGATTGGATTCGTGCCGCCGTCGCTGGGGCCTGATGACCGGAACCGGGAGAGGAGGAACGAGAGAGATGCACCAAGCGGCCAAGGAGAAAGAGAACTATTCATCGGCTTGTCGTGCCTTCGCCAAGACCCGCGAGGGGGGTGACCCTGCCTGGTTACGAAAGGTTCGGGAAGATGCCTACGCCGCCTTTCAGCGGCTCGATTTTCCAACCACCCAAGAGGAAGCGTGGAAGTCGACCAACGTGGCACCGCTTCTCCGGATTCCCTTTCGGCAGCTCTTCGATCTGGCCCCGGACTTTCTGCCAGCGGGTTTGATCGAGGAACGAACTCTCCCAGAGACGAGGGAGAGCCGACTGGTCTTCATCAATGGGATCTTTGCGCCGGGACTCTCGCGGTTGGATGGGATTCCGGAACGGGTGTTGGTCAAGAATTTCAGCGAGTTGGATGAGGAAGAGCGGTCCATTCTCCAGAACCATTTGGGGAAGCAGGCCTCTTGGGAAGAGGATGCCTTTCTGGCACTCAACACGGCGCTGCTGGGAGATGGCGCGTTGGTCTATCTGCCGCGCGGGCGAGTCGTCGACGTGCCGATCGAAATCCTCTATCTGACGACTTCGGAAGAGCCGATCGTCTCATACCCACGAATCCTGGTGGTGGCGGAAGAAGGTTCGATGGCGACCATTATCGAGCGGTACGGGTCTCGATCCTCCAACGTCTATTTCACCAACGCGGTGACAGAGGTTGTACTCGGGCAACAGGCCTCGCTGGTCCACTACCGCCTGCAGCTCGAGAGCAATCAAGCCTACCACCTGGGAACGACCCGGGTGGCACTCGACCGTCAGAGCCGCTACGAATCCTTCGCCGTGTCGCTGGGAAGCGGGCTTGGTCGACACAGCCTGACGGTCTCCCTGGCAGGAGAAGAGGCCGAGGCGAAGCTCGACGGACTCTACGTCGCGACAGGACGTCAGCTCCTTGATCACCACACCGAACTCGACCACCGGTCGCCCCATTGTCGAAGCGATCAGTACTACAAAGGAATGCTCGATGACCAAGCACGGGCCATCTTCAATGGCAAGGTGCTGGTCCGGGAGGGGGCAATGTTGACCGACGCCCGGCAGCTCAACAAGAATCTGCTCCTCTCGACCACCGCCAAGGTCGACACACGCCCCCAACTGGAGATCCTCGCCGATGACGTCAAGTGCGCCCACGGAGCGACGATCGGTCAGTTGGAGGAGGAGGAGCTCTTCTATCTTGCCAGCCGTGGGATTCCGCCGGGACGGGCCAAGGCCCTCCTCACCTATGGATTTGCCGAAGACCTGATCGCCCGGCTACGCATCGGCTCGCTCCGCGAGGAGCTCGATCGAATTGTTCTCGAAAAGTTGCATCAAAGCCTGGAGGGAGAATCGGCATGAAAGGTGCGGTCAGCGAAACACAGCCTCTCAGGGAGAAGGCAACTCCGTTCGATATCGAGCGGATTCGGGAGGATTTTCCCATCCTCGGTAAGGTGATCAAGGGGCACCCTCTGGTCTACCTCGACAGCGCGGCGACGACGCAACGACCGACGGTGGTGATCGAGGCCGTCGATCGCTTTTATCGTGAGCAGAACGCCAATGTCCACCGGGGGGTTCACCATCTCAGCGAGGTGGCGACCCGGGAGTTCGACTCGGCACGGGTCAAGGTGCAGCGGTTTCTCAACGCTGCCGAATCGCACGAGATCATTCTGACCCACGGGGTGACGGAGAGCATCAACCTCGTCGCCCACTCCTACGGGGCCAAGTTCGTTGGCGCCGGCGACGAGATTCTGCTGACGACGATGGAACACCACTCGAACATCGTGCCGTGGCAGATGTTGGCCGAGCGCACTGGCGCGAAGGTGCGGGCCATTCCGATCGACGAACGGGGCGAAGTCCGCCTCGAAGAGTATGAGAAGATGCTCCATCCGGGTGTCAAACTGGTCGGAGTCGTCCACATCTCGAACGCGCTCGGCACCATCAACCCAGTGCGGACGATGATCGAGATGGCCCATCGTCACGGGATCCCTGTGCTGGTCGATGGGGCCCAGGCGACCCCTCACGTCAAGGTCGACGTGCAGGCGCTCGATTGCGACTTCTACGCCTTCTCGGGGCACAAGCTCTGTGGACCAACCGGGGTGGGGGTCCTCTATGGGAAGACACGCTGGCTTGAAGCGATGCCGCCATTCCTCGGGGGGGGCGACATGATCCTCTCGGTCAGCTTTGAGAAGACGACCTACAATGCCCTGCCCTACAAGTTTGAAGCGGGAACACCCCCGATCGCCAGCGTCATCGGGCTGGGCGCAGCAATCGACTACGTGACGTCGCTTGGATACGAGCAGATCACGGCCTACGAGAAGGAGCTCCTCGATTACGCAACGGCGACAGTCGGTGCGATCCCAGGGCTGCGGATCATCGGAACCGCGCGGGAGAAAGCGGGGGTGCTCTCCTTCCTTCTCGATGAGATTCACCCCCACGACATCGGGACGCTCCTCGACCAGGAGGGGGTCGCTGTCCGGGCAGGCCACCACTGCGCGCAGCCGGCGATGAAGTTCTTTGGCGTTCCGGCGACGACCCGGGCGTCATTTGCCTTCTACAACACGCGCGAAGAGATCGACGCGCTCGTCAATGCCCTTCACAAAGTCAAACAGATCTTCAGCCTGTAAGGGCAGGGGACACGAGGAGAGAGTACGGGAAGAGCCCGACCGAGCCGGGACAACGGAACGCATATGGCAGAGAGCAGCGAACTGTATCAACAGGTGATTCTGGACCACAACCGCAAGCCGCGGAACTTTGGGGTTCTCCCGACGGCCAACCGCGAACAGTTGGGGCACAACCCCCTCTGTGGCGATGAATTGACCGTCTACCTGGAGATGGATGGAGAGACGATCCGGGACATCTCTTTTCAAGGGAGCGGCTGCGCAATCTCGAAGGCGTCCGCCTCGATGATGACCGCCGCGGTCAAAGGAAAGACGATCGCCGAAGCAGAGACCCTCTTCGAAGAGTTTCACCGAATGGTCAAGGGGGAGATGGATCCGGCGACGACCGAGCACCATCTCGGCCGCTTGACGATCTTGGCGGGAGTTCGGGAGTTTCCGGCCCGCGTCAAGTGCGCCAGCCTCTCCTGGCACACGCTCCACGCCGCACTCGAAGGACGGCACGAGGCGCTGCTGATCGAAGAGTAGGCGGTGGAGAATTGAAAATGGAGAATTGAAAATGGAGAATGGAGAATGGAGAATGGAGAATGGAGAATGATCTGAAAGAAATAGTTCCCCGCCTCCACGAGATTGGGGCAAGCACAAGCCCTGGGTGCGCGGGCCTCCGGCCCGCCTCCTATCCGATCAAGGCACTCAGGGCGGCGCGTCCCCTTGCCTCTCCCCTCTTTCCCCCCTTCGCGTC
>JBMOHS010000020.1:0-33502 GCA_049317725.1 Blastocatellia bacterium
CTCCGCCCCTCTTCCCCTCCGCCCCTCTTCCCCAACTAGACGCGCCAGAGGTGGGCCGCGCGACGAGCCATCTGTCGTTGCCGGAGCGCGATCTGTTCAGGTGTCCAGGTTTCGGGGGGGTCAATCGCGAGACGGCTCGTCGTGACGTATCGACTCGACAGATACGTGGCCAGCTTTTGCTCAAAGGGGGCGTTGCCGACTTGGCGGTTCTTCTTCGCCTCCAACAAGGTGAGATTTCCGACCCGATAGACCGACTGGGAAAACTGCTTCTCGTCGAAGAGGTCGATCCATTCGTCTGTTGGGTGCTCTGGCAAGATATGCTCGATCGTTGCGCTGTCCGTCTCGAAGTCGAGATCGACCCCTGAGGCATCAGATTCCAACCGGCACAAAACAAAGCGAGCCAGTCGCTTTCCTCGACCGAATGTCGGAATCTCCCAGGATTCAAAGTTCTGCTTGAACTTTTCATCGTCGACATAGGCCTCGCGCAGCACGCCAAACACGTCCCCAGCGTTCGTCGAATCACCATCGATCACCGATTTTGCCGCACGGTGATAGAGTGGCTCCAGCAGGTTGGTATTGAGATTACCAACCGTGGTGAAGCGGAAGGTGAAGACATTGATCAATCGAAGGAGCTTGGCAAATTCGCTCCGTGGAAAGTTCTCCCAAGCCGCAAAGAGCAAGGGAGTCGACTGCTGGCTGCGATAGAGAACCCGTTCTCGAATATGCGGACGACATTCTGGGTGGTCGATCCAAAATTCATGGGTGACATCTGCCACCGCCGCAAACCGTTCCGCTCGATCTTCCAACGCTTTGATCAGATCGAAGACGTTTCCCGTGTTTTGAATCCGTTCTCGTACAATTTTGTAGAGCTGATTGGAACGAACTTTCGGCATCTCACAGAGCAGATGGTAGCGCAAAAACTCTGGAAATCGTTCTTGACGGACAGTTTGGAGTAACGTCCTCCAACGACGTTGAAGAGCCGCGAGGTCGGTCATCGTCCTGACACGCGAGAACAGATAGTTTTTCAAGAGGTCCGTTGACGAGAGATCGATCCCTCTGGCGTTCAACGTCTCGAAGATGGTGTAGGCGTTGAGCTCATCGTCGACGGTGATCAAGGTGAACAGCAACTGCCGGGCGATCGTTTCGTTGAGCAACTCCGCGAGGAACTTGCCATCGTCGCTCTGTGGCGCAATCAAGTCCAACTGCTTCGCCAACCACTTCTGACAGTCCCAGAGGGCCCGATTTGATTGCGGCAGGCCACGGGGGTTGAGCGGATCGCGGAATTCGACCAAATAGTCTTGGTAAAACGCATTATCGATTTCGTTGAGCGTCAACTTGCTGACGAGCAGGAGCGAGGCAGGATTTTTTGCGCCGATGTATTGCATTCGCAGGGTCTCGGCCCGCTCGCGGTTGGCGTCTGGTTCCACGCCGCGCTCGGCGAGATTGAGGAGGCGCCGAATGATCACCAGCGCGAAAATGCTCAGCGTGGCCAGTCGCTGTTGGCCATCGATGACCAGAAACTCCCGGTCACTCTTCGCTTCCAGGACGAGCGCTCCCATATAGTGCCGATCATCGGGCCGCTTGGTCATCTCGAGAACATCGTTCCAGAGATCCTCCCACTGCTCCTCTGACCATGAGTAATCCCGCTGGTACGGTGGAATCGCATAGGTCTTGCCATTGCCAACGACATCAGCAAAGTTAGCGGTGTGCGTGTCGAGAAGAGTCTTTTTTCGCAAGGTATTCACTCCGAAAACAGGCGACCATCCTGGTTAGGGGCGAGGGAATAGGGGTTAGGGGCGAGGGAAGAGGCTCACGCGAAGGCGCGAAGGCGCGAAGGTTTTTCCAGAAGCAAATCGCTCACACGCTCCTCTTCTTTCTCTCGCCCCTTTCCCCTCACCCCTCGCCCCTTCTTCCTCGCCCCTTCTCCCTCGCCCCTCGCGTAAGCATCTTCTCTACCAAATGCGGGGATCAGATGGACTGGACGTCCGCGCACCCAAGGTCACGGCCTTCCTCTGACCATCAGGAGGCAATTTCCAAACCGGTCAAGTCCTCCACCCCCGCAACATCGGCGAGCAAGCCAGTATAGTCGCGCAGTTTCTGCTGGAGGACGACCAGTTCCTCACGGAACTGCCGACAGCGCGCAGGATCTTTGAAGCCACCCTCCAGCGAGAGGCGATGCCATTTCGCGGTGAAGGGCCGAATGACCTGATTAAGGACGACGATCGCGATCTTGGTGAACTCGATGCAGCCACGGCCATTCTGCTTGATGATCTCGCGGGTCAGTCCGAAGATGGCGTGGAGGCTCTTGAGAGCCGTCTCCTCATCTCCCTCGTGGTCCGCCAGGGGCTGGGTCGTGATGCGGGTCAGCAGTTCGATGTAGAGCTGCCACGCAGCGGCCTTGTCCTCGTCCCGGAACTGCAGCTCCATGTCGAGAAAGCCGGCGCTGATCTTGAGCGAGGTCAGGTTCCATTTCTCGAGCCAGTTGATCAGTTTCATCTCTTCGATCCTCACGTCATTGGGCCGTCAAGAAAGTTGGGAGGGGGACTGGGGGGCACCACTGCCGGCGGAGTCTGGGGAGGAGAGTACCTCCGTCGTCTTGCCGAGGTCGCGTCAACCCGATCTCAGATCCTATCACGAAGCATGGGCAGAGAGAATCTTGACAGCGCCCCCGCCGTGGACCGCGCGCCACCTCACCCCTCGACCCTTTCCCCTCGTCCCTCGCCCCTCATCTCCACTTCGCGTCTTCGCGTGAGCCTCTTCCTGCCGGTGAGGGCTCGGTCGTTTTTTCTCACGCGAAGCCGCGAAGCGCTGAAGATGGCCTTCTGGAAAGCGGTCTAGACAGGAACGAATTGTCCGCAACCGTGGTTTCAGCCAGATCGATCGTCAGAATGTCAGGCGTGCACCAAAACGGACCAGCCGTTCGGCGCCGATAGTGGTGGTCACTTGGCCAAACGCCGGATTCCCGAACGCCCCATTTGGGTTGTTGAAGTTTGGACTGTTGGTGACATTGAGGGCATCGGCGCGAAATTCGCCGCCAATGCGTTCAGTAATGCGGAACCGCTTGATGATCGTACCGTCGAGGTTGGCATATCCTGGCCCGCGAATCGAGTCATTGCGTCTCATGTTGCCAAACGTGTTGGCCGCCGGAGCAGAAAATACCGTCGGATCGAAGTACAACAACCGATTGTCATTGTTGCCTGTCGGACGAGGCCCGATCGTCCCGTAGACAGTCGGGGTGCCGTTGAGATTGGGGCGCTGCGTATTCCCCGGTGCGCGCAGATTCGCCGCATCTGCGGTGAAGTTGATCGGCGTTCCCGATTGTAATGAGAGAATCCCCGAGATCTGCCATCCACCGAAAATCGCACGGATGAACCCATTGCTTCGGTTCGCGAAAGGGATATCCCAGACAAAGGTCGAATTGTAGTTATGCAGGCGATCAAACCCGGCAGGACCGCGACTCAATTCAGGATTCGCGGGGGTCGCAACCCCACCATTATCGTCTGAGTAGGTCATCGCTCGGCCAAAGGTGTAGCTATTGGTCAAGAGCCATCCGCCTCGAAAACGACGATCCACTTTGACTTGCAACGAATTGTAGCTCGTATCGGTGGGAAACCAGGTTTGAACAGAGGCCGTCTTGTTGAATTTCTGGAAAAAGGGGCGACCGGCATTATCCTGTCCCGGAACCATGCCTGCGTTGAGATTGAAGTCGGCAATCACCCCGCGTGCGATGTTCCCAACGTAAGCGACATCCACCGCCAATCCCCAGAAAATTTCGCGCTGAAACGCCACATTGTACGAATGCAATTTCGCTTCACGCAAATTCGAGGGAACAGTGAAGAAACCTTGGTTTCGCAAGAGGGGGGTGTCGGCAACAATGATCCCATTGTTCGGCACGCTGAAGGGCTGCGGCGCAGGCAACCCCGCCGCCATCGATCCGGCGACTGCAAATTGGTTGGGGGAATTGAACTGGTTATTCTGCTTGACAGGAAAGTTGAAGGCATAGCGATTATCCGGGAAGGGGATGATGCTCGTCCCGAAACCGCCACGAATGACAGTCCTGTCGTTGAAACGGAAGGCCGCCCCCAGACGGGGGGCAAAGTTTCTGAAATATCTCTGGACGCCAACAATCGAGGAGATGTCGCCAAAGCCGGTCACCTCCAGGGTATTGTTGGTCGTGTTGTAGTTGGAGAGTCCACCCCGTTCGACGATTCCGGTGTGTGGGTGGTAAAACTCATGCCGTAATCCCAAGTCGAGCGTCAGGCGCTTGGAGACTTGCCATTTGTCGTTAATGAACGAGAAGAGCGCCCAGTGCTTTGTCCCAGGCTCCTCGATCACGGTAAGGTCCCGTCCAACCAAGTTTGGAGCATCGAGCAAGAATGAGGCAAAGGCATTCCCCAGTCCATTGATGGCCGCAGCATTGCCTGGGATGGAAGTCTGCGCGCCACCAAAATTATACCGTCCACGGGTGCCACCATTGTCCTGCACTTGTAGCAGGAAATCACGATTCCTCCGATATTCGCCGCCCACCTTGATGGAGTGATTTCCTACCAATCGGGTGACAACCGCCATGGTATTCGTCGTCGTTTCGCCTCGGTCCCAGGGGAGGCTGGCGGAAAATCCGAGGACAGGGCCGGTGAAACCCGCGATGTTGATTTGGGTCAACCCAGCCGATTGTGGATCGACATTGACCCCACGAATCCCGACCTCTTCTGAAGTCTTCAACCCATCGGCCTGCGTGACGGCCAGATTTTTATACCAACTGATCCCGAAACGCACTTCGAGAACCAGGGTGGAACTGAACGTACGCGTATAGTTGGCAGCCGAGCTGATCACATCCTGCGTGCCACTTCCCGCAAACCCGCCATTCGCAGGTCCGCCGTAGATGCCGTAGGAGCCTGGATCGAAGAGCTTGGGCTGCTGATAACTGAAGCGCACCGCGAAGACATTCTTCTCGTTGAGGTTGTAATTGATCTTGGTATCGAACTGATGGGTGGTGCGTTCTCGGACAGTATTGATCACAGAGTTTGGTGTTCCTAACGCCGCTCCCGGCACATTTGGCGCGGGCAGAAACGCAAGCAACTTCTGGGCAATGGGGCTGATGCGATTGGTCGGGATGATGTTACCCGCAAAAGGAGTGCGTCCTGTTCCATCGGGATTGCCGGTCGCCGGGTCAAAGATCGGAATCGAAAAGTTGCTGAAGTTGCCAGTACGCCATTCGGGAATGGGAATAACGGCGCGGTTGACCTTGCCGAGCTTGTCATTGGTGTACTGATAGTCGCCGAAATAGAACAGTTTGTTTTTGAAGATGGGGCCACCGACTGCGAACCCAAGTTGTCGGTAGCGTGTCGGGGCGCGATTTCCCGTGAAATATTCCCGGGCACGCGTGTTTTCGTTATTGCCGAAAAACCAAGCGCTGCCGTGAACCTCATTCGTCCCGGATTTGATTGTCACGGATGAGACAGCGCCACCGGCGCGGCCCAATTCGGCATCGAAGTTGGACGTGGTGACGCTGACCGTCTCGATGGCATCGGCGGCAGGGATCAAGACAGTCAACAAGCCGGTCTTATGGTTGTTGTCGACGCCTTCGATCATAAAGTTGTTCGAGAGCCGCGACTGCCCATTGACCTTCGACTCCAAACTGTCCTGCGGATTAAAAAATTCCGAGTGTGGTCGCGACGGCCGAGTGGCACCCGGCACAGTCACCAGCAGTCCTTGAAAGTTTCGATTGAAGCCGAGCGGCAATTCTGCAACCTGCTTGGTTTCAAGCAATCGTCCCGTGTCCGCGCGATCGGTCTGTAAAATTGGGGCAGAAGAGGCTTCCACTGTGATGGTTTCGCTGACCTCACCAACTTCCATAGCGATGTCGACCCGGACGGTTGTATTGACATCGACAATGACATTCTCGCGGATGACCTTTTTGAAGCCCTGCAACGAGGCTTCTACGCGGTAGACTCCATCCTTGATGCTGGTGAAAATATAGTTCCCAGTCGCGGTGGTGGTGGTTGTGTTGACAACATTGGTGCGTGTTTCGGTAATCGTTACGGTTGCACCGGCGGCCACGGCTCCCGACGAGTCCGTGATTGTCCCGAGCAATGACCCCTTGATTGCTTGGGCTTGAGTGATGACCACCAGCAGAAGTAACGCAGTTGGTACCCCAGAAAATCGAAAAAGTTTGGCAATCATTTTTCCACCTTTTTTTCGTTGATAATGTTGAAGACAATTACCAGGAAGTAATTGCTCGTTGTCTCAGTCAAGATCAGGCGAAGAGAGGTCCGTACGCGACCAAGTAATCCCCACCGGTTAGCGCAATTTGTGATTTGATTTATTGAAACAGGCTTCTGTGTTCTGCGCGGGATCTTGTCAAAGATCCCTGCTGGGTGCAATGACAGCACACCCTCGTGGAAAAGGATGACCTTTTCCGCTTCTCACCCGGTATCTAACCTGTCTGGAACTTACCAGAAAAACTGTCCGAAGAGTTGAGAACTGTTCTTGGGCACGAAATCCCGTTTGCGGATGACTTCCCGCTCTGGCACACCACTTTTTGGGTGCATGCATCTTGTCCGGCACCTTGCCTGACGAGGCGGCGAGGACTTTGAGAGGAGGACTCCCCTCGTCGCCAAGCAAGACTTGAGGTCTCCATCGAGTCTGATCCGTCAGACCCGCTTTCGACTCTTCCATTTTGAGACCAACATCTTTGTGGTCCAGGCCTTGGACGCTTTGGAGGACGCCCAGACAGAACGGCCTCTCGTCAATCCCTTGGCTAAACTTGGTGGGAATATCTCACAGTTCATCCGATTTTTCATCTATTTCCAAACAAAGTTGGCCGGTCCAAGGTGAATCGTTAAAGAAAAGATGAGGTGGTGTTAAGGGAGACTTGAGATCGAAGCGATAGGATTCGACTCGTTAGGTGCCTAGTCCTGTGTCTCTGAGCAGGGGAAGTGCCTCCACCTGGAAGCGCTTCCCCTCCCTTTTTCCCGCCGCTTCTCGACTCTCTTTCCGAGTTTTCTTCGTGTTTCAGTGGAGGTGGGAGGCCTCTACTCGCCAGCCACGCACGTCTCCATCGGATGGAACAGACTTAGCAGAAACTTAGGACATTCCTGAGCTTGTCCTGACATTGCCCCGGTAAGCTCTCGCCTTCGAGGAGAGAGTAGAGACGGGAGAGAACCAGCCTGACGTCCGGAAAGGAAGGGGAAGCATGGCAGAGAGAAAGACGCGGATCCACACCAATCCGACTGAGCCGATGAGGGAGGGCCGCATCTCGGCAGCGGCTTCGCTCCACTGTCACACCCATTTCTCGAAGGAGATGCTCTCCTTCATTCCTTTTTATGCAAGTCAGACGCCGATCTTGGCTGGGTATTTCGAGCAGGCGATGAAGCGGTACCGTCACGTCCACCAGCGGGAGATGGACTTTGGGCAAGCCTACTGGACGCCGCCGGTGACGCCACAGCAGGTGATCCAGGACGAGGCGCGACAGATTGAGGAGATGCTGGGAGTGCCGGCGCTCGTCTCGATCACGGATCACGACGAGATCGAGGCAGGGCTCCGGCTGCGGGTGTTGGAGGGCCTTTCGTCCTCCCCGATCTCGCTTGAATGGACGGTTCCGTACCGGCACGGGTTTTTTCACCTGGGGATTCACAACCTGCCGGTGGCCGAGGCGCGCGAACAGGAAGCGGCCTTGATGCGTTACACCCGGCGGGATCCGGAGGCGGCGTCGTTGACCGATCTGCTCGCGATGCTCAACCAGAACGCGGGGACGCTGATCGTCCTCAACCACCCGTTGTGGGACATCGAGCTGATTGGGGAATCCGAGCACCGCCGGTGTTTGCGACTCTTCCTCGAAGAGCATGCCCAGTGGCTGCACGCCTTGGAGATCAATGGGTTTCGGAAGTGGCCGGAGAATCAGGAGACGATTCAGCTTGCTGCTGACCTGGGCTTGCCGGTTGTTTCGGGGGGAGACCGGCACGGTTGTCAGCCCAACACGGTCCTCAACCTGACGCGGGCAGGAAGCTTCGAGGAGCTGGTAGCCGAGGTGCGCAACGACGGCCACAGCGAGGTGCTGCTGCTGCCGGGGTACCAGGAATCGATGGTCATGCGAATCTTGGAATCGGTCGCGGAGGTGATCCGGACGTACCCAGAACACCCGTTGAACAAGAAGTTATGGTGCGACCGAATCTACTTCAACCTGGATGGGAGGGAGGCGCGGCCCCTCTCGCATTACTGGCCGAACGGAGGCCCGGGATGGGTCCGGTCGGCGCTCTGGATTCTGCGTCTGCTGGGCAGCAAGCAGCTCAAGCCAGCGCTGCGGCTGGCGCTGACACGGGAATTGGTTGGAGAGCAGATCGGATAGACCGATGAGAGCTGAACCGCGAGTCGCCTTCTTTCCGGACTCGTACCTGGAAGTCAACGGTGTTGCCCATACCAGTCGCCATCTGGTGGCGAATGCGAAACGGGAGGGGCGTCCGCTGCTCTGTGTTCACGCGGGGGCGGAGAACCACCGCGAGCAGGATGGGTCGGTCGAGCGGTTGATGTTGCAGCGCAGCCGGGTGGGATTTCGACTCGACGCGGATCTGCGGTTCGACCTGCTCTTCTGGAGACACGCAGGGCGGGTACTCAAGGTGGTCCGGGAGTTTGACCCGGACGTGATCCACCTGACTGGACCGAGTGACGTCGGGCTGCTGGGAGCCTGGGTTGCCTGGAGGTTGCGTCGTCCGATCGTGCTTTCGTGGCACACCAATCTGCACGAGTACGCCGAACGGCGCTTGACGGGTTGGGTGGCGTGGCTCTCGCCATCGCTGGGCACCCGGATGGGGGAGTGGGGAGGGACGGTCACCTGGGGCGCGTTGGTCCAGTTCTACCGGTTGGGTCGGGTATTGCTTGCAACCCACGAGGAGCTGGTCCGCCTTCTCGCGGAGGAGTGCCAGCGTCCGACATTCCTCATGCGCCGGGGAGTTGACACTGATCTCTTTACGCCAGAGAAGCGAGAAGAACGAGAAGTGGAAGCGCGCGGGGAGCTGGCGCCGCTGACCCTGGGCTATGTCGGGCGGCTGACGCCGGAGAAGAATGTCCGGCAGTTGGCCGAGATCGAGCAAGAGCTGCACCGCCGTGGCAAGACCGGATATCGCTTTGTCATTGTCGGGACCGGCAGCGAGGAGGCTTGGTTGCGGGAGAGGATGCGGCGGGCAGAGTTTCGCGGGGTCCTGCGCGGCGAAGCGCTGGCGAGAGCCTACGCGGGGATGGACCTTTTCCTCTTTCCCTCCCGGACAGACACGTTTGGCAATGTGGTGCTCGAGGCGCAGGCGTCGGGCGTCCCCGCCGTGGTGACAAGCAGCGGGGGGCCCCATTCGATCATTGTGCCAGGGGAGACGGGACTGGTCGCCGACACTGTCGAGGAGTTCTGCAACGCGATTGAGTCGCTGCGGAAACGTCCCAATCGGCGCGTGGCGATGGCCCGGGCCGCTCGCCAACTGGCCCTCCCACGAACCTGGGAAGGCATCTTTCAAGAAGTGAATCGAGCCTACGCGCTCTGCGTGGAAAAGGTCGCCTCCGATCCGGCGTCGTCGGCAGGGGCGACTCAGGTCGACTCATCACAACCCTGACACAGCAAGGACAGTGCCATTGGATCAAGACGCACAACCGACCAGTTCAGCCTCAGCCACACTCGGTGCCACGTGCCGGGACTTGGTGGGCCATCCAATCGAGCGGATCGTGCGGCGCTGGAACTGGAAATCCGCGCTGCTGAGCGCTCTGGTGCGAGGAGGGCTCTTCTTCTTTGCGACGCTCGAGGCGGGCCTTGCGGCGGCCCTCGGGGCGCTGCGGCTGGAGGCTGCCTTCTACATTTTGACTGCCGGTTTTTACGGAGCCCTCCTCGAAGCCTTCCGGAGAGTGGAACCGCCGTGGAAGGCAACGATCGCCGTCATGGGGCTGCTCCCGGCGATCAACCACTCCCTCGAATTTTTGCTGCATAGCGTCGGGGGGACCGAGCACCTTGGCCGGGGAATGGCGGCGTCGATCTCGTTTTCGGTCCTCTCGGCTTCGTTCAACCTCTTTGCCATGCGGCGCGGAGCCCTGCTTGTCGGGGCCGACCGACAGTCTCTGGGAAGAGATTTGCGGCAGCTGCCTTGGTTGGCTTGTCAGTTTCTGTGGGTAGTTCCAGCGTTGCTGAGGCGCTGTTGGCGGGAGAGATCCACTTGGTAAAGACCCTTCATTTGACGAACGCCTTTCACCCGACATCGGGCGGGATCAGCACCTTTTATCGGGCTCTCTTCGCGGCGGCCAATCGGATGGAACGCCCGATGCACTTGGTCGTCCCAGCCGCGGCGGCGCGGACGGAACAGTTGGGAGAGTACGTCCAGATCCATCACATTCCCGGGCCAGCATCGCCTGTCTTCGACCAGCGGTACCGCATTCTTCCCCCGACGAGTTACCTGCCACCTTGGCAGGGAGCGATCCAACAGATCCTGGAACGGGAGCAGCCCGACCTGGTCGAGGTCTGCGACAAGTACACCATCTCGTGGTTGGCGGGGCTGCTGCGGCGAGGATGGATTCGCGGGGTGCGGCGCCCGGTGCTGGTCGGCTTGACCTGCGAGCGGATGGACGACAATCTCGAGGCCTACCTGACACGACATCCCTGGAGCCGGGCGGTCTCTCGCCGGTACCTCGGCCACCTCTACCTGCCCCTCTTCGATTACCACATCGCCAACTCGGAGTACACGGCCTCGGAGTTGCGGGAAGCCATGCTGCCAAACCATCAGCGTCCGATCGTGGTGCTGCCGATGGGTGCGGAGATCGCCGAGTTTCTCGAGGCCTCCCCTTCGGCGGCCGAGGGCCAATTGCTGCGGAAGGAGGTCGGCGGAACGGACCACACGCGCCTTCTGCTCTATGCGGGACGTCTCTCGCCGGAGAAGAACATCCCCCTGCTCTTGGAGCTTCTCGAGTCGCTCGCCAGGGAAGGGCTGGAGGATTACCGGTTGCTGGTGGCAGGGAGCGGCCCCCTCGCGGCATGGCTGGGGGTGGAAGCAGAGCGTCGGGCGCCGGGCAAGCTGGTACAGATGGGCCACCTGACGGATCGGAAGCGGTTGATCGACCTCTACCTGCACAGTGACATCTTTGTTCACCCGAATCCGCGCGAGCCTTTTGGAATTGCCCCGCTTGAAGCCATGGCGGCGGGGCTCCCCCTTCTGGCCCCACGAGCGGGGGGCGTCCTCAGTTATGCCCACGAGGGGAACAGTTGGCTGCGCGAACCCACTGGTCCCGCCTTTGCAGAGGGAGTCCGCGAGATTCTGCGGGATGAGGTGGGGCGGAAGGAGAAGCTCTCCCAGGCGCGCTGGACGGCGCAGCAATTCGGATGGGAGAGCGTCAGCCAGCAGTTCTTTGCGAGCTACGATCGGATGGTCGACCAGTTCCCGTCGACCCGGTTTGCCAGTGCCGCCTCGGCGCTCATGACCCGCGAGACCGTGAAGAGGGCCAGGGGATGAAGGATCTGCTCGTCTCTTCCATCGCCCAGAGACCTGGGCGAACCTTGGTCAGCATCGCCGGAATCGCGCTGGGAATCCTGCTCGTCGTGTTGACCGTCGGGCTGATTCGTGGGCAGCTGCGGGCACGAGGAGAGCGCGACGCCAACGTCAGCGCTGAGCTGCTCGTCAGCCGGCGGGACCAGATTGGCATCGCCTTGACCTCCCTGCCAATGACCTTGCCGCTTGAGACGATCGAGCAGATTCGTGCCGTCGAAGGAGTCCGAGCAGCGACCGCGATTGGGCAGTACCTCGAAATGAAGGGAGAGAGCGGACTCGGCTTGCGCCAACTCGACGGGGTCCAGTTTGAGGAGTACGCCGCAACGACGGGTATCGAGGTGGTCGACGGATCCCCACTACCCGCAGAAGGGGACTACGTCCTGATCGATGTTCGCTACGCCAGAGACCACAACCTGCACCCGGGCGATCCGCTGACTCTCTTCGATCGACCATTCCGGGTTCAAGGCATCTATCGGCCGGAGACAGGAGCGCGGATGATGGTCCCCCTCGCCACCCTGCAGTCCGAACTCGGCCGCGAGGGTCACGGCTCGATGATCCTCGTGCGGGTGGTCGATCCCAGCCGGCAGGAAGAGGTCGCGCGACGAATCCTCGCCTTATCTCCAGATTGGCGGGTGCTCTTCAGCCGGGATCTTCCGTCCCTCTTCGCCGAGGGCTACGGGAGCTTGACCCTCTTTCTCAACCTGGTGACGGCGCTCGCCTCCGTCGTCAGCCTGCTGATCATCTCCTTGACGATGTATACCACGGTGACCGAGCGGACCCGTCAGATTGGCATTCTCAAGTCCCTGGGGGCCTCGCGAGGCTACATCGTCGGCATCTTTCTGCAGGAGACGGGGCTGCTCTGTGCGCTCGGCATTGGCACGGGACTGCTGCTCTCGGCCGTGATCCGCCTGATCCTCGTGCACGGAATCGGGCTCACCCTGACGTGGGAGGTGGACTACATCGCCTACGCCATCCTTGGAGGAGGAGTCAGCGGGCTGCTCGGAGGGCTCTACCCGGCGTGGCGGGCGGCACGACTCGATCCCATCGAGGCATTGCAGTACGAGTGAAGAGCCGGAACTCAAGTTCGACCAAAGGGGGGAACCCAAAGGATGACACCAGACGAGATCGTCACGCAACTCTTCGACCTGTTTGCGGCACGGGGAATGCGCGAGTACGGCGAGTCAGTCAGCGAAGAGGCGCATGCGTTGCAGTCTGCCTGGCTGGCAAGCAGGCAAGGAGAGGCGGCTCCGATGATGGCGACCTGCCTGCTGCACGATGTTGGCCACTTGCTGCACGAATGGGGAGAGGAGATCGCGAAGGAGGGGATCGACGCGCAGCACGAGCTGGTGGGAGCAACTGAACTCGCCCACTGGTTTCCGCCAGTGATCACCGAGCCGATTCGGCTCCACGTCGAAGCCAAGCGCTACCTCTGCGCCGTGGATCCCACCTACCTGACCTCTCTCTCACCGGCCTCCCATCACAGCCTCCAGTTACAGGGGGGGATCATGACGGCGAAGGAAGTCCAAGACTTCCTTCAGCTCGAATCGGCCGGTGCAGCGATTCGCCTGCGTCGCTACGACGACGCCGCCAAGGAGCCGGGGCGGGCCGTCCCTGGACTCGAGTCATATCGATCCCTGCTCGTCTCCTTGATACAAGTCCCCTCCTCTGGACTCTCGCCATGACCACCTCGCCTGATCGTATTCCGCAAGCGTTGCCGCCGCTGCACACGAGAGATTCCTGGCGGCGATCGATCTGGGCGGTGGCCGCCGCTTTTGGGGCCTATTTCTGCATGTACGGCTTCCGGAAACCGTTCACTGCGGCCTCGTTCGAGGAGGCGGGGCTCGTCTGGGGAATGGGCTACAAATCGGTTGCGGTCATCGCGCAAGTGATGGGCTACATGGTCTCGAAGTTCATCGGGATCCGGATAGTCTCCGAGATGGAGCCACGGCGCCGGGTACCGGTGCTCCTCCTGCTGGTCGGGTGTGCCGAAGCCGCGCTTCTCCTCCACGCGCTGCTGCCGGCCCCGTGGAACCTGGCGGCGCTCTTCCTCAATGGGCTTCCGTTGGGAATGGTCTTCGGCTTGGTCCTGGGATTCCTGGAAGGTCGACGAATGACGGAGGCGCTGACGGCCGGCCTCTGCGCCAGCTTCATCGTCGCGGATGGGGTCAGCAAGTCGGTGGGGGCGTGGTTGCTCACCCACGGAGTCGAGACACACTGGATGCCGTTCGTCGCGGGTTTGGTCTTCGCCCCATCCCTCTTGATCTTCGCGTGGATGCTGACCCGCATTCCGCCGCCGGACCACGCCGACATTGCCGCGCGCTGCGAACGCCTTCCGATGCAGCGGCTCGATCGGAGGCGATTGTTGATGCGCTATGCGCCGGGACTCTGCCTCCTGATCGGAAGTTATCTCTGCCTGACGATTCTGCGCAGCTTGCGGGCCGACTTTGCGCCAGAGATCTGGCAAGGGCTGGGCTATCGCGGCCAGCCCTCGATCTTTACGCAATCGGAGTTGCTGGTCATGGTCGGAGTAGTAAGCCTCAACGGGCTGGCCGTCTTCATACACGACAACCGGCGAGCCTTCTTCGCGGCCCTGGGCGCGGCCTGCCTCGGATTCCTCTTGGCCGCGACGGGGCTGATGGCCTGGGCCGGTACGAGTACGGCCCCCGCGCCATCGGCAGAGGCTGGATTTGGCCTGATGGTGCTGCTGGGACTTGGGCTCTACCTCCCCTACGTCGCCATCCACACGACGCTCTTTGAGCGGTTCCTCGCCATGACGGGGGAACGGGGAAATCTCGGCTATCTGATGTACCTCGCCGATTCGGTCGGCTATCTTGGGTACGTCGTCGTCATGTTGGGGCGGGAGAGATGGATGGTGGACGAGAACTTTCTCCCATTCTTTCTCGACTTGGCCCTGCTGCTGATCGTGATCGCGGCAGGACTGCTGATTGTGGGATGGTACTATTTTCGACATCAGGGAAGAGTGGAGACCCGACTGGAAGAAGGGAGAGAGGAATCGCATGAAGCAGCGGTATGATGTGGCGATCGTCGGCGCGGGCATCATGGGGCTGGCACACGCCTACGCCCTCGCCAGACGTGGCAAGCGAGTGGTCGTCTTCGAGCGCCATCCCTGGGCAAGAGGGGCTTCGGTGCGCAACTTCGGGATGCTTTGGCCAATTGGACAGCCGGCCGGACTCGCGCGGAGAGTTGCCCTGCGCAGCCGGGAGATCTGGGCCCACGTACTGCGCGAGAGTGGCCTCTGGTTTGAGGAGACGGGATCGCTCCACCTTGCTTACCACGACGATGAGGTCGCGGTGCTCGGAGAATTCCTCGATCAAGCCCCCGACAATGGATACGAAGCGGAGTGGTGGACAGCGCCCCAGGTTGTCGTCCACTCCCCGCTGGTCAACCCAGAGGGGTTGCGGGGCGGCCTCTGGTCCCCCACCGAGATCTGTATCGATCCGCGGGAAGTCGTCGCGGGCCTCCCTGGATGGCTCTCCGCGAAGTTGGGGGTTGTCTTCCGGTTCGGAACGGTCGTCACTCGCTATGCGTGGCCCCTCGTCACGGCCGGCGGGGAGGAGTGGGAGGCGGGCCAGCTGATCGTCTGCTCGGGAGACGACTTCGAGACGCTCTACCCGGAGGCCTTCGCCGCCAGTGGGCTCTACCGGGTCAAACTGCAGATGATGCGGACGCAGGCCTATGGGGCCGACGTTCGGCTCGGTCCGATGCTTGCCGCCGGGCTGACCCTTGGCCATTATCGCAACTTCCAGGACTGTCCCAGCCTGCCGGCTCTGCGGGAACGCTTCGAGCGGGAGATGCCTGCCTATCGCCGATTTGGGATCCACGTCATGGCCTCACAGAATGGTGCGGGGGAGATTACTCTCGGCGACTCGCACGAATACGACGACGAGATCACCCCGTTCGACAAAACCGAGATCGACGAGCTGATCCTCGCCTACCTCCGTCAGTTTCTGCGGCTCCCCAGGATGGAGATCCGGGAGCGCTGGAATGGGATCTATGCCGCGCACGCCGCCGAACTGTGCTGGACGGGGGAACCGGCACCGGGTGTGACGATCGTTGCCAGCCCCAGCGGGCGGGGAATGACGATGTCGTTCGGCATTGCTGAACGGACGGTGGACCAACTTCTTGGACCAGAGTCAGAAGGAGAAGGTGATGCACATTGAGTTGGTCGTCTTTGATATGGCAGGGACAACGGTCGCGGAGGGAGGAGCGGTCTACCGTGCGCTGCGGAACAGCCTCGCGGCATATGGCGTGGTCATCACAGACGAGGCTCTCCATCAAGTCAAGGGGATGGACAAACGGGAAGCATTGCGGCTCCTCATCGATCAGACAGATCGCGCGGAGACATTCCGTCCGCACCTGCCGGCGATCGAGAACGACTTTGTCAACCACCTCCTCGAGTTCTACCGGGGAGATCCCGGGGTGGGAGAGGTGGCTGGCACCAGCGAGGTCTTCCAGTGGCTTCGCCAGCGGGGCATTCGGGTGGCACTCAACACGGGGTTCAGTCGCCACATCGCCCAGACCCTCATCGACCGGCTCGGCTGGGCAGCCGCGGGGCTGATCGATGCCTCAGTGACGAGTGATGAGGTCGAACAGGGACGGCCGGCCCCGAACATGATCGATCACCTTCGCGAACATCTGGGGATCCGTGAGCGCCGCTGGGTCGCCAAGGTCGGAGATGCTCCCGCCGACCTGCTCGAAGGAGCCGCAGCGGGCTGCGGGCTCAACCTGGGAGTGACGCAAGGATCGAGCACTCGCGCTCAACTGGCGTCGCTGCCCCACGACGCCCTGCTCGAGACCATCGCCGATCTGCCAGCCCTCTTTCTTGCGCGCGGCATCACCTCGGAAAAAGGCTAGCGTGACGTCGGCAACGTTTGGCCCAACCAGCGGGCTTCCCCGTTGACAGGGGGAGAATGACCGCAGCTCTTCCGGGTTACCCATCCTGCAAGGAAGCAGCCCCAATCCCGCGAGGAGCGGGAAGAGGGGCTCAGCCACTTCCGGAACGGCTGGATCGATTGCTTTTCCTGATCAAGGTGCATTAGGATCTTCGCTGTTGGTGAGACGATGATGAGCGACTTGGCGAGTGGATCCGACCCCCCTCCTCCAATCCAAGGTCGAGCCGATCCGCTCCCTTGCCAGACACTCTAACCCGTTGACGCCCCCTCACAGTAGGTTTATGGAGCAACAGCACGAACAACAGGCCAGCCCGGCCCTGGCTACCCTCGTCCACTGTCCGGCTTGTGAAACCCTTCTCTCCAATCGGTCCCGTCGGTTTTGCGATCAATGCGGGATCGATCTCAGGCGCAGTGAGGCAGGAGCCGGGAGAGCCTCAGCCGGCCCTTCGATGAGCGCACCTTCGGCGAGCGGAATCTGGCGAGAGAAGCGGCCCCACGTCGAGGCGACTCCCGGAGAGCTGCTCGCGGAGGCGGTCAAGGAGGCCCGACTGCTCTCCGTCGACCTGGTCGATCGGCTCTTGATCGAGCATCCGGAGCCACGACACCTGTACCATCGACTTTTAGATGAGTACGAACTGCCCGAGGAGGAGCTTCGGTTAGCGCTTCACCTGGCGTTCCTCTACCCGACCATCGATCTCCAAGTCGCGGAAGTGGACGGGCCCCTCGCCGCGCAACTGGGGGACAACCTGCTGCAGGAGCGACTCGTGCTGCCCCTGGTTGGTGCTGGACCGTCGGCACGGCTGATGATCGCCATGGCCAACCCGACCGACCGGGAGACGATTCGCGAGATCGAACAGCTCGCACAGCGCCCGTCATCGATCTGCCTTGCCCT
The DNA here is from genome assembly GCA_049317725.1 of Blastocatellia bacterium. Taxonomy (GTDB): domain Bacteria; phylum Acidobacteriota; class Blastocatellia; order RBC074; family RBC074; genus CAIOZW01. Next base: position 17,316 of record JBMOHS010000020.1, read on the forward strand.
CCCCGCGGACCTGCTCGAACGGATCGAGCGCCACTTCACACCGAGACTGGTCGGAGCGCTGCCTTCGGGTGAGGCGGTGGAGTCGATCCTCAATCATCACGAAACCTCAATTGGCAAGGCGGGCCACAACCGGTTGGTCATTGCCGATTCGACGGTCAGTGGGAGCCATGCGATCGTCCTTTCGCGACAGAGAGAGTTCAGCATCGTCGACCTGGGAAGCCGCAACGGCACCTATCTCAATGACCAGAGACTGGGTCGGAATGGTCAGCTCCTGCACCACGGCGACAAGATCAGGCTGGGGCGAGTCCTGCTCGTCTTCCGCGATCCCCGCGCGTCGCTTCAGAATCGGACGACACGCCTCTCCCGTGACGATTTCGAGGCTCCAGCCTCTCCGCCGCCATCCCCTCTTTCCCGTGTGGACCAGGAAAGGATCAGTGCTTGCCAGGCTTCCATCGTGAGCCACGTGCAGAGCGAAGCCCCCCCCCTCGGCGAGGAGCAGTCCGAAAGACCCCGCCTGGGAAGGGAGAGATCTCAACGCCGGACATCCTCTTGGGTCCTCTGGGCGCTGGCTGTTGTCGGGATTCTCACTGTCGCGATCTTCCTTTACCGACAACGGGCAGAGAGTCCCTTGATCCCCGATGCTTTGGATCGTTCAGGATCGAATAGGCTCTCGACCGGGTCCGAGGCTACCCGCGGGTCAGAACTGGTGCCGCTCTCCCCGGCTGGGAACTGGGAGAAGTTCGGGACGAGTGGAAGACTGTCATCGGTCAGCGCGGTGGCCCATCGCCCCGGAAGCGGTGGAGTGCTGCTGGCCGGGACAACCCAGATCCCGGGACTCTTCTGGATCCCGCTTGCCGCTTCGCGAACGGCCCAAGCCCCACTCTTCGACCTGCCAACGAAGATGGCCCCGCTCTTACCCACCTTGGTGAGCCCACCGCAAGCGCTCGCCTACGGCAATGGGTTCTATTACGAACTTGGCACTCCCCGTCAAGGGAGTCAGGCTGGGCAGGCGTTGCATCGGGTCGCGATCTCGTCGAACGGGCTCGCCCGTCGGGAGACGACGGTGGAAGTGTCGGAACTGGTGCGATCCCTCGCTCCTCCCTCCTCGAATGGGCTCTCGCAACCCCCGGTCGCCTCGTTGGCCTGGAACCCCATCCGCGAAGAGCTGCTGCTCGTCCTCTCTCCCCTCGCCACCACTGGTGAGACGTTGCTGGTCCCCTTGCGGATGGTCGATCCACTTGGTCCCTTTGGCGGGAAGAACCTGACGATCGGCTCGCCCTCCTTTCTCCCTCTCGACCTCCACGGCGAAACGGTCCGTTCGATGACCTATGTCGCGTCCCGAAAAAGCTTCCTCCTCCTCACCAGAGGCGCGACCACGGTCCACCTCTGGGAGTGGGCAGGGACGGCTCCATCGCCTCCCGTCCGAAGAATCGCCCTTGATGCACAACCGGAACCATCTGGCCTCCTCGCCCTGCCCCTCGACAACCAAGACCTCATCGTTCTGACGGGTCGTCGTGGAACCTATCTCTCCCTGACCAGTCAGAAGCAGACCCCGTGACCGCCCCCCCTCTTCAAAGAAAGATTTGAGGAAAATTTAAGGCTTCCCTAACTCCCCTTTAACGAAACCGCCGTATCTTGCCAAGTGGCGTGAGAGAAGAGTGGAATGTTCTCTCAGCAAAAACTCTCTGGGTTCCACCTTGTGTTTCGAGAATGGCAATGGCAGATTGGACGACAGAATTGGGTAGAGAGCGACCGTTGGGAAGCGTAGTCGCCGAGGTGTCTTCTTTTGCCTTTGGGGAACGCATGCGGAATCTGCCAGAATCTGCCATCAACAAGTTGCGAGATCATCTGCTCCTGATGGGGGGGGAGGTGGAGCGGGCGATCGATCAGGCGACCCGAGCCCTCATCGAGCGGGACTCCGAATTGGCCACCCAGGTTCTGCAGTCAGACGACCGGGTCGACGCGCTCGAACTCGAAGCCGACAGACTCTGCGTGCACTTGCTCTCCCTCCAGACCACCCAGCCAAATGAGATCCGTCTAGTGGTAACCGCGATCAAGATCACTCCGGTTCTGGAGCGCATCGCCGACCACGCCTGCAACATTGCCCGGGCGGCCCTCTATCTCAATGACGAGCCACAACTGAAACCCTACTTCGATCTCCCGAAGATGAGCTGGCTGGCCTGCGAGATGCTCCGGCTCTCCCTCGACGCCTTTGCGGAAGGGAACGCCGATCTGGCACGGATGGTGATCGAGCGGGACAGCGAGATCGATCAGCTCTACGACCGCAATTTCCACGACCTGCTCGACTGCATGTCGGTCGACGCGGCCGCCTCCGGACGCGCTGCCCGCCTGCTCATGGTGGCCAAGCATCTCGAACGGATTGGGGATTATGTCAAAGATATCTGCGAGCTGACCGTTTACATGAAAGAGGCGATGGTCATCCGACACCGCCAGCTGACTCGTTGATCGCGGGTGGCTCGTCTCTCCCCCACCCTCCCTCTCAGAAACCGAAGAAGCCAGAACCACGATCGACTTATGAAGCCGACTATTCTGATCATTGAGGATGATCCCGATATCGCCGAGAGCATCCGCTACAATCTTGAGCGGGAGGGCTCCTTCTCTGCCCTCGTCGCCGCCACGGGAGAGGAGGGGCTGCACATTGCACTGGGCAAGGATGGTGCGAGACGTCCGACGGGTGATCGTCCATTCCTGCCCGTCGATCGGGCCCCAGACCTGATTATTCTCGACCTCAACTTGCCGGGAATGAATGGATTTGAGTTGTGTCGCCGGCTACGGGGAGAGGACAGGACGCGCCAGACCCCGATCCTCGTCCTGACCGCCCGCTCGGAGGAGGGCGACAAGGTCCGTGGGCTCGAACTGGGCGCCGACGACTACATGACCAAACCCTTCAGTGTGCGGGAGCTGGTCGCCCGGGTTCGCGCCGCCCTGCGCCGGTCCGGCTTTGAGGCGAAAGCCCCCAAGAACTACCACGATGGAGTTTTGCAGATCGATTATGGGGACTTCGCCGTTCATTGCCTCGACCAAGCCATCAAACTGACGCGCAAGGAGTTTGCCCTGCTCGCCATCCTCTCCCGCAACCGAGGGCGCGTCGTGCCACGGGAACAGCTTCTCGACCAGGTCTGGGGACTGGAGTACTATGGCGAAGCGCGCACCTTGGATGTGCACATCAGCGGTCTTCGCAAGAAGCTGGGGCGCTGCGGATCCGGGATCGAGACGGTAATTGGCATCGGATACCGGTTTCGGGGTTGTGCGGATCTTCTGACGAGAGGGGAAGAGACCGACGCCGATTCAGAATGACCCTGCCCTTGACTCCGATACTGCCCCGCTCGATCCCTGACGCGACGACAGCGAGATTGACGAGAGGGACGATGACCTTACAGACCCGGAAGACGATTCTCACGACCATTCTGCTTGTCCTCATTTTCGGGCTCTACGAAACGATCAAATCGCTGCTCTTTCCGGAGATGAGCGCGATTGAGTCGCACGTGGTCTCGACGCTGGTCGTCGGATTGATCACAGCGGTGACGGCGTGGTACGTCATTCGACAACAGACGGACCTCCGCCAGGAACAAGAGGAGAGCCGGCAGCGGGTCGGGCACGTTCTTCGCAACGCAGGCCGCAATGAGGCGCTGCTGCGCTCAATCGTCGAAACGGTTGACGAGGGGCTGGTGATCATCGACCGGGACTCGAGAGTCCTGCTCCTCAACGACGCCGCGCGGCGACTCTTATCGCTCGGGGATCGCACCGTGCAGCGACTTGCCGAGATCAGCCGCGACCCAGAAGTCCATCGGCTCTTCACGGAGACGCTTGCGTCCGGGAAGCGGCTCGAAGGACGATTCGAGGCACGCAGTGCCAGTCGATCGCCCCAGTCGCGCCGGATCTTCCGCTTGCAGACGGTCCCCCTCCGCCGCGCCCCAATGAGCACTGCGGGGAATTCCAACAGCAACATCGCGACCGAGGCGATATTGGACGGAGTCGTTGGCACCCTGACCGACATCTCCCAGGTCGAGATGCTCGAACGCGTGCGGCAGGAGTTTCTCGCCAATGTCTCTCACGAGCTGCGGACGCCGCTCGCGGCGATCACCGCCTATACGGAGACGCTGCTCGATGGAGGGCTGGAAGACACCGATCACAGCCTGCGGTTTCTGCATACGATCCAGCGAAATGCGGCGCGGATGGGAGCGATCGTCAACGACATTGCCGAACTCTCGGCGATCGAGGCAGGCCGGGTCCGGCTTGCACCAATCCGACTGGCGCTGCAACCATTGGTTGCCGAGATCTGTACGGGGCTAGCACCGCGGGCGCGCCAGTTCAATGTCGAGTTGATCAACCTCGTCCCTCCCGAAATTGTGCTGACGGCGGATCGCCACCGCTTGGAGCAGATTCTCACCAACCTGATCGACAACGCTATCAAGTTCAACCAGTCGGGAGGTAAGGTGACGGTGCGGGTGGAGAGCGGAATCGAGCGGGAAGGGTCGCAGAAATGGATCCAGATCGTCATTGAGGATACCGGGCCGGGCATTGGGCCGGAGCACCTGCTGCGCGTCTTTGAGCGTTTCTACCGGGTCGACCAGGCGCGCTCCCGGGAGGCGGGAGGCACTGGTCTGGGACTCGCCATCGTCAAGCACCTCGTCCGCGCCCACGGGGGGGAGGTGACGGCGAGCAGCGAAGTCGGTGTGGGCAGCAGCTTCATCGTGCAGCTTCCCGTCTCGTCGACCGCCCCTCTCCCCTCCCCCATCGAAGAGGAGGAGGTGGCTGGAGAAGAGAGCACCGCCCTCTCCCCGCTGGTCAGCGTCTCCCCGAATCAACCTGCCTAGGGTTGCCTAGGGCGCGATGATCGTCGACTGGTGCGCCACCATTCGCCAAGTTCCCTGCTGCTGGACATAGACGTGGATGTAGCGGGCATCGGTCTGATGGCGCTTTCCATTGCCGATCGATTGTACCTTCCAGTGGCACGTCACAACGGCCGTCTCGCCATGGATCTGAACCCGGATGTCATCCCGTTCCAGGCTGAGGTAGCGAGTGCGCCCCGAGCGGATGCTGTCGAGGTAGGTCGCCTTGGTATCGACGCTGGCGTTGGAGTGGGTATAGACGAGCGTCTCGGCGTAGATTCGGTCGAGGGCCTCGACGTCGGATGCGAGGAGCGCCTCCTGCCATTGCTGTTCCAGATTGAGAATCGTCTTTTCCATCGATGTTTTGCGGGTTGCTGGTTGAGTGGACAAAATGGACCGGCTCATCGGGAGAGGAGACCGGTACGCGAGGGCAGCCTGGCCGATCCCGCCACTCAACAGCAGCAGGGCTCCCAGGCAGTAGAAGAGAGAGCGGGCAGACGCAGTGAAGAATCGGTTCACGAATACCTCCACAGAGAGACGAGACGCGGGGCCTCGGGAAAAGTGAGCGTTACCAAAGCTCGTTAAGCAGCAGATCCTGGTAGGTGTCCCGTTGCCGGATCACCTCGACGCTCCCATCGGCCTCGAGGAGGACCGTCGCGGGAAAGGGGCGTCCATTGTAGGCGGTCATCTGGGAGATGGTGTAGGCACCGGTGTTGAGCAGCGCGAGGACATCTCCCACCGTGGCCTCGGCGGGGAGGAGACGGCAGTCCGGGAGGTGTCGTCCACCGTGGAGATCAAAGTAGACATCTCCACCATCGCAGAGGGGGCCAGCCAAGCGGAATCGAGCCGAGTGCGGAGCCGTCGCCCGGCTGGCGTCGACGACGTGATAGTACCAGTGGTACATGACCATCGAGAGCATCAGATTGTAGCCCGCGTCGGTGAGGAGCCAATTCTCTCCAGTCTCGGGCCGATGTTTGGCGTTGCGCACGGTGGTCAGGAGGGTGACGGCGTCGGCAATAATCGCGCGACCCGGCTCAAGGACGATCTCGAGATCGGCGAGGAGGTCGAGGGCATCGGCCGCCTCCGCTGTCTTGCGGATGGTCGCAAGCGTCTCCGCCATCATCTCAGCGGCGGTCAGCGAGGCCCCGAGCATGACCCGCTCCTCGACTTCGATCTCATCGGCCTGGGAGCGGTCCCGCAGGTAGTTGACCGGGATCCCTCCGCCGATGTTGATGTGCTGCAACCGATGGCCTGTCTCGCGGTACAGCCAGAGCAGGTGCTCCCACATCGCGGCGAAGGCCTCGACGTAGGGCTCTGGGTCTGGCGTTTGCGATCCGACGTGAATGTGGAGCCCGACCAGACGCACCAGCTCCGGGGAAGCGAGCGCCCGCCTCATCATCTCCCGCGCCTGGGCCGGGGAGACGCCGAACTTGGACGTGTAGAGGGCCGTCTGAAGCCCGGCGTGGGAGCGGGTGCCGACGCCAGCGACCAGACGTACCGTGACATTGGCCGGCTTACCCAGCCGTTTGGCGACCTGCTCGACCAGTTCCAACTCGTAGGGAGAGTCGAGATTGATCGCATAGATCCCAGCCTCGATCGCTTCGGCAATCTCTTCTTCCGTCTTCGAGATCCCGTTCATCTCGATCTGCCCAGGATCAAATCCCGCCTGAAGGGCACGAAAAAGTTCTCCGCCGGAATTGACCTCGATATCGATCCCCGCCTCGCGGACGACGCGCAGAATTCCCAACAGGTTGTTGGCCTTCGAGGCGTAGCAGAGCTTGAGACGAGGGTGATGCGTCCGCGCCTCAAGGAGTCGCGCAATATTCTCCCGGATCCGCGGTGCCGAGACGACAAACAGCGGCGTCCCGTAACGCGCTGCCAACGCCAAGCTGTCTACCCCGTGCACGTGGAGATGGTGATTGCGCACTTCGAGGTATTGATCGATCGTCCAGGGCGGGACGACCGCTTCTCCAGTTTCCGTCTGCCGCGCGGATCGTTCCGCAGAGGTTGGCAAGCTACCGTCCGTCCTGCTCATTCCACTCTCTTTCCACGGGAGAGAAGGGCCTCGACCGCGGGGAGAACGACAAAGTCCTTCTCCCGCAAGGCCTCCAGCGCCGTTTCCCGCGAAACGGCCGCTTGGCGCATGACCATGGCCACTCGTAGATCCCAGTCGGCCGCTTCGAGGAGGTTCCAGGCCTCCTCTGAAGCCATCTGGCATTCGACTTCGAGGATGCCCACCGCCCGTTCGCGCAGCTTGGTGTTGCGCGGCTGCAGATGGGTCATCCGATTGCCTCTGACATAGCCCAGCCGCACCATGGCCATCGTCGAGAGCATATTGAGAATCAGCTTCTGGGCCGTCCCCGATTTGAGCCGCGTCGATCCGGCAATGACCTCGGGGCCAACGACGACAGCGAGGGGAATTTCGACCGTCCGGGCGAGCTCCGTTCCTTCGTTGCAGGTAATGCAGAGCGTGAGGGCTCCGAGCTGACGGGCGTAAGCAAGCGCCCCGATGGTGTAGGGTGTGCGTCCGCTGGCGGCGATGCCGACCACCGCATCGAGCGCCGTCACGTCGCGTGCCTCGAGGTCCCTGATCCCGGCCCCTTCGTCATCTTCCGAGGCTTCGACCGAGCGGTAGCACGCCTCGTACCCACCGGCGATGACCCCCTGCACCAGCTCCGGCGAGACGCCAAAGGTCGGGGGGCACTCCGAAGCGTCGAGAATGCCGAGCCGGCCACTCGTCCCGGTCCCGACATAGATCAGCCGCCCCCCCTGACGGAGCCGCTCGGCAATGGCATCGACCGCCCGCGCAACCTCGGGCAGGATCTGCTCGATCGCCAGTGCGACCTGCTGGTCTTCCCGATTGATCAATCGCAAGGCTTCGAGGGTCGAGACACGATCGATCTCCACCGTCCGTGGATTGGATTCTTCTGTGGTTCGCAAGGCAATCCCTTCTCTCTCAGGCCCGATCCTCTTCTGAGAACCGGAAACGATGATGTGGCGAAGCCGTCTACCGCTTACTTGGCCGCAGTTTCCAGCCCCTCTCCCCTGCCCCTCAGTGTGATAGCGACCGGAGAACTTCCTCTGGTTGATGTGGGGCCAAGCCAGGCGGCGAAGTCAATGGCGCGCCAGCCAATCGCGCCGCCCCGAGAACGGGAGACTCGAGGGGTGGGGCCACGATGGCCCCCGGTGCCACCCGGTGAACCTCCTCGCGGAGCGAGTCTAACACCAGATGCCCAGCCTCAAAGACCCCGCCAACATAGGCTAGCCGAAAGGAGTCCCTCTCCATCCGCAACTGTTCGATGACGGCAATTGCCGCCTTGGCCAGCTCCGCCGCCGCGTCGGAGAGGATTTGGGACGCCACCTGATCCCCCTGACGCGCCGCCTCGACCACCAGGTGCGAGAGCTGGGCGATGCGCCCCGGCACATCGGCTGGGGCATCGTAGATCACCGGGGGCAGCTCCGGCGGCGTCGAGACGCCAAAATGGCGAAGGACAGGATCCATCAGTGTCGTGGGCTGGCCGCGGTAATCATAGGCCATGACGACGGCTTCGAGCGCACGTCGGCCAATGTAGGCTCCGCTGCCCTCATCACCCATCGTCGGTCCCCAGCCCCCGGCACGGGCAAACCGGCCGCGTGCGTTGATCCCACAAGCGATCGATCCCGTTCCGGCGATGATGACGACCCCGGGCTCATTGCCAGTCGCCCCGGCGAGGGCGACACGTGCGTCTGTCTCCAACAAGAGATGTGGGATGGGAAGTCTCGCGGAGAGGGCCGCCAACATGCGTCGGTGATGGTCAGGATGGGAGACGCCGGCGAGCCCAACACATGCCGAACCGATCTGGGTCACCTCAATCCCTGCCGCGGCGCAGGCCTCCTCAACAGCCAAGCCGACGTGGGCGACTGCCGCCTCCAGCCCAACCCGGAGGAAGTTGGCGGCAGCAGCGTGGCCCCGGCCGACAACCGCCCCCCGCGCGTCGACGATCGCCGCGCGACAGTTGGTGCCACCGCCATCCACTCCTGCCCAGAAGGCCGTTCCGTCCATCGCTCTTTGCTCACCCTGCCCCGTGGCTACTTTACCGCCAGGATGCCCCAAAAGGCTATCTTTACAAGACTTCGGCTGCATCATACACTTGCCCGGAGGCATTGGACAATGATAAGCCCCCATCGAGAGGGTCCCTGCGCACCCTCTCCCGACATCCGGCCCACGGGGCGGCAATGGCCCTTCGAAAAGGGCAGAAGAGGGACCATATTCATGCGAGATTCCATCATCCGGCCACCACGTCTTCTCTCCTTACTGACCCTGGCAATCCTCCTGGCAGGAGCGGGAGGAGACCTTCAGGCCCAGCGCTTGGAGCGCCCTCCCGCCCGCAACCTCGAAGGGACCCCGATCCTCCCGGCAGGGACTCGAACCATTCCTGAAGGCACGCTGCTGCTCCTCGAAATGGAGACGGCCCTCAGTTCCAAGGAATCGCGGGCGAGCGACCGATTCCGCGCTCGCGTCGCCGCCCCAGTCGTCGACGCGTCGGGCGCTGTCCTGGTCCCCGAAGCCGCCTATGTCGAGGGGCACGTCACCGGCGTTACCCCAGCCAAGTGGCGTCGGCGCTCGGGGCTGATCGCCGTCCAATTCGACGAACTCTTCATGCCCAGCGGTGACCCGGTGCCCATCCGGGGTTATCTGACCAGCGCCGATGTCGCCGATCGAAAACGGATCGATGAAGAGGGAACCTTTCGCGGAGGCCCACCCCGCAAGCGGGACATCGTCTTTGTCGGGGGAGGAACGGGAGCTGGAGCCGCGATCGGCTGGGTGGCGGGCGGAGTGGTCGCGGGCGGCCTCGTCGGAGCCGCGGCCGGACTGACCGCCACCCTGCTCCTCAAGGGAGAGGAGGCGGTTGTCCCTGAGGGCCAACGGATTGGACTGGGCCTGACGTCGCCGATCGAAGTCGCCGCCTGGAACGATTTCGCTCAGACACCACCGTCGGCTGACCCTCCTCGCCCCAATAAAGCCGGCACCGAACCGCAAGCCCCAATCACCAGTGGATCGCTCAACCTGCACGAAGTGCGGGCCGAACGGACCACTGACGGTACCGTCCGCATCCTCGTCACCGCCGAGACCCCCAGTGGCGGCTGGCGCATCTTCACCAGCCACGACGTGGCCTCCGATGGCGTTGTCGAAGTCTATATTCGCGGGACAGAGCCATCCAATCCGACCATCCAGCGGATCTCTTACCCAAGCGCCCCTCCGATCCTCGTCCCGGATCCAAACAAGAAGATTCGCCGTGTCACCGTCTTTGCCCGCAATACTACCCGGACCATCGACCTCAACTCGTCGTGGACTGCCTCGAATCGATCCCCCGAACCGCCGCCCTCCCGCCCTGTCCCGAGCGATCGAGCGCCCCGCACCGTGACAGCCAGCGCTTCCCAACTCGAGCAGGATGTCGAAACGATCCGGAAGAATTTTGCCTCGTCGATTGGCCTCTGGATCGATGAACAGGGGCGGGAGGAATCGATCTCCGGTCGGCGCCCCTCCGGCGACGAACGGAAGTTCCTCGATAGCCTTGGCTCGCTCGCCCTCTCCCTCCGCCAATACCACTTCGAGTCCGGCTCCAGCTCCGCCAGACGTACCGCACTCCTCAAGGTCCAAGAAGACCAGCGGATCGTCGAGGCGATCTGGAAGCGGCTCCCAATGAGCAGTCAAGCCAATCAACAAGTGCGGGAAATGCTCGCGCGCCTTCTAACCCTCATCCAAGAGGGCCGATCCTGATGCACGAATAAGCGGGACTTTCGACGATCAACTGCGGAGGAACAGATGCTGAGGGAGAGAGAGGGGTGGCGCGCCCGGCAGGGCTCGAACCTGCGACCTACGGCTTCGAAGGCCGGCGCTCTATCCAACTGAGCTACGGGCGCCCATCTCTGCTCCACTCCAGTGTGGCCCATCCCGTTCGGTGGAAGGGAGGATCAGATGATCCTTTCCGCCGACCAGCTGACAGGTGGAGCAGTTCCAAGTCGGATGATGTTCTACCACACTTTGCTCCACTCGAAAAGCCCTCGCGAAAAGCCCGCTCGAAAATGAGCTTGCCTCGTTTGCAAAGGTCCGGGCGTGAGGCTACTCTTCTGCTCTTTGACCAAGACTGGGAGTGGGTTGGCGCGGGGACCACCTCCCAAGAGATCAGGGGAACGCGGCCGGGGGCCACCACTCCGCGTGCAGTCCGGTCAGCAGGAGATGGAATGAAGAGAATTGGCGTGGGCATTGTCGGTCTTGGAACAGTCGGAACAGGCGTGGTGCAACTGCTCGCCCAGCTCCCACAATTTTCGATTGAAGGGGTCGCGGTCCGTTCGCTCGATCGTCAGCGGGAGGTCGATCTGCCCCGGGAGCTGTTGACCGACAACCCCTTCTCCCTGCTCGAAAACCCAGCAGTCGAGATACTGATCGAAGTTGCCGGGGGGACTGATCCGGCCTACCGATTGGCCAAGGAGGCGCTCCTCTCGGGCCGGGACCTCGTCACGGCCAACAAGGAGCTGATCGCGCGCCACGGCGCGGAACTCCTGGCGATCGCCGCGGGGCAAGGAAAGACGATCGCATTTGAGGCCGCGGTCGGCGGAGGAATTCCGGTCATCTCGACTCTGCATTGGGGATTACGGGCCAACCGGATCTCACGGGTCGCCGGAATCGTCAATGGAACGACCAACTATATTTTGACGCGAATGGAGAAAGAGCGACTCTCCTTTGGGGAGGCGCTCGCGGCGGCCCAAGCGGCGGGCTTTGCCGAGGCAGATCCGAGTGCAGATGTCGAAGGGCGCGATGTCGCGTTCAAGATCTCGATCCTCGCATCGTTGGCCTTCCGGGCAACGGTCGACGTCGAGGCCGTCTACCGCCAGGGAATCACCTCAATCTCCGATCTCGACATCGACCTCGCGAAAGAGTTCGGCTATCGGATCAAGATGATCGGGCTGGCACAACCGACTCCGGATGGGCGACTCGACCTGCGGGTGCACCCAATGCTGATCCCACTCGACCATCCCCTTGCCGGGATCGACGGAGTCAACAACGCCATTCTCCTCCGTGGGGATGCAGTTGGTGAGATCATGCTGACCGGTCCAGGCGCCGGACGTATGCCCACGGCAAGCGCCGTGGTCGGGGACCTCCTCAATCTTGCCGACTCAATCAAGGCCCCGCCCGCCCCGGAGACGAGCCGAGCCCTCTCGATCCTGCCGGTCGAGGAGACCCTTAACGCCTACTACATCCGCGTGCAGACGCGCGACATCCCAGGCGTGATTGGCAATCTCGGAACGGCCTTCGGCACCCACGGCGTCAGCCTTCACAGTGTCACCCAACGGGGCGTCGCGAGCAATGGACAGGCGACGATCATCCTCTTAACGCACTTGGTGCAAGAGGCACCGGTTCTCGCCGCGCTCGCTGCCATCGAAAAGCAGCCGACCACCTTGGCGATCGGAGTGGTGCTGCGGGTGCTGGTCTGACCGCTAGCCGGCACTTATCTTCTCCGCTCCTGGATTGGCTGAGTCGGATCGGCGAGCGGTAGTCGTAACTGAAATTCAGTCCCCTCCCCCAGACGGCTGGTGACGCCGATCGTCCCCCCGTGTGCCTCAACAATCCAACGCACAATCGAGAGCCCCAACCCTGTACCGGGAGTCGAGCGGTCTCCCGTCATCGCCGAGCGTCGAAAGAATCGGTCAAAGATCAAGGGGAGGTCCTCCGGCGGGATCCCCCGCCCAGTGTCACGCACTCGCAGCAGGGCATTTCCTGACTCCTCGGTCAGAGTCAGGGCAATCTCGCCCCCCTCGCCGGTAAACTTGACAGCATTATCGATGAGGTTGATCAGCATCTGGCGCAGCCGAAGTGGATCGGCGGGCAGCACCAGATCACGCGGCGCTTCCGAAGCCCACGTCAGCGTCTGTTGCCGCTGCGCGGCCAGGGGTTGGAGATAGTCGACCACCTCCCGACCGAGCGTGGTGACATTGACCGGCTGACACTCAAGCTCAAGCCTTCCAACATCGGCCCGAGTCAACAAGAGGAGATCTTCGACCAGGCGTGAGAGACGAACTGCCTCCTCAAGCGTCGAGGCGAGCACCTCCTGGTATTCCGGGATGGTCCGCTCGCGGCGCAGGGCGATCTCCAAGTCAGCCCGGATGACCGACAAAGGTGTCCGCAACTCGTGCGAGGCATCGGCGGAGAATTGTCGCTGGCGCTCGAAGGCGGCCTGCAGCCGGGCGATCATCTGGTTGATCGTCACGGCCAGGCGTCCAATCTCATCCTGGTAAGCCGGAACGGGGACGCGCTCTGTCAAGTCTCCTCCGCCAATCCGATCGGCGATTTTGGTCATCCGATCGACCGGACGCAAGGCTTGCCGCGCCAGAATCAGCCCCCCAAAACTGCCCATCAGGAGCACCAGGGGGATGGTCAGCCCCAGCCCGACGAGCAACCGGCGGCGGGCCTCTTCCAGGGAGCGGAGCGACTGTCCCAGCCGAATGAAGTAGGTCCCCGGCTCTCCTTCCGGATCACGAACGCGCCGGGTCGCCACCCGCAAGGGCTCCCCCCGCTCTGTCTGCAAGGTCATAAACCGGGTCTCTCCCAGCGGCCTGGCCTGCAGTTCGGCTGGGTCCGCGATCAATTGATCTCCGGTCAAGACCATCACCTCGTCGACAATGCGCCCTTGCTCATCGAGAATCTGCGTGACCTGCGGGCTCAACTGGAGCAGCAGATCCCCCGTCCCTCCTCCGACGCTCGCCGCCTCTCCTCCTGCCGCAAAGGCCACCCGCCGCTCGATCTGCTCGATCTGCGCGGCGAGCGAGGCGTCGATCGTCGTCATCAAGGTTCGCGAGAGATAGGCGTAAAGAACGATTCCGAATCCCACCAAGACCAAGCTGAGAATGGCCAAGTAGTAGAAGGTCAGCTTGAAGCGCAGCGAGGCCATCACGGAACAATCCATGGGCGGCTCCCCGACCGATCAGGAATAGGGCTCTCTCGAAAGGATCCGCGAGGGCTGATCAGGGGTCTGGAAGACATACCCCACGCTTCGCACCGTGCGGATCAAGCGAGGTTCGAAGTTCCGATCGATCTTGTTTCGGAGGTAGTTGATGTAGACATCGATGACGTTGGTCAGATTGTCAAAGGTCCCGTGCCAGACCTGCTCCGTCAGCACTTGCCGGGAGAGGGGCTCGTCTGGATGCTCCATGAAGTACTTGAGCAACTCAAACTCCTTCCCCGTCAATTGGAACTCGACTCCCGCGCGAGTGGCCCGGCGATTGAGCAGATTGAGCGTGAGATCGCCAATCTGGAGGCGGGTCACCGCCTCGGGAGCTATCCGGCGATGGAGCGCGCGAATCCTGGCCAGCAACTCGGCAAACTCGAACGGTTTGGTCAGGTAGTCGTCGGCGCCCGCATCCAACCCCCGCACCTTCATCTCGGTGCTGTCCCAGGCGGTGAGCATCAGAATCGGCGTGTGATTGCCCACTTGCCGTAGCTCCCGCGCCACCTCGAGGCCATCCCGACCCGGCAATCCCAGATCGAGAAGGATCAGGTCATAGGCACCTCGCTGTGCCTCTTCCAAGCCTCTCTCGCCATCCGTGGCGATCACGACCTCCATCCCCTCTTCTTCCAACCCACGGCGGAGAATCGTCGCCATCTTTCCTTCATCTTCGATGATCAGCAATCGCATCGACATGAGGATCTCTCTCCTCTTCGGCCTCGGAAAGCCAAGATCTCCAGACGCGGAGGACGTGTGTCCAATCAATCTCTATGCGGCGTTCCTTCAGAACGCCTGAATTGGGGCCCCGTCTACCCAGGGTTGCACCCTGGGCTGGTATGCGGCGCCCCGTTGGGGCGCTGGTGGAAATGCCCCCTTTTTGACACGAAATGTCCAAATTCCAGCGCCCGGGGTGTTCAATCTCTGGCCGCACGCTCCGTGACTTCCACCATCCAGGCCAAATAGTCAGGAAGCCCCGCCTCAATCGGCAGCACAATGATCTCTGGAGTCTGATAGGGGTGGATCTGGCGCAACTTGGTTTCAAGGGTGGCATAGGCCGAGCGAACGGTCTTGATCAACAGCAACGACTCCGACGCTTCCTCGATCCGCCCCTCCCAGGAGTAGACCGAGGTCATCGGGGGAAGAATCTGGACACAAGCCGCGAGGCGCTCCTCGACCAATCGCCGGGCGATCTCCCTGGCCGCCGCAGAGCTGTCGACCGTGGTCATGACGAGACAAGCCCCAGCCGGATCCATCGAAGAATGGGGGGGGGCATCAACCATCAGCCCCCTCCTGGTCGATCTCCAGCTCCTCTTCCCAGTCGGCGGGGGTCCCGGACTCGTCGAAGAAGGCCCGGTAGAGAGCCTGGGCGGACTCCCATTGTCCCTGTGGAACGAGCAGTTGAATCTCCGAAAAGCCTCCGAGCATCGGCAAAGGCTCGAGGGCTCCAAAATTGGCCCCTTGCAACGTCACCCGGATGCCATTGTTGACCAACAACTGACGGACCATCCCCGCCTCCATCGCTGTCGAAAAGGACGCCAGCGGGACGAAGGGCCCGGCATCCTCTGCTTCAGACGCTTCCGGCCAGTACCACACGCCGATCAATCCTCCTGGCCGTCCAGTTCCTCCGGGAGCCACTCGCCGGAGAAGACGTGTCGGGCCTCACCTGTCTGCCAGACCGTCCCGTCGGCCCGCCACTCGACCCGCAGCTCTCCCGCAACGGTTTGGACCGTTACCTCGCGATCCGTCTGCCCGGTGAGCATCGCCGCCAGCGCCGCGGCACAAGCCCCTGTTCCTGACGAGAGCGTCTCCCCGCAGCCCCTCTCCCAGAATCGGGCCTCAATCTTCTGCCGATCAAGGACACGGACAAACTCGACGTTGGTCCGGTCCGGAAACGCCTCGTGCCGCTCCAGCCGCGCACCGAGCCCCCGCCAATCGACCCGCACGAAGGGGTCCTCTCCAGCGAGGAAGAGTGTGCAATGGGGATTGCCCATCGAGACTGATGTCACGCGGACCGTCTCACCCTCCCCCCAATCTGCCACTCGCAGCGGCTGGTCGATCACCCGATCGACACGCTGCGGAAGCCGGACAGGGATCTCCTCCGGGCTCAGCCCGGGCCGCCCCATCATCGTCTCGAAGAGGACGGCGCGCTTCGACTGGGACACAGGTCGAAGTTCGCGCAACCCCGCCTTCGTCGCAATCCTCATCAAGGGCCCCCGCCATCCCTCAACCAGATAGAGATACGCTCCCACGCAACGGGTGCCGTTGCCAGAGATCGGGGTCTCCCCACCATCGGCGTTGAAGAGGCGAATCGTCGCGTCGAGGGTTGGTGCGGCCTCTTCTCCCGGCAGCT
>JBMOHS010000021.1:0-33010 GCA_049317725.1 Blastocatellia bacterium
CGGCGCGCCGACATCCCCCTTCTGCTTCGTGCTGATCCAGTTTTTTCCTCCTCGGCAGAAGATTCCCCCTCTGTGCCCCTGCGAGAATCCCAGGACGGACGGCCTGGTGTGTGGAGGATCTCACGGAGCCACCGCGGTAACCGCGAGAGGGGACGGCTACTATGGCTCTGTGAGATCTTCAAAAGGGGGAACTGGGCGACCTGCGGAGGGCTAGAACGGGACCTCGTCGTCCCCACGCCCGCCCCCACCCGGGGCCTTCCCGAAGCCGCCTCCTTCGCCCTCCGGATAGCCACCCGGGGCCCCGCCGCCACTTCCCCCCATCGCCTCGCCACGCGAACTGATCAATTGAATGTCGCTGGCCGTCACTTCAAGTGATTGACGTTTGTTGCCATCCCGGTCGGTAAACTCCTCTGTGCGAAGCTTTCCTTCGACATAGACATGCTTCCCTCGTGTAAGGTACTGGTTGAGCGCCTCTGCCTGTTTTCCCCAGAGTGAGACGCGAAACCAGGTGGTCATCTCTTGCGCCTCGCCGCTGCGGTCTTTTCTCCGTTCGCTGGTGGCGATCGAGAAGTTGCTGACGGCGGTCCCTTGGGGGGTGTATCTGATCTCTGCGTCGCGCCCGAGATAGCCGACAATGATGATCTTGTTGAACGATGCCATACGGTCTCCTCCATGATTTGGATCGATTTGATTGGGGTCGATTTGATTGGGATTGAGTGATTGCAGCTTCATCCCCACAGAGCGTGCGGGGATGACCGTGAGAGCGTGGGGCCGACGGAAGACGACGCAGAACTCTTGATGACTGCCGCCGCGTCTGTCTACCCGTACCCTCCTCCGGTCGGCCGTATTCTCCTTCTCTCTCCCTTCTTCCCGGCCTCTCTCTCCGATCCTGCTCCAACCTCTTCGCTCTCTTTCCAGCGTCGGCCGTTGGAGAGTTTTCTCGTGACAATCGGATGAAAGTTAATTATATAAAACGTTGAAATTGTAAACCGATTCGACGACGATAAGAAATAGTTGGGCAAAAAAAACGTCTTCTAGCGTAGGAGGGAGCAGGTTGGCTGGGCAGACAGGGAGAAAGCTTATGTAGCTGATGAGCTTCTATTCTCTGACGTGGTAGCTGAGCTTTCTTCTCTATTGCATTCTATTGATTGGACTTAAGAATCTATGTTGCGGTATCTCAATATCATCAATCTGGCCTTAATCGAGCAGGTTCAGATCGAGTTCAAGCCAGGGCTAAACCTGCTCAGCGGGGAGACGGGATCCGGGAAATCGATCATCATTGATGCCTTGGGACTGTTGCAGGGCGAGCGTGGCACGGCCGATCTGATCCGCGGTGGTGCCTCGCGCGCCGTCATCGAGGGAATGTTCGATGTCGAGGGAAACGAGCCGCTGCTCTCGATCCTGCGTCAGACAGGGATGGAGGGGCTCGACGAGGGACTGGTGATTCGCCGGGAGTTGGGGACAGGAAGTGGCCGTGGGCGTATCTTCGTCAACCATCAACTGGCCAACCAGGCGCTCCTGCGTCAGATTCAGCCGCACATTATCGATCTCCACGGCCAGGGCGACCAGCAGAGTCTGCTTCAGGCGGAGGCCCAGCGGGATCTGCTTGACGCCTATGCCGAAGCTCAAGCGGAGCGGCAGGAGGTGGCGGGGAGCTTTGATCTGCTCCTTGGGAGCGTCAAACGGCTCGAAGCTGGCCAACAGTCGGAGACGGAGCGGCTGCAATCGCTCGACCTGCTCCATTTTCAGATCGAGGAGCTCGAGTCTGCGGGGCTCCTCGCCGACGAGGAGGAGGCTCTCCTCGACGAACGACGCCGTCTGGCCAATGGGGAGCGGATCGCCAATCTCAGTCATGAGGCCTTTGCCCTGCTCTATGAGAACGAGGAGGCGGTCCTGACTCAGCTCGGGGGAGTGCAGCGCCGGATGGCCGAACTTGCCTCCCTCGATTCAACGCTTCTACCGATTGCCGAACAGTTGACGACGGCCCGCCACAGCATCGAGGATCTCTCCTTTCAGTTGCGCGACTACCTCCAGGATTTGCAGATCTCACCAGCCAGACTCCAGGAGGTGGAGGACCGGCTCGCCGAGATCGACCGGCTCAAGCGGAAGTACGGGGGGCCCGTCTCCTCGCTGATCGAGAAGCTCGAGGCATTGCGCCAGCAGCGGAACGAACTGTTGCACCACGAGGAGCGACGCGAGGCGCTCCGTGACGAAGTGGGGCGCGATCTTGCCGCCTACCAAGTGGCGGTGTCGGCCCTCACTGCCCGGCGGCTCGACGCCATCACCCGCTTGCAGGCCGCCGTCGTTGCCGAGCTGGCCGATGTCGCGCTTCCACAAGCGAGGTGGGAGGTTCGTTGGAAGCGGGTCGACTCCTCACCGCTCGGCGAACGGCTCGCCGCTTTGGGGCTGGGCGCGAACATCTCGCCGCGACGCTCCGGCGCGGAGACGATCGAGTTCTACTTCTCCGCTAATCCAGGGGAGGAGCTGCGTCCGCTTGGTGCCGTCGCCTCCGGCGGAGAGCTCTCGCGGCTGATGTTGATTCTCAAGACGATCATTGCTCCGACCCTCTTTCCGCGAACACTGATCTTCGATGAGATCGATACAGGCATTGGGGGGAAGGTCGCCGACGCCGTCGGGTTGCGGCTCAAGCGGTTGGCCAGCAGCAACCAAGTCCTCTGTGTCACCCACCAGTCGCTCATCGCGCGCTATGCCGATGCCCATTTCCAGGTCAGCAAAGCGGTTATCGAGGGACGAACCTTGACCGATGTGGTGGAACTCGACCGGGATGGAAGGATCGAGGAGTTGGCGCGCATGATCGGCGGTGCCGAGGTCACCACGCTTGCCAGACGCCATGCCCGCGAGCTGCTGCGGTCTTGAGACTTCGATCGTCTGGCTTGTCGTGTCGTGGCGGTTGGTATATAACCCACGAGTGGGATATAAAGGTCGTTGATTCAATGCTCGCCAATCCGAGAGGGGCCCCTTGCCCCCACACTCGATGGCGACCAGATCAGATCTCTCCATTTGAGAGGCATTGGAGGGATGCGGCAAGACGTTGCCTCTGGCTACAGCCACCCTCTGCGGCATGCAGAGCGCTGCGAGTCCAATTTTCGGATGAATTTTGCATGAAGAAGCTCTACCTTGAGACCCATGGCTGCCAGATGAACGCCCACGACAGTGAGAAGGCGATCCACGCGCTCTCCGCGAGCGGGTACGAGACGACCGCTGACCCGCTGGAGGCCGATCTGATTCTCCTCAATACCTGCATGGTCCGCGAGAAGGCCGCCCGTAAAGTCGATCACCGAATCCAGGATCTCAAGCAGGAGTTGAAATCGTTGCGGCAGAGTCGGAGAGGGGACTCATCTGCCACCTTACCGCTCCCGATCTTTGGCGTCATGGGGTGTGTCGCCCAGGCGGAGGCCGATCGACTCTTTGAGCGGAGCCGGGATGTCCGACTCGTCCTCGGCACCCAGGCGATCGCCAAGCTGCCCCAGTTGGTCGAGCAGCTCGACCAGGGCTTTCCTCGTGCCATCGAGGTTCGTCTTTCGAAGGAGGCGCCCTTCTATGAACTCCAGGCCGGCCAACGTCAAACGAGCCACGTCGCCTTCGTGACGATCACGGAGGGCTGCAACAAGTTCTGCTCCTTCTGCATCGTCCCATTTACCCGTGGTCGGGAGCGAAGTCGGCGCGCCGACATGATCGTCGAGGAGACCCGTGCCCTGGCCGCCGAGGGGTACTTGGAGGTGCAGCTCCTCGGTCAGAACGTCAACAGATATGGCTTGAGTGGGCGGATCCACGGCAGTCTCGTCTCCCAGGAGGCCGACTTGACCGGGGAGATCACCTTTGCCCGCCTCCTCGACCGGCTGGCCACAGAGACCGGGATCCCCCGCATCAAGTATACGACCTCTTACCCGCGTGACTTCGACGCGGAGGTGGTCCGGGTCATGGACGCGCACGAGAACCTCTGCGAGTGGATTCACCTGCCCGCCCAATCTGGAAGCGACCGGATCCTGCGTGCCATGCGACGCGGTTATACCTCTGCGGAGTACCTGCAACGCATTGCTGCGATCCGCCAGGGTCGGAAGGACTATGCGATCACCGGCGACCTGATCGTTGGATTCCCAGGAGAGACAGAAGAAGATTTTCAGGAGACACTCCGCTTGGTGGCAGAGGTTGAATACGATGGACTCTACATCTTCAACTACTCTCCCCGCCCGAAGACCCCCGCCGCCGCCTATCCAGACTCGGTTCCAGAGGAGGTCAAGACGGAGCGGTTTCTTCGGCTTCAGGAGCTGCAACGCCGCATCCAGCGGCAGCGCTATGAGCGTTACCGCGGGAGAACGGTCGAGGTCCTTGTTGAGGGGACGAGCGCGCGCTCGGAGCAAGACTTGACAGGGCATACCCGCTGTCAAAAAGTGGTCAACTTTCCAGGGGATCGTGAGCGGATTGGTACCCTGGCCCAGGTTAAAGTGACGGATGTCAAGACAAACAGCCTCTATGGCGTGTTGGTCTGATTTGTGGAGGCTCGCATGGAGAGGGAAGTCAAGGTTCGCGGGCTGTTGGTCGATCCGACGACCAACTCCCCGATTGTCCTGTTGAAAGATGTCAAGAGTGAGGCCATGCTCCCGATCTGGGTCGGTCCGTTTGAGGCCAACTCGATTGCGACGGAGATCGAGAAGGTTGCTCCGCAGCGCCCGATGACCCACGATCTCCTGCGGAATGCGATCCGGCAACTGGGGGGAGCGGTCGAGCGAGTGACGGTCACGGAACTGCGCGACAACACCTTCTATGCCCTGATCGAGATCCGGGTTGGCGATGAAGTGGTCCTGGTCGATGCGCGCCCCAGCGACGCGATTGCTCTCGCCCTGCGCGTCGATTGTCCGATCTTCATTCGTGACGAGGTCATGGAGACCTCCCGGCTCGACGAGACCTCACCGGCGGCCGAGGCCGAGGCGGCGGATGCCGAAGAAGAGGTCGAGTGGCCAGAGGAGATTGAGGACATCAGCGACTACAAGATGTAGGCGTCCGCTGCCCACCACGGCTGAATCGAAGGGCGAGGAGGGCTCTCAGGTCATGATCATCGCGATTGCCAATCAAAAAGGGGGGGTCGGCAAGACGACTACCGCCATCAATCTCGCGGCCGCGCTCGCGCAGCGGGGGAAGCGGGTGCTTCTCGCCGATCTCGATCCGCAGGCGAACAGTACGATCTCGTTTCTCCCAATCGAGGAGATAGACCTCTCCATCTATGATTTCCTGATGGATACGGGCTTGCGACTGGATCAAGTGGTCCGACAGACCCGAGTCGAGAACGTTGACCTGCTGCCCTCCCGGATCAACCTCGCCAAACTGGAGGGACAGCTGATCGGCGAACTCGACGCTCCGTTTCGGCTGAAGGATCGGATGGTGCGGCTGGAGAAGGACTACGATGTGATCCTGATCGATACCCCCCCCACGCTCGGGTTGATTACGGTCAACGCGCTCGTCGCCGCCACCCACCTGATCATTCCCATTCAGTCCTCCTACTTTGCGCTCGAAGGGACAGACGACCTGCTCGACACCATCGAGCGCATCAAGGCACGACCGAATCCTCAATTGGAGGTCCTCGGGGTCGTGGTGACCCTGCACGATCGGCGCACCACCCTCTCCCGTGACATCTACGACCAGATCTGCCAAGTCTTCGGGAGCAAGGTCTTCGAGACGACCATCTCTAAGTCTGTCCGCTTGGAAGAGAGCCCCGCCTACCGCGAGTCGATCTTTCATTACGCCCCCCAGTCGAGTGGGGCGATCGAATATGCCAATCTATGCGACGAGGTGATCAGCCGTGCCAACTAAGCGGGGACTCCCCACGACCCTCAAGATGCGCCATGACCGTCACTATGTCGAGGAGCTTGCTTCCTTGCGTGGGGCCCCAATCGGACGAATGATCGCCCTCGATCGGCTTGAGCCCAATCCGAACCAGCCACGAGTCGATCTGGGAGACCTTGAGGAGTTGATCGCCTCGATCCGGGAGAAAGGGGTGCTTGAGCCTCTTCTGGTGCGTCCCTACGAAGTCGGGGGGCGATTCATGATCATCTCCGGGGAGAGGCGCTTCCAAGCCTCCCGGCAGGCTGGGTTGACAGAGGTTCCCTGCATCGAGCTGGCGGTCGACGATCAGGCCGTCGCAGAGATTGCCCTCATTGAAAATCTCCAACGGAAAGATCTGACTCCCTTCGAGGAGGCAGATGGCTTGCAGCTCCTCGCTGATCGGTTTGGATATACTCACGAAGAGATCGCGCGGAAGATCGGAAAGGCCCGCTCATCTGTCACGGAATCATTGAGTTTGAGTCAGATTCCTAAGCCATTACGTGAGATCTGTGATCGTGCTCGCATTTCCTCGAAATCACTTCTCCTTCAAGTAGCACGTCAACCAGACCCCGAAAGTATGGCCCAGTTTGTCGACCGGATTGCGCGCAGCGGGATGACACGGGATGACGCCCGGAAAGAGCGTCGGACACCTCAGTCCCGCCCCTCCCCCTTCACCTACCGCTTCGCTTCCCCTGGAAAAGAGTTCCGCCTCGAGCTGAAGTTTCGCCGGACAGAGGTCTCTGAAGCAGAGCTGATCGAGACCCTCGAGGCAATTCTGCAGAGCCTGCGCCGCCAGCTTCCACCAGCGGGATGATCCCTCGGCGATTGACTGGCTCGACCGAATAGTCGACGGACTCCTCCGGTAGCCTTCAGTCGCCTTCAGTGGAAAGATGCTCCCACCCGTCTGGAGGAGGAGCACCTTTCAGTTGAAATCGCGAGCCGGGAAGAGAAGGGGAGACTACCGGCCAGTCTTCCTCTCGGCGGCATACTTCTTTCGCAGCTTGCGGGCCCAGCGATCGAAGACCGGTTGGAGCGGTTTGAAGAGCCTTCCTCTCCATCCACTCTCCTTCTCGCGCCAGAGGCGGTGGTACTGATCGACGTAGGAGCGGATCGCCCCTTCATATTGATGCTTTTTGATTCCGTGAGAGAGGGTCAAGTAGAAGTGCTGGGCTTGGAGGGAGAGGACGAGATAGGCCAGGTTAGGACGGTAGTTGAGCTTGGCGGCAAGGCGCTTGAAAAAGCCCTCCTCCTGCTGGAGGAGGGTCTTCAAAGAGATCTCGGACCAGGGTTGAGTCGTTCCTTGGCGCGGGTGGTAGAGACCAGGAAGTGGCGTTCCTGGATCCAAGGGGAACCGGCTGTCTGGAATGATCGTGTCGACCAACACGATGCGTGAGAGGCCCCGCTGGTGTTCACGGGGAAGGGTCGCGAGGATCGACTCGATCGTCTCGGTCGTCTTTTTGGGTACTTTCAGTGTAGATTTGTTCTCGATCTTCATCGTGATTCTTCTTGTTCCTTCTCTTCAATCCGTGTTTTGAATGCTTCTAGACGGGACAATCCTTCGCGCAGCCGACGGATCTCCTTGGGCCAATCGGCGATCTGATCGAAGATCGCGCAGAATTTGAGCCAAGCGCGATGATCGATGGCCGGCGAACCGGAGATGGCCCGACCCGGCTCCACCGAACTGGGGATCCCCGCTTGTGCCGTTGCCATGACCCCGTCCCCCACCGTGAGGTGGCCGGCGACCCCGACCTGTCCCCCGAGGATGACGCGGTTGCCAAGGTGGGTACTGCCCGCCAATCCTACCTGAGCACAGAGGAGTGTGTCACGTCCGATGCTCGATCCGTGCCCAATATGGACAAGGTTATCGAATTTGCTCCCGCTCCCAATACGCGTCTCTCCGATGGTCGCGCGATCGATGGTCGTGCCGGCACCGATCTCGACGTCATCTTCGATGACGACAATGCCTGTCTGCGGAATCTTCTGCCAACTCCCATCCGGTCGATTGGCAAATCCAAATCCATCGCCCCCGATCACGACACGATTCTGGAGGACGACCCGTTCTCCAAGTCGACACCACTCGCGCACGACGCAGTGCGAGTGGAGATAGCTCTCCGCCCCGATCTCCGCCCCTTCCTCAATGACGACATGGCTGCGAATGGTCACCTCTCGACCGATCAAGGCCCCATCTCCGACGACGACATAGGGCCCAATCGAGACGCCCTTGCCAATCTTTGCCGTCGGGGAGACCACTGCCGTCGGGTGGACCCCCTCGACGATGGTCAAGGGGCGATGGAAAAGTCCAAGGGCCTTCGCGAAGGCCAAGTATGGGGTCGGGGAGAGAATTCCCGATTGGCCCTCGCTCAGTACCTCCGGATCACTGACGATGATGGCCGCGGCTCGGGTTGTCGCGACATAGCGTCGGTACTTCGGATTGTTGAGAAACGTCAGTTCCCCAGATTGCGCATTCTCAATCTGCCCTACTCCTTGGATCTCCAACTCGCCGTCCCCTTTGACCTCCCCGCCGATTGCTTCCGCGATCTCCCGTAACCTCATCCTCTTCCTCCTCTTTTTCTTCTGTCACTTTCTCTCTTTGTCTGCGTCTGATAATCTTACGAAGATTGCCAAAAGAAACTCGCGGTAGCGAAAATATCGTCAACCCTGGAGCTGAGAAGATGACAGACGATCAATTAGTCGGTGAGTTTATAACATGGAATCGGACGGAGAAAGGGCTCTCGGTCAACACTGTTGAGGCCTACCGACGTGATCTGCGAAAACTGGTCAGCTGGGCAGTTGAGCTGGGAAAATCGGTTCGATCGCTCGATCGCGGTGATCTGGTCGAGCTGTTGGCGAGAATGAAAGAAGAGGAGGGGAATGTCGACCGGACATTGGCGAGGTTCACCTCCGCCGTACGGTCATTCTATCGCTACTTGATGAGGGAGCGCTTGGTGGGGGTCGATCCGACCGAGCACTTGGCACCGAGGAAGGTCTGGCAGCGGTTACCGCACTTCTTGACCCCGGAGCAGGTCGAGGCGGTGTTGGCGCAGCCTGATCTGAGCTGTCCGGCAGGGTTTCGGGATCGAACCATGCTTGAGGTGCTCTATGCGACAGGGCTGCGGGTCTCCGAACTGGTCGGACTCTCAGTCCGGGACCTCGATCTCGAGACTGGTCTGCTGACCTGTTTCGGGAAAGGATCGAAGCAGCGCCGGGTTCCGCTGGGGCGAACGGCAGTCGAGTTTCTTCGTCGTTATTGGCCCATCCGCCGCCAACTGCTCGGGGATCGATCGTCCGATCTTCTCTTCGTCGAGCCGGAAGGGAAGGAGATGACCCGGCAGCAGTTCTGGCGGCGGCTCAAGGGCTATGGTGCATCGGCCGGGATTGCGTATTTGACCCCTCACCTGTTGCGCCACAGCTTCGCGACGGCCCTCCTCCGGAATGGTGCGGATCTTCGATCCGTGCAACTGCTGCTTGGCCACAGCGATATTTCGACGACGCAGATCTACACCCACGTCACGGATGACCACCTCCGGGAGGTCTACCAAAAGTTCCACCCACGGTCCTGAGGGGATCAGAAATCTTGTTCAATGGGGAGATTCGATCTACAATTCGCGCCATTGAGGCGCCTCTTGCCCGATCGACCAGACCGGGTAGAGAGAGGCGACATCCTGTACCAAAGGCAACCAAGGGAGAGACCGATGAAGAGAGCGCGTGGGGACGAGCGCGAGAGCGTCGTCAAGCAAGCAGCAAGCAGCGAGGGGCGAAGGACGTTTCTACAACAAGTGCTGGCGGCGGGAGTCGTTGGGTTTGGAGCCCCGGCGATTGTTCGTGGTCGGAATCTCAACGACAAGCTCAACTTGGCGATCATCGGGGCAGGAGGTCGTGGAGCCGCCAATCTGAAAGATGTCGAGTCGGAGAACATCGCGATTCTCTGCGACGTCAATGAGGAGGGGCTCAATCGGGCCGCCGCGCGCCATCCTGGGGCGCGCCGTTTCGACGATTTCCGGAAAGTCTTTGATGCGGCCTCCCTCTTCGATGCCGTCGTCATCAGCACGGCGGAACATACCCACGCCTTCGCGACCCTTCCCGCCCTCCAGTTGGGCAAGCACGTCTACTGCGAGAAGCCTCTGACGCACAATATCTGGGAAGCACGCGTGATCCGCGAGGCGGCGGGGAAGGCCAAGGTGGCGACGCAGATGGGAACCCAGATCCATGCCACGGATAACTATCGTCGGGTCGTCGAGTTGATTCAGACTGGCGCAATCGGGCAGGTCAGTGAGGTGCACGTCTGGGTCGGCCGGGCCTGGGGCTGGCACCAGACGGAAGCCGATGCGACGGCGGCCAAGGATATTGTGTTTGTCCAGAACAGGCCAACTGGAACCACGCCGATTCCCGCCCATTTCAATTGGGAACTCTGGCTGGGCCCCGCCCCTTCTCGCCCTTTCCACGAGGTCTATTTTCCAGGGCCCAAATGGTACCGGTGGTGGGACTTTGGCAATGGAACGATGTCCGATCTGGGGAGCCACTGGATCGACCTCCCCTGGTGGGCGTTGAAGCTCGACGCCCCGCTCAGCGTCGAGCCGACGGCGGGTCCCAAACCCCATTCAGAGATCGCCCCGGCTTCGATGGCCGTCACCTACCAATATGGCCAACGCGGCGCGATGGCCCCAGTACGGCTCTCTTGGTACCAGGGAACGGAGAAGCCGGCTATCTGGAAGGAGAACGGAATTCCTCAGTGGAACAGTGGTGTCCTCTTCGTTGGCGAGAAGGGGATGCTGCTCGCCGATTACGGCAAACATCTCCTTCTGCCAGAGAAGTCGTTCGCTGAATTCAAACCACCAGAGCCATTCATCCCCAAGTCATTGGGCCATCACGCCGAGTGGATTCACGCATGTAAGACGGGAGCACCGACAACCTGCAACTTTGAGTATGCCGGCTGGCTGACGGAGGCCAATCACCTCGGTAACGTCGCCTTCCGCGCAGGGAAGAAGCTCCTCTGGGATGCCAAACAACTCCGTGCGACCAATGCTCCTGAGGTCGATGCCTGGATCCGCCGCCCCTATCGCAAGGGATGGAAGCTCGCCTGAGATTACTGCACTGCTGCTGGCAGGGGGATGGGGTGACCATTCCTCCGCCAGCGGGGCATCTGGGCTCCACGACGGCGCAGCTCCCTGGCGAGGAGTCCGGCAAGCTGTTGCCGGATCTTCGGGCGGTTCTTGGCCAAGTCCTTCTCCTCCGCGATGTCTGTTGGGAGATGGTAGAGCTCGACCCGCTGATCGAGGTGATGATAGATCAGCTTCCAATCGCCTCTCCGGAGAGCGCTGAAGGGGCCTTGGCCATAGTAGAGATGGGGGAAATGGAAGAGGAGGGAACGGGTGGGCAGGGTGACGTTGCCCCCCTGCAATAGAGGCAGCAGGCTCTTCCCGTCGACAACCTGTTTGGTTCGTGTCGCAATTCGGCTGGCGCCGGGACCAGCGACCGACAAGAGGGTAGGGAAGATGTCTTCGATGATGACGGGTTGATCCGTCTCGGCTCCCGCTGGGACCGTTCCGGGCCAGAGTGCGAGCATCGGAACCCTCGATCCTCCCTCGTAGGGGGAGAGTTTTTGTCCACGCAGCGGGAGGTTCGGGGGACAGGCGTGGGGCGCTCCATTGTCGGAGAGGAAGATCACCAGCGTCTCGTGCTGGATCCGCAATCGCTCAAGGGTGCGGAGCAGGTCGTGAAGGGATCTGTCCATGCCTTCGATCATCGAGGCCCGGAGCGCCTCGAAGTGGCCCAGTCCGCGCTCTCTGTAGGCGGGATAGAAACGATCGTCCTCCTCCCAGGGGGAGTGGACGGCATAGTGAGAGAGCAGGAGGAAGAAGGGGCGCGAGTCGCTGACCGCACCCTCGACCTGCCTGATTGCCTCACGGGTCAAGGCCTCCGTTAGATGAATCGGTTGTCCGTGGTAGGCCTCAAGACCGGGAACATCCCAGATCGCATCGCTCGTGGAGCGAAAATCTCTCTCCCCTCGATAGGTCCCTGGCGCTCCGGCGGCATGGCCGGCGACATTGACATCAAATCCAAAGTGGCGGGGATCCTCTCCCGGGGTTCCTGCGGCCCCAAAATGGGCTTTGCCGATGTGGATCGTTCGATAACCGGCTTGGCGAAGGAGTTTGGGGAGAGGAGTGATCTGGACAGTGCGGTCGATTCCTCCCAAGGTTGTCGCGCCATTCCAATTCCACAGGGGGGGAATCATCTCCGCGCTCGCGTCGTCTGGCGAACGATCCTTGCGCAGGGTCCAATTGGTGACCCGGTGGCGCGCCGCATTCATTCCCGACAAGAGGCTGATCCGCGAGGGGGAGCAGACGGCAGACGCATAGGCCGAACGGAACTTCATTCCGCGCCTTGCCATCTCCTCCATGGCCGGGGTTCGGTACCGACGGTTGAGATCGGTCCCCTCCGTGTGAAAGGGCACAGATGTCTCCTGCCAGCCGAGATCGTCGACCAGAAAGACGACGATGTTGGGAGGGGCCGCACGCTCTCCTGATCCTCTTGGGATCACACGCGACCTGGTGGCCGTCGAGAAGAGGAGCAAGAGCAGGAGGATCCGCCAAGCAAAACTGATTGGAGGGTGAGAGGAAGCGATCATTGTTTCCGGAATCGATCTGAGGGGTTGCAAGTTTGGGGGAATGGATCTTGGTTCACCGAGCCAGAAGCGAGGAGGTTACCGGTGGGAGAGGGCAGGGAAGCCCTCGCATAAGTCGATCCAGCGTCAGTTTGGCAGTCTAGCGTTTCTCATTCGCTGGTGGAGATGGATTGGCCGACCCATTTTCGCTCTGCCGCTGCTGCTCGCGGCGTGCGTCCTGCTCCTTATTCCACTTTTCGTAGCGCCGCTGTTGTTCTGGGGTCAATTTCTCGCGAATCTGTTCGCGCATCTGGTCTCGCACGGCGAGAAATTGGGGGCGATTCTGATTCCGCAGCTCTTGATAGGCTTCCCGTGACCGCTTAAGGATGACTTCAATCTCGTCACGCTGCTGCGCCGTCAGTTCCAAGGTACGTCCCAGATCATCGAGGAGCGCTTGTGGGGAGGAGGAAGTTGGAGCGGGCTGTTGCTTCCAGAAGAGGTAGGTCCCTCCAGTTCCCACGGCGACCCCCAGGAGGAACGTTCCAACGATCATCAGTTGTGCTTTCCGCTTATTGGTCAGCATCTTCCATTCCCTCTCTCACGATTTGGATTTTCGCTCTTCCGTTAAGTTGAGCCGGATCAAGGCCCGCCGCATCGCGTGCCGCGCCCGGAACGCGCGAATCTTGACCTTGGCCTCGGACCAACCGGTCATCTCCGAGATCTCCCGGACCGAATAGTCTTCACAGTGGAGCAGCGTCAGCACGAGTTGATCCTCGGCTCCGAGCCGTTCGAGGATTCGCGTGACGATCTCCGCCGCCTTCTCTCGCTCCTGCTTCAAATGATGAATCTCAAAGGCGGGCCGGGCCATCTTCATCTCGAGGTAGGAGTGCTCGTCTTCCGCAAGGTCTGTCAGCAAAGACTCCCCACGTTTTTTGCGTCGACGCAACTCGTCATAGCAATTATTGACAGCAATCCTGGCGACCCATTGCTCAAAGGTCGCTCCTCCACGATACTTCTCCAGAGAGAAGTAGGCTTTCGCGAAAGTCTCCTGGACAATATCCTCGACCGTCTCAGGTGATCGGAAAAAGTGGCGCGCGATAGAGTAGACACGACGTTGATGACGCCGGAGCAGGATCTCGTAGGAGGGCTCTTCCCCCCCAAGAACTTGCTCGATCAGCTGATCATCGCTGAGATCTTCTTGTCCACTGGCGCGACTTGCCTCCATCCCCCCTCAACGCCTCTGCTCAATCTCGCTTGCCCTTGGGCTTTGCCGTTGCCGACAAGACGAATAACTCGATCGCCCGTGTCAGGAATGTCTCAGACTCGATACAGATTCTTGCACTCGCAAATATGTCATGCTACTCTCGCTCTGTCGTATTCGCAAGTAGATTACGGTTTTCGATATTCAGCACTAACCGTGCTTACCCACTGTATCAGTTTTTCAGGTTTCTGATCATGACTAGTTCGGAAGAGCCTCTTGTCAATGTCGGAGAACTGGGGGCACATCTACGCAGGAAAAGGGAACTGGCCCACCTCTCCTTGCGGAATGTCGCCAAGGAGACCCAGATCAGCGCTTCGACCCTCTCCCGTATTGAAAATGGAACGGGTGTTCCGGACACTCCTACCTTGGCCCGACTGGCCCGTTGGCTCAACATCCCTTTGGAACGAATCGTCAGCGGGACGTCGCCCACTGCCTCCGCCGTCGTCTACTATCCTCAAGAATCGATTCCAGATATTCTCGAAGCCCACCTGCGCGCTGATCCCAACTTGACACCCGATTCGGCCGTTGCCCTGGCAGAGCTCTTCCGGGTCGCTTATGCTGCGTATCATCGCCTCGGATCAAATCGTGTTGACTCCAAGCAGGCCCAGTCTACCTGATCCAGCGTGGTCAATTGGCGCGGGTCAAAATGACACGCTGAGTAGCCATGACACCCGACTCCAGCACCCCGATTCCAGCCGATCTGCTGCCCAGGCCCGGTACCCGCTGGTGTGAGTATGAGAAACGAGCGCTCGAAATTCGACGACTCGTCTCACTTCGTTCAGATCAGCCTCTCGACCCATTTCGGCTGGCCGATCTCCTCCAGTTTCAGATTCTGCGACTGTCAGAGCTGGAACAGCTTCCTGAAACCCTCCGGCAACCTCTCCGTGACCCCAAGTTGTGGTCCGGTGCCGCGCTTCGTCTCCCCAATCAAGGCTCCATCCTGATTCTTCTCAACGACTCCCAAAGCCCCCGACGGTTGCGTGCCACCCTCATGGAGGAGATCTGTCATCTTCTGCTTGGTCATCCACCAAGCCGTCTCACCCCAGAACAGCCTACTGGTCGGACTTTCACGCGCCATATCGAGGAGGAGGCCTATGCCATCGGTGCCGCCGCTCTCGTTCCGTATGCTGGTCTCCGTCAACTCTTACCTCGCCATCCGAGCGTTGAGGCACTGGCTGATCACTTTATCGTTTCACGTGCTCTCCTGCGATATCGTTTGACGGTGCTGCAACTTCTTGACTTTCTTCCATCCTCTTGACCCTGTATGATCTCCAATTGCAATGGTACGTAATAAGGCATTCTTTTTTTACATAAGACACATTATCAGACGCGACAGGTCTAAGTAGAGTTCTGTTCAGATGAAGCGATGAGACGACACGATCGACTGGTACGAGCGACGTTATGGGAGACCGTTCCCTATGTGCTGCTGACGTTTGTCATCTTGACAACGCTGGTCTTCGTTCAGCAGGTCGGGAGGTATTCCGAGATCGTCTTTTCGTTTGAGAGTACGGGGGAGGTCGTCTGGACGTTCATCATGACGTTGCTGCCGGGGATCGTCGTGATCACGTTACCGGTGGGGTTGGTCTTAGGAACGGTGATGACGTGCAGTCGGCAATCGGCAGACTTGGAGTTGACCTCTGCGCAAGCGAGTGGGATTGGGCAAGTGTGGCTGGGACTTCCCTTTTTGATCCTGGGGGGGATTGGAACTGGATTGGGGCTCTATTTGACAACAGAAGTGGCCCCGCAGTCCTTGCGGGAGATGCGGTCGTTGCGTTCGAGGATCAGCCTGGAGGAGGCGAAGCGGCTGGTACGGCCGCACGTCTTCACGACCTCGTTTCCAAACAGCATCTTGTATGTGCAGGAGTTGGAAGAGCAGACTGGGGCGTGGCGAGGAGTCTTTCTGGTTCAGAAGGATCCAATGACAGGGGTCGACCGAGTGGTGACAGCCGAGCGAGGGCAGTTCCGGAGCACGGAGCGATCGGGGGGGCGCGGGACGAGGGGCGTGGTCGGGGGGATTGAGGGGGTCGAGGTCGACCTCTATCGAGGAGTGACGATCGAGACGGGTCGCAGCGTTGGGCCTGGTGGGGCCGGGGAGACAGAAGAGGAGTCGGCGGCAGAGTTCGAGCAGGCTTCGATTCGACTGCAGGATCCGCGTGGGGGGAGAGCGACAGAGGGCCCAGGACTTTTCGCCGAGCTGACGATGGGCGAGTTGTCACGTCGGGCCAGACTGGCGGATTCCGAGACCGACCGTCGGGCGGCACGGGTCGAGTGGCACCGTCGACTGGCCTTTCCCTTCGCCTCTCTCTTCTTGCCGGGAGCGGCATTTGCCTTGTCGGTAGCGGGGAGAAGGAGGAACACTCGCCCGCGAACGGTCGTGGCCATTCTGTTTGTGGCGTTGGGATACTATCTGCTGTTGGTGATGGGGCAGAACCTTGCCTCCCGCGGCGCGGTACCGGCGTGGTTTGGGGTGTGGGCGTCGAATCTTCTCTTCGGAGGCTACCTGTTGGGTGGGGAGCGAATACGAAGAGTCCTGGCTTCCCTGCTCCGAAGGCGTCTCCAGAGTAGCGACGAGCAGAGGCAAGATCCCCTGGAGCGTCCTCGCTGGAGGGGAGAGGTGCGGGCTCGTCTCGATCCAGAGCGGTGGTGGAGCTTGGGGAGAAGAGTTCTTGCCTTCCGGCTTCCCTTCCGGGCTCCCTGGCGATTTCCGAGTCTACTGAGCCTGATCAACTACCTGTTGGTCAGTGAGGTCGCCAAGTACTATCTGCTGGCCCTGGTGGCGCTCGTCGTGACGTCGACGACCTTCACGCTCTTCGATCTGATCCCCGCGCTCGCGAAGAGTGGCCTGTCGGCGAAGTATGCGGCGGGGTACCTCGGGTACTTGGCGCCGCAGTTGGCCTACTATGTCTCCCCCTTCGCCGTCTTGGTCGCCATTCTGATCGGGGGGAGTGTGCTCGCCCGCACCAACCAGTTTGTCGTGCTCTCGGCCTCTGGACTGGGGCGCTCCCGGATCATCCTGGCGGTATTGACGACGACGATTCTGCTGGGAGTGGGGCTATGGGTGCTCTCCAACCACCTCCTTCCCTACACCAATCGGGAGCAGGATCTGCGCTATCACCAGATCAAGAACAAGCAGCTCGAACAGACGACGATCGCCTTTGGACGGAAATGGGTCTTTGGCCAGAACCAGACGATCTACAGTTACCAGCGGATCGAGGAGGATCACACGTTGCTCGATGCGGAGATCTATCGGCTCTCCCCAGACCGTCGAATCTTGACCGAGCGGCTACAGTTCCGCGAGGCGGAACAGACGGGAACGCAGACGTGGCGAATTCTTGATGGAGAGACCCGGCGGATCCGGCCAGACCTCACCATTGACCATCTGCCCATTGATGGCACCGCCGCCCGTTTGACGATCGTCGATGGCGTCGACCTCTTCAAGCGGACAGTCAACCAATCAACGAAGATGAGCGCCCACGATCTGCGCCTCTATCTCGAACAACTCAGCCGGATTGGGATCAAGAGTCGGGAGATGGAGCTCGACCTGCAGAAACGGATCGCGTTTCCCTTCTCTTGTGTCACGCTGGGGTTGCTGGCGATTCCCTTTGCGACGACACGTCGGGCCCGCCGATCGAGCCCCTTGACGAGCGTCGCGATCGGCGTGGCCATCAGCTTGGTGCTCTGGTTGTTGATGTCGGTCTTCGAAGCGGCAGGAAAACAGGGCAGTCTTCCTGTCCTTGTGGCAGTCTGGGCACCACAAGTGCTCTTCCTGGCGATTGCCATTCTGCTGAATACGCGGGAAGGAAAGATCTAGCGGGGATGGGGGGAAGTCAGGGAGAGGCCGGTTACCATCGGCCCCTCCCTCCAGATGAGGATCAGGTTCCGGTCTGCCAACTGTTCATGTACTCGAGCATCTCTGGCGTGGGAGAGTCGATGACGACATTCATCGCATTGAGCTTGATCCGGGCGATCTCAAGGTCGACCTCCTCGGGCAGAAGATGGATTCTGTTCTCGAGTGTTCCATGGTGGCGAACCAAGTACTCGACGGAGAGCGCCTGGTTGGCAAAGCTCATGTCCATGACGCTGGCCGGATGCCCTTCGGCGGCGGCAAGATTGACGAGCCGTCCTTCCCCGAGGACCATGATCCCGCGGCCATCTGTCAAGCGGTACTCCTCGACCCACGGTCGGACCGTGCGGACCTCGGTCGACATCTCCCGCAGCGCCGTCAGATTGAGCTCGAGATCGAAGTGACCAGAGTTGCAGACGATCGCGCCGTCCCGCATGTGGGCAAAATGGGCCCCATCGATGACGTGGCGACTCCCAGTGACAGTAATGAAGATGTCCCCGTGACTGGCGGCCTCCTGCATCGGCATGACGCGGAAACCGTCCATGATCGCCTCGATCGCCTTGATCGGGTGAATCTCTGTGACGATGACGTTGGCCCCCATGCCCCGGGCACGCATGGCGACGCCCTTGCCGCACCATCCATACCCAGCGACCACGACGGTACGCCCGGCGAGCAGGATATTGGTTGCCCGAATGATGCCATCGAGCGTGCTCTGCCCTGTCCCGTAGCGGTTGTCGAAGAAGTGCTTGGTCTGAGCGTCATTGACCGCGATCGCGGGAAAGGTCAACTTTCCATCACGCGCCATGGCACGGAGTCGGGTGATCCCGGTCGTCGTCTCTTCGGTAGTCCCGATGATGGAGGAGAGCAGATCGGGCCGTTCCTGAATCATCGTGGCGACGACGTCCGATCCGTCGTCGATGATCAATTGGGGGTTATGATCGAGCGCGATCGAAACGTGCTTGACGTAGGTGTCGATCGACTCCCCCTTGATGGCATAGACCGAAACGCCATAGTGCTGGACGAGGGCGGCGGCGACGTCGTCCTGGGTACTGAGAGGATTCGACGCGATCAGAACAGCGTCGGCTCCTCCCGCGCTGAGCGTGCGAGCCAAGTTGGCGGTCTCGGTAGTGACGTGGGCACAAGCGACCAAGCGGATCCCCGCCAGTGGCTTCTCGGTTTCAAAGCGCTGACGAATCGAGCGCAGAACCGGCATATCGCGTTCCGCCCACTCGATCCGGCGTTTGCCCTCATCCGCGAGGGAGAGGTCTTTGATGTCATACTTCATGGGTAAAGGTCTCCTTCATTCCCAACCAGCGGGTTAAAGTCCGGCATCTGCGCGAAGGCGATCGGCTTTGTTGGTCTGCTCCCAACTGAAGGTCGCTTCGTGGCGACCAAAGTGACCATAGGCGGCGGTTTGACGGTAGATCGGGCGCCGCAGGTCGAGGGAGTCGATGATGCCCTTGGGGGTCAGATTGAAGTTGGCGCGGATGATCTCGGCAAGCTTCTCTTCGTCGATTTTGGCGGTGCCGAAGCAGTCGACGTAAACGGAGACGGGCTCCGCGACGCCGATCGCATAGGCCAACTGGACTTGGCAACGGTTGGCCAGACCAGCCGCGACGACGTTCTTGGCAATGTAGCGGGCCATATAGCAGGCGGAGCGATCGACCTTGGTCGGATCTTTGCCGGAGAAAGCGCCGCCTCCGTGGGGAGCCGCGCCACCGTAGGTATCAACGATGATCTTTCGCCCTGTCAGCCCTGTGTCTCCCTGAGGGCCTCCGACGACGAAACGGCCAGTGGGGTTGACATAGTACTTGGTCGCACTGTCGAGCAGCTCGACTGGGACCGTCGACTTGATCACTTGGTCGAGAATCTCTTCCCGAATCTGCTCGGTGGAGACATCCGGCCCGTGCTGA
The DNA here is from genome assembly GCA_049317725.1 of Blastocatellia bacterium. Lineage (GTDB taxonomy): Bacteria > Acidobacteriota > Blastocatellia > RBC074 > RBC074 > CAIOZW01. The sequence continues at coordinate 19,461 of JBMOHS010000021.1, forward strand.
GTCGAGATGACCACCGTGTCAACTCGAACTGGGCGTGTTCCCTCGTACTCCACTGTCACTTGGCTCTTCCCATCAGGGCGAAGGTAGTCGAGAGCGCCACTGCGTCGGACGTCGGTCAGTTTGCGGACCAGTTGATGGGAGAGTTGGATCGGAAGGGGCATCAGCTCCGGGGTCTCGTTGCAGGCATATCCAAACATCAGGCCCTGATCCCCTGCCCCACCGGTGTCGACCCCCATGGCAATGTCGGGGGATTGCGTGTTGATCGCAGAGATGACGCCACAAGTCTCCGAGTCAAATCCATACTTTGCACGGGTGTAGCCAATCTCCTTGACCGTCTCCCTGGCTAACCGGGTGTAGTCAACCGAGGCACTGGTGGTGATCTCTCCCCCGACAATGATCAGCCCGGTCATGATCATCGTCTCGCAGGCGACACGACCTGTTGGGTCTTGACGCAACACCTCGTCCAGAATCGCATCCGAGATGTTGTCGCACATCTTGTCAGGATGCCCTTCCGTCACCGATTCCGAGGTAAACAGAAATTTCCCCGTTTGTCTCACGTTCCGCTCTCCTTCTGGTTAGCTACTGGCTTCTGTTTGTTGACTGGAAGATCGTTCCACCTTGCAGAAATCGCTTACCGACACCATAGAATCCTCAATCAGGTGGATTCCAAACAAGTGGGACTCCAGGATGATCTAGGGTACAGACACTAACAAAGTCGTAGAGAATCTCACGCTGGGTGGCTTGTGTCAAGGCTGGCGTGAGGGTCCGGGCGAGCGGGGGGGGCACTGGCCATCTCGATTGACAAAAGAGAATGAGTACCGTATAGTGCGCCCTTTCTTGAAGAAGACGCAATGAGTTGTGGTCATGACACAGCAACTGTGGCCACGGCGTCAATCCCCTGACCCCGCGGGCATCGGCCATTCCGGACAATCCCTGTCTTGACCGATTTTATAGGAAATCGACAGCCTGCAGTCACGCCGAAACGGGGGCCGCGGTGGGTGGAGATCGTCCAAGTTATTCAACGATAAGATCATGCTAAGATTCGAGAAGTTGTTCATCCAGGGGTTCAAATCATTCTGCGACCCGACCGAGGTCATGTTTGACCAGGAAGGGATCACTGCGGTAGTCGGTCCGAATGGGTGCGGGAAGAGCAATGTGGCGGACGCGATCAGCTGGGTGATCGGGGAGCAGCGTGCGAAAGCACTGCGCGGCGGCAAGATGGAGGACGTCATCTTCCAGGGCAGCCGAAACCGCAAGCCCTCCGGGATGGCCGAGGTCATCCTGACGCTAGTCGTACGGGAGAACTTCGAGCTTCGGGGGGAGTCCCCTGCCCCGGAATCCTCGCCAGCGGCCAATTCCACGGATCAGACGACCACAGACCAACCCCTCAGCGAATCTCCGGATCAGGCTCCCAGTCAAGCGGTCGAGGAGGCTGGAGGGACCCAGTCGGAACCAGACCCTGCTCCAACCGAAGGTGGGGGCAGCGTCGAGATCGAAGCCGGCCCGGAGCAGGCGTCAGATCAAGTCGCCTCCTCCCTGGTGCCTCTTACACACCAAGCCCCTGATGCAGGGACTAAACGGAAAGGGCGCGCGGCAGCTCCTCTGATGCCACGAAGCTTTCTGGTCGGAGAGCGGGTCACCGTTGGCCGCCGGCTCTATCGAACTGGGGAGAGTGAGTATGAGATGAACGGGCGGCAATGCCGCCTGCGGGATGTCCAGGATCTCTTTGCGGGGACAGGGCTTGGCGGGGCCCACTACGCCATCATCGAGCAGGGCCGGATCGGACAGGTTCTCTCGGCCAAGCCGCTCGATCGTCGATCCCTCATCGAAGAAGCGGCTGGGGTCTCGAAGTTCAAGCTGCGGCAACACGCGGCCGAACTCAAATTAGAGGCCTCACGGCAGAACTTGGCCCGGGTAACCGATATCCTGCTCGAGATCGAACGCCAACAGGGGACCCTCAAGCGCCAAGCTGCACGTGCGACGCGCTATCGTCGGCTCAAGCAAGAGTTGCGCGAACTGATGCGAGGGATCTTCGTGGTTGACTACCGGGAGACTGCCGCGACGATCACGGAACGTGAGGAGCAGCTGGCCCGGATCGAAGAAGAAGAGAAAGTCGCGATAGCCGAGCGCTGGCGGCAAGAAGCCGATCAGGCAGCCGTCTCCCTCTTGGCAAGGTCGGCCGAGAGCGCGCTGAATGAGGCACGGCAAGAGGCAGGCAGCCTCGACCTCGAGGTCGAGCGGGTCCGACAGCAGTTGACCTTCCTCCAGGAGCAGCGCCAGTCGCTCGCTGCCCGCCAGAACCAGATGTCCCATGAGCAGTCGGGGAATCAGGAGCGCCGGGCGTTTCTCGAGCAGGAGATCACCCGTTTGCGCGACGAGTTGCAAGTGGTCGAGGAGGGCATCAACCTCGAGAGCCGGCTCTTGAGTGAAGCAGAGGAGGACCACCGGCTCCGAACGTCCCAGGATCAAGAGGTGGAGCGGGAGTTGGAGGAGGCTCGCCGGGCGACGTATGAGTCCGGGACACACCTTGAGCGGTGGCGACAGCTCCAACGTCAATTCACCGAGTCGGTCGACCGCAGCCTCTCCCGGATCGAGGGCCTGCAAGCCGAGCGGGAGCGTGCCATCACTCAATCGTTGAGCGCGACCGAGCGCCACCAGTCCTTGGAACAGGAGAGCGGGGAGGTCGAGCTACGACATCAATTGCTGGTCGAAGAGCAAGGTCGCGTGACGGAGGAGTTGACCGGCGTCCGGCGTCAGCAGTCGGAGCGGCAGGAGCAATGGACGTCTCTCCAGCGGAGAATTGCCGCTGATGGCCATCGACTCCAATCATTGCGCGAACTGGAGGAACGTCGGGCCTACTATTCGGAGGCAGTCCAGGTCCTCCTCACCAGACCATCAGACTCCAGAGGGTTTCAAACGCTGGGGACCCTCGCCGATTACGTCAAGGTGGCTCCGGAATTCGAGGATTTGGTTGAGACCGCCCTGCGGGACGAACTGCAATACATCATCGTCCCGACCTTCGACGATGCAGTCGAGGCGATCTCATTTCTCCAGGCGGAGGGAGCTGGCCGGGCAACCTTCCTCGTCATCGGCCTGCACGGTGCCGCCGCGCGGGCAGCGGGTCCTTCAGGGCCAGGTCAGACGATGTCCGACGACCTCCCGCGCCACCCGACGCTGGAGTCGGTCCTCGGCCTGCGCCCTGAGTTTGCCGACGCATTTCGGCTGGCTCTTCCCGGGCTGGCCGAGGCCTGGGTCGTCGAGAACACCGCCGAGGCGATCGGCTTGACGTTTGGGCTTGGCCTGCCCTCAAGGGGCGAGGGGGGGAATCCGCCCATACGGATGTCCGTCTCACGAACGGGGGAACGCATCCTCGCGGGCCGGCTGATTACGGGCGGAAGTCAAGTCGAGAGCACGCTCGGCGTCCTGCAACTGAAACGGGAGATCCAAGAGATCACCGTGCGGCTCTCGGAGACGGAGCTGGAAGCGTCAGGTGTCGGAGAGGAGGTCGCCCTCCTCGAATCGCAAGCGGCAATTCTGGAAGGAGAGGCGCGACGCCTCGACGTCGAACTGCGCGAGCTCGACAAGCGAGGAGCGGTCCTTCGGGAGCAGTTGCAGCAACACGAGCGCGAACGGGAGCGGACCGCCGCCCACATTCGGGTCGTCGAGCAGGAGATGGCGCAGGCGGAGGTGGAGCGAGGCGAGGTCGAGGGGCGACTGGCTCACGCCAGTTCCGAGCTGGCCCTCGCCGAGCAGGTGCGAGATGAGCTGGCCGCCCGGCTGACAGAGGCGCAGGAGGCGGTCGCCCTCTGTCGACGGCAAGCCGAGGACAGGTCCCAGGGCCTCTCCCAGCGTCGCGCCGAATTTGCCGCGCGTACCGAACGGCGGCGAGGTCTGCTCCAAGACCTGCGCCGCCTCGAAAACGAGACCGAACAGGTCGAGACACGCCTCTCCAAACTGGAGTTCGAATTGATCGAACTTCGTGAGACGATCGAGCAGATCGGCCTCTCCCTCGAGAGCGGGAGACTGCAGGAGCAGGAACTCTCAGCACGACAGAGATCGATGTCGGAGCGCCTCGTCGAACGGACACAACAGCTCACCATGGCGCGCGAGCAACTCGAGACGATTGAGCTGACACTGCGGACTGTTCGCGATCAGGCGGCGCAGGGGCGCGAAGCGCGGGCCGAACAGCAGATTGAGCTGGCCCGGTTGACCAGCCACCTGGAACATCTCATCCAGACTTGCCAAGCGGAACTCGGCGAGGACCTCGCCTCGATCTGTGAGCGGTTGGCGCAACTTTTGCCAGAGGAACCGCTTCCCGTCAGACATCTCTCTTCCGATGAGCCAAGCGAAGAAGGGGCCCTCGACGAGTCCGCCTCAGACAATCTCCTCTTCTGGACCATCCCGTCGGACTTTGATTTGACGGCCGCCAAGGCTCGCCTGACGGAGGTGGCGGCGCGCATCGAGGCGCTCGGTCCCATCAACATGATGGCGCTTGATGAGCTGGCCGAGATCGAGAGCCGGTTCGATTTCCTGTCGACCCAGAAGAACGATCTCGAGCAGGCGATTCTCGACACACAAGCGGCCATTGCCGAGATCCGCAAACGCTCGAAAGAGCGGTTCCTCGACGCCTTCACCCAGATCAACGAGAACTTCAAAGAGATGTTCCGCGAACTCTTTGGCGGTGGACACGGGGAGATGCGGTTGATCGACGAGTCGGATGTTCTCGAATCGGGCATTGAGATTATCGCTCAGCCACCCGGGAAGCGTCTCCAAAACGTCCTGCTCCTCTCGGGGGGGGAGAAGGCCATGGCGGCCCTCTCCCTGGTGATGGCGATCTTCAAATACCGGCCCAGCCCGTTCTGCCTCCTCGACGAGGTCGACGCGCCTCTCGATGAGATGAACATTGGCCGTTTCAGCGACAAGGTGGTCGAGATGAGCCATCAGACACAGTTCATGATCATTACGCACAGCAAGCGAACAATGGAGGCGGCGAGAACGCTCTACGGAGTCACCATGGAAGATCCTGGTGTCTCGCGTCTCCTCTCGGTCAAACTGTCATAACGGAGTGGGGAGCGTTTGGGTTCCTCTGTCTCGCTTGACAAGCGACCAGGAACCCGCTAGGATTCATCCCTTGTTGGGAGGTCGTCTAATGGTAAGACTGCGGACTCTGGATCCGCCTATCGGGGTTCGACTCCCTGCCTCCCAGTAACTCATCTCAACCCTTTTTGTTTTGAACCTGCTTGGTATCCTGATCACGCTCTACCCAGGGTAGTCATGGGCAGGATGGACTTACCCCACCTGACAGACAGAACTATGGCAAATTCCCGAAAACAGCAATCAAGTCGATCGAAAGCGGCGCGTGGAGCCAATGCCAAGGCCCGCCAAGAGACCCGCAAGAAAAAGCCCTCCCCCCAACGAACGGTATTGCTGGTGATCGCGGCCGCCGTGGTTGTCGGGATGGCCTACTGGTGGTGGCCCTTCTCCACGGGCACTGATGGGCCTGGAGTGACGACCCCCTCCGGCTTGCGGTATGTCGATGAGGTGGTGGGCACTGGTGATTCCCCTTCTGCGGGAAAGAAGGTGCGCGTCCATTACACCGGCACGCTGACCGATGGGACAAAGTTTGACAGCTCGGTCGACCGCGGTACCCCCTTTGAGTTCGTCATTGGCGTAAGTCAGGTGATCAAAGGTTGGGACGAAGGCGTCATGTCGATGCGGGTCGGTGGTAAACGCAAGTTGATCATCCCACCAGCCCTGGGCTATGGCCCCTCCTCTACAGGAAAAATTCCGCCGAACTCGACCCTCAATTTCGACGTCGAGTTGCTGGGCGTCGAGTAGATCTCAAAGAATGGAGAATTGAAAATGGAGAATGGAGAATGATATGAAAGAAATAGTTACCCCAAGTGAGAATAGGCAGGCACTGGAGCAGTCCTGACACAATCGGGAGAGACCTTGATGGGACAGGAGGCGGGCCGGAAGCCCGCGCACCCAGAAGGCCTTGCACCTGCCCCAATCTCATTAAGGCTGGGATCTATTCCATTCAAATCATTCTCCATTTACCCCATTTTCAATTCTCCATTCTCCATTCTCCATTTTCAATTCTCCATTCTCAATTCTCCATTCTCAATTCTCCATTCTCAATTCTCCATTCTCCATTTACCCCATTCTCCATTCAAATAAGGGGCCCCCTACTGGGAGAGATGCTGGGCTCTGCGCCAGATCGTCAATTGCAAGACGAGGCTGGAGACGAGCAGCAGGGTGACATAGAGCCGCGTCGCCAATGGCCGCTGGAAGAAGTAGGCCAGACCACAGAGGACCAAGAAGAGCACCATCCAGAGCCGGTAGAGCATGCGGTTCAAGGTTGTCGCATGTTGCCGGGAATTGTAGAAGAGGATGATGCTCAGCAGAAAGACCGCCGCATAGTAGAGAAAGTCGATCAGCGTGATTCCGTTAGCGATCATGGTTTCCATCAGATGACTCCTTCTGTTTGGGTTGAGGTTCTAGTCGGGAAGGAAGCAGAACACCTTCACTCGCGGCCAAACGGGCCAGCAGCTCCAAGGCTGGTGACCGGATCGTCGAAATGGCCTCGAGCGTCTGAGGCCACGAATCTTTGGCGAGGTACCGAAATGGCGACTGAAACGTGTCGAGAGAGAAGAGTTGCCCCTCAACAGTCGGCAATGTATTGATACAGGAGATCGACTCTTCGAGCAAGTCCCAAGGAGTCGCGAGGGGAACGAGGGGCAGAATCAGCAGGATCTTCTGCGGCGAGCAGGGGAAGCCTGCGGTCTCGGCGCGGAGCATGTTGGAGAGGTGGAGGGCGAACTGGGGTTCCGGCGCCTCTCTGACGGAGCGGATCAGGTTGCCGAGCAGCGCGGCACGTTGAAACGGGTCGCGCAGGGATTGGATAAGGGGGAGGGCTGCCGCCAGCTGCCCCTTGGCGATGGTGTCTCGAACTGAGGCATGGAGGATGAGCTGCTCGACGAGGGGACGTGAATCTTTCTCTTGCGACGTGTTCTCCATCTGCCGAAGAATCTCCCTTGCTCCGGCCAGATCCCCCTTAGAGAGGGCGTGGCCGACGCGATCGAGAAGCCGGGATTCTCCTCCCACTTGAGCGTGATCAGCCGCTTTGCCGGATGGAGAGGGGGACGAGAGGTGGGCTTCGCGACGAGTCCGAACAACTTGGCGAAAGCCCTGCAGCGGAGGTAGGAGAGAGGCCTCCAACCGGGCCAGCGTTGCCCTGTCCTGGGCAGAGAAATGCCCCTCGCCAAAGACATCCAGAATGATGCCGAGGAGCGCTTGATTGACCTCCCAGGCTTGTTGCTCTCTCGGGGAGGAGAAGGGGCCGGAGGGAAGCGCGAGGGAACGCTGGAGGACCTTTCGGGCCGAGGCAAGGTAGAGTGGCTGGATGTCTCGGGTAGAGGCACCGGGGGAGGAGCCGGAGAGAGGTGCGGGAAAGGCGGACTCAAAGAGGAACTGCGCGGCAGTAAGCGCTTCGGCGGCTGGGTAGGCTGGAAGCTGCGCCAATAGTTGTCGTGCGAGGCGGGCTCCTTGGGATGGGTCCTGCTGCGACAACCGACGCAGTGCGGCATGAGCAGGATAAGAGTATCCCCGTTCGAAGGAGGCCCCGAGAACCTCTCCAGCGAGAGCCGTGTCGACCTCGAGCAACCGGTCGGCCAGTTGGTTGAGCGTCCGCAGATCCGGCGTCTGTCCTTCGAGTCTGGCTTCGAGGCTTTTTGATGTGGGCAGTGAGTCTGCGGTGGCCGATTCGGGGCCAGGAGCAGCGTGCCCTGAGGGGGCCAACATCAGCGCGAGCCAACTCCTGGCCAGCTCGGCATCCCGCGGGAAGAGCGAGCGAAGGAGTTCCGCACGGGCGCGGTCTCTGGGAAAGGTCTCGGTAGATTGCTGTTCGATCCACGTTCGGAGCGATTCGAAGCGGCTCCGGGCGAGCGCAGGGTCAAACTCCCAGAGCAGACCGGCCGCCTTGGCCCGGATGGCGATCCGGTGAAGGGGATCGACGACCTGCTCTGCGCGCAAGTGGACCTCTTCAAGGAGATCAAGAACCTCTTCCCGGCGCCGATCGTCTTCATTGCGCCGGTCAGCAGGGAGATTCCTCTCGACAACCTCCCCGGTGGGGGGATCCACGGGGCAAAATCGGACCATCTCCCGAAGAGTCGGCCGAGCCGGTTCCGCCCTGGCCACGGTGCCGATCCAGGCAGATCCCACCAAGACCCCGATCCAGAAGGCCGATTGCCAGATGCCCCTCGGGCGAAACCAGCGCTGACCGAACGGCGGGCGACGGCGGGACCGTCGAGGCAGGCTCCCAAGGGAGCATTGATATGGGTTGAGCATGGGTTGACCTCCAAAAGTTGGCCGAGTAGCGATGGGCCGATTCACGCTTGGCGCCCTCCCCGACCCGCTTCCCAGGCAGTTGCTTGAGAAGAGAGGATCAGGGAGGGACACTCAATTCAGGCTACTGGGAGCAGGTATGCCCAGCGCGCCCACAATAGATGGCGGTCGCCCCCGCAAGGACCGGATGGGCGATCAGTGCACCGGCGCAGCCCCAGCCAAAGGTGAACCCGCAGGATCCAACCAGTGCGCTCATTCCAGCCCCATAGGCGACCATGGCCACCAGACAGTCTGTCACGTGGTAGGCACAATCTGAGACTCCTCCTTCCAGTGTTACAGACGGGGTCATCAGCGACGTGCCAAATGACCGCCAGACGGGAAGAAGTCGAAGCGCTTCGCCGGAGAGGAAGGGGACAGACTCCTGGGCCAATTGTCGCAAAGCTGCCTGCGAGGCGGCTTGTTCCAGAATGGCCTCTGCCTCTCGGAGATCTGGTTGGTTCGTCGCAGAGCCGATTCCTGACTTGGTAAGGAGCATCGCCCGTTGAAGAGGTTGAGTCTCCCCAGCACGGTACTCAATCTCGATCTGGCGTTGCTCGCTGTTGAAGGGCCTGCTTGTCAGGGTCAACTGGGCTCCGGCGTGGGTCCGCCAAGTGAAAAAGAGTCCAGGGGAAGCAGCAGAACTGACTGGAACCTGGCCCATCTCAACAGTGCCGAGAGGTGCCTTCTGCAGCGGCCGTACTGGGTCGATCGTGGAGAGATCAAGATGGGTTGTTTGGGAGGAGAGGGCCCGGTAGTGGCCTTCAACGCCACGATTGGACCGGAGCCATGGAGTTCCCTGTGCGTCAAGACCGCTCGCGACCCAGTTGGTCGACTCGACGCGGGAAGTGGGAGGAACGATGGTAGCAGAGCTGGTCGTCCGGCCAAGAACTGAGGTACCCAGTCCCCCCGTCAGCCCCCAGCTCAGGCAGAGGATCAAGGCGCGACGGCGCGAGCGTTGCTCACCGAAGGAGCGGAGCAGCGAGCCGAGAAGCAGGAACGGAAGGATCGTCTTGGAGATGGTCTTCATGTGAGCCTCCATAAGATTGACTTGCGTGCTGATTGAAGCCTTGATCAGGACGAGACCCGACGCTCATTCCAGAAACGATCTGAACAGCCGGCTGAGTGGCCGGACTTGCCAAGCAAGATGAAAGGGATCGACGCCATCCTGTGCCGCCCCCCTGGAACCAAATGGGTCTCAATCTTGATCACTTGTTGAGGGGTGGCAAACTGAGAAACAGAAAGACAAAAAATAGAAAACAGGGACAGAAAAATGGGGAAGAGCATCTGGGAAAAAACTTCCATCGGAGAACAGCAACTGGCGTCCCTCGCCCCTCGTCCCTCGTCCCTCGTCCCTCGCCCCTTCCCCCTCGCCCCTACTTCGAATAGACGTGGCGAATCTCAAAAGATTCCCACCGCCGATGAGATCCTGGGGCTTTGCGTTCATTGGGCTTTCCCAGTAAGATCTAGCCCGAAATATGCTGCCAAAAATCTTGCGAAAAAGATGGTTGCTCCTGCTGCTGATGGGGGTACCGGCTTACCTGGTCGGGGGGTATTTATCGCTGCGCCATGCGCCAGAGGTGCGACTGGGAATTGCGATCGACCGGGAGATGGCGATCGAGCGGGCGACAGAGTACGCGAATGAGATTGGCTTTCCGGTGCTTGGATGGAAGCCATTTCTGATCACACGAACGAACGAGGACCTGCAGTTCTATTACCGGAAGCAGTTGGCGGAGGCAGGAGCGGGAGGGGGAGGGGGTGCCGGGTGGCGAGTGGGACAGCGATTTGTTCCAGAGGCGACGATCGGGGTCAAGTTTCGAGCACCGGATGGGAGCGAGTCGGTCGAGGTGCTGCTGGACGTCAAGGGAGAGCCGTTGGGGTATGAGCAGACCGTCTCGCGGGTCGTTCCGACGGCGGATCTAGGGGAGTTGGAGGCGCAGCGGGTCGCCCTGCGGGCCCTGCGGGCGCGGATGCGCGGGACGGGGATTGAAGTTCCCACCAAATTGCCGTTGGGGGAGATCGTCCGGGGTGAGATTGCGACCCGTCGGTATGTCTGGAGGTGGCAACTCCCGGAGGCGCCGGAGCTGTTGTTGCAGAGTGAACTGAAGGTGCGGGGGACGCGTCTAGTCGCAGACACAGTGACGGCGACGATCGATCCGGACTATGCGCGAACGACCTTGCGTGGCGACTCGCCGCTCAAGATCGTCAGCGTCGTGCTCTACACGCTGGCCGTCTTCCTGGTTCTCTTGTTCGGGATCTTCCGGTTCGTTCAGCGGGTGCAAGAGAAAGAGGTCTCCTACACCCGCTCGGTGATCTTCGGATTGCTGATCGCGGGGATCCTCAGCGGGTCCTTGCTGACGACCGATGTCCCGACCTACGATACCCTCGCGAACCCGGACTTTCCGGTACCGGAGTGGTCGGTAGTCTTCAGCGTCCTCTTGACGCACCTGTTGATTGGTCTTTTTCTGGGGCTGGCCTATGCCAGCGGCGAGGGGGATCTGCGAGAGCCCTATCCGGGCAAGCTGACATCGCTCGATGCCCTGCTGACGGGCAATCTCTTCTCGCGGAATGTGGGGCGGGCGTTTCTGATCGGGTGGGCTCTGGGGGGATGGATCTTCTTGTGTCAGGAGTTGGCAATCCTGCCGTGGGCAGCGGGTGGAATTTGGGGCCCGGAACTGGGCACGCTCGACGCGTGGTTTGGCAAAGCCCCCTGGCTCTTTGGCTGGTTTGGCTGGGTGACAGACGTCATCCTGGTGATCATGATTGGGCTTCTGCTGCCGTTGCCGTTTCTCTACCGGCGGTTTCAATCGCGGCGGATCATGTTGCCGTCGATAGCGGTGACGCTCTGGATCGCGTGCAGTGCCCCATACCTCCCGCTGCGCCCGTGGGAGGCGGTACTGGTCTTTGCGATTCCGCGAATGGCCTTCACCTTCCTCGCCTTTCTCGAGTTTGACCTGCTGACAGCGGTGATCGCGCTGGCAGCCCCGACATTTGTCGGAAACACGATCAGCTTGCTCGTCCAGCCGGTTCCTTCTCTTCACCAATCAGGAATCGTCTCGGTGGTGTTGGCACTTGGGCTCCTCGGGATTGCGCTGTTGCTCTCGTGGCGGGGCAGATCGTATGGGGAGGAGGAAGTACGGCCGGTCTATGCCCGCTATCTTGCCGAGCGGTTGGGGATGCAGGCCGAGGTCTCGGCGGCGAGAGAGGCCCAAGTGCGATTGATGCCAGAGCGAATTCCGACCTTCGATCGATTTGCGATCGCCGCGGAGTGCCTGCCGGCCTTCGAGGTGGGAGGTGACTTCTACGACCTGATCGAGCTGGAGCCGGGGAAGGTCGCGGTCGTCATCGCGGAGGGGGGGGGGCAGGGGCTTGGGTCTGCCCTCTCGATCGCCTTTGCCAAGGGGTTCCTGCTCCCCAAGCTGAAAGGAGAGACCCATCTCGACGGCGGCCCGACGGAGCTGATGCGCGCGCTACGCTGCCAACTGGCTCCCCGGGTCGAGGACGAGACGAATCTGGGGTTTGTCTTGGCCTTCATCGACGCGACCGAGGGGATGCTGCGCTATGCCCGATCGGGCGCTTTTCCGATCGTGCGGCTTGCCCTGCCCGACCTGGGACCAATAGACGCACCGCTCCCGCTGGTCGAGCCATCGGAAATCACCAAGTTGTTTCCTTCTCCGGCCGGTCAGGATCATCCGATCCGCATCATCGAAGGGGAAGCGGCCCTGCCACCCGGGGCGAGTGTGCTCTTCCTGACCGACGGGATCGTCAAGAACCTTGCCCAGCAGCAGTTGGAGTTGGACCTTCTCTCCCCACGATCGGGGGTGGATTGGGCACGATCAAGCCAAGCAGACATGCAAGAGTCGCTCAGCCGTGCCGTCAAGCAGATCTCCAAAGTCTCCCGGAAGGCGGGCGCTGAAGACGATCTGACGGCCGTGCTGGTCCGGATCGGGGAGGGCTGAGGCATGCGACCCGCCGGTTTTGTCCACGAACGTCGCTGGCTTGTGCTTCTTCCGATCCTTGCTGGAGTTGGTGTCGCGCTCTGTCTCTGGCTCTTTCCGCGGGTCCACCCCAGTGGCGGTTGGGCGATCGAGATCGACCGTGTCGATGCGATCGAGGAGGCTCGCGTAATGGGGCGGTCCCTCGGTCTTGAGCTGGGCGAGTGGCGCCCCCGGGTGGCGTCGCGGTACCTCCGCAATGACGAGTTTCTGCTGCGGACTGCGGCGCAGCGGCAGCATTCCAATGGAACGCCATTGGTCCCGGCCCCAATCCTCGAGTTCTTCTCGCCGGTCATCTTTGAGGTGCAGTTGACCGACCCGGTCACCAATCAAGAGATCCTCATCGATTTGACCCGTCGAGGAACCTTGCGCCGCTTCTACGCCGCCCCGCTGTCACCAGCGAGATCATTGCCCACAAGGGAACAGGGAGGCAACCCTTCACGTAATCCACCACTCGTTTCCGACGAACCAGACGACTCGGCTCCCCTCATCACCCTCTCCCGCCAGGAGGAGACGGCAAGGATCACCCGGGCCTACTCCCTGCTGACCTTGCTGCTCCCACAACTTCAGCAACTGCAGGTCACACTCTCGGAAGCGAGCTATACCCGTGAGATTACCCGGTTACGCTATCGTGTGCTGGGAGAGGAGGAGTGGGTCTCGCCGGTCTGGACGGTGGTCATGCGCGGAGAGCAACTGGAGAGGATCGAGTTCTCCCCGGGGTTCTCTCCCAGCTTTCGCGGCGAGGCGGAACTGCGGCAGGGGGAATGGGCGAGATGGTTGAGCCAAGTCGATGGGGTCTACATGTGGGTCGTCCTGCTCGTCGGCATCATCTCTTTTCTCGGCTCAGCCGCGCTCGGCCGCCTTCAGCCGCGAATGACCCTTCTCTTCTGGGCGGCCAGCTTTCTCTTCTTGCTGGTCTTCAACTGGGGGGGGGGCTGGGCTGGATCGGATTCAGCGGGCGTTGGAAGGGGCCGCTTTTGGACTTTGGCTGGAGAGAGTCCTGCAATGGGGATTGTATGGCGTGACCATGCTCGGCATCTCCTTCCTGCTCTTCGTCATCTTTTCGACAGGTCTGGCCGTCTCCTTGAAGGTGCCGCGACGTCGCACGATCGGGTTTGAGCTGTTGCTGAAGGGGAGTTGGCGAACCAAGCCGGTCACGGGCAGTCTGCTGAC